>JAEXBN010000044.1 GCA_023394045.1 Bacillota bacterium | reverse complement strand
ACCTTATTCTGCCCCATTCCGGGACAGCGCGATCAATAAACTTGACATCAACCGTGTTTTCCCTTATGATATCTGCGTTCAAGAAGAGTCCACTCTCACCGACCGCCTGAAGGTTTTCGGTTATTTCTGAAAAGCGCAACGCTTCAATCCGCTGGTTGGAGTGTTTGGTTGTGTTTGAGGAGTGGGCGTTGCCCGCTTTTTTTAGTTCACACGGGAGGTGCGCTATCAAGGAACTTGCAATCAACGAGCAGATCCGTGCAAAAGAGGTCCGGCTGATCGATCAGGATGGTGAGCAGCTGGGAATTGTATCCATCAATGAGGCTAATGCATTAGCAGAAGAGAAACACCTGGATCTGGTGCTTCTTTCCCCCAATGCCGAACCGCCTGTCTGTCGGCTGATGGATTATGGAAAGTATCGTTACGAGACGCTCAAAAAGCAAAAAGAGCAGCGGAAAAACCAAAAAAATTCCGAGACGCGGGAAATCCGCCTCAGTCCACGCATCGATGACCATGATTTGGAAACGAAATCAAAAAAAGTGTTCGAAATCCTAGAAGAGGGCGACAAGGTCAAGGTCAGCGTTCGGTTCCGCGGCCGTGAACTGGGCCATACGGAACAAGGAAAAGAGGTGCTTGATCGCGTGACAGAGCTGGTCAGCGAAGTCGGTCAGGTCGATAAAGCGCCAAAGATGGAAGGCCGAAGCATGGTCATGTTCTTCGCGCCGAAACATGAAAAATAAAGGAGTCATCCATGGGAGCGAAATTAAAGATGAAAACGCACCGCGGTTCCGCCAAGCGCTTCAAGCGCACGGGATCAGGCCAGCTGAAACGCTATCATGCCGGAAAGAGTCACATGACCGGCGGCTATACCGGAAAACGGATTCGTCACCTTCGTCAGTCTTCGTTGGTCAGTCGCAGTGATATGAAGCGCATCGATAAGATGCTGCCGCGCTAAAAGGAGGATGAAGGATGGCACGTGTAAAGGGTGGCGTTAATGCCAAGAAAACACATAAATATGTTCTAAAAAAAGCCAAAGGATACTTTGGTGCTAAATCAAAACTGTATCGTACGGCCAAACAAGCAGTCATCAAATCTCTTTCCTATGCTTATGTTGGACGTAAACAGCGCAAAAGATCGTTCCGCCGTCTCTGGATTGCCCGCATCAATGCGGCTTGCCGCGCCAATGGGATCAATTATTCCACATTTATGAGCGGCTTGAAAAAGCATAACATCATGATTAACCGCAAGATGCTTTCAGAGATGGCCATTCATCAGCCGGAAGACTTCAAAGCGCTGATCGATCAGATCAAAAACGCCTGATTTCATCCGCATGGCATCTGCCCTCTGCGGTGCGGAAATGCAGCCGTTTTGCGGAGAAAAAACAAAGGTGGTTTCCCACATGACACCATGTGGGAAGCCACCTTTTTGACTTTAACATGTTTACTTTAACATCTCCGCTCTTTCCTCCATCGGGCACGTCTCGTTCTTACATATCCGAAAGAGGCTTCAATGGCGTATCCTCAGCTTCCCGCGTTTCGCGCGGACGTATGATGAAACGCGCAACCCAGCAAAGAGCAAAAGCACAAATTCCAATCATGACAATCGCTCCCCCCGGCTTCAGCCCCTGATAATAGGAAAGAATTAAACCGGACAAAACAAAAATATCCCCAAGAATCATGGAAACAAACACCGTATGCTTATAACTTTTGGTAAAAAACAGCGCGCAGGCGACGGGAAGAATCATCAGCGATGAAACCATCAGCGCCCCAATCGTCCGTGCTGCAATGGCAATGGTGACCGCGAGAAGAGCCGTAAACAGTGCGTCGATCCAGCGTATGGGCATCCCCGTCAGCCGGGCGCCATTCGGATCCACACTGATGTACAAAAGCGGAAAATACAGCGTAAAAAAGAGCACCAGAACCAAAAGCCCGATGATCATGCTCAGCCACATTTCCTGAGGACGTATCGTCACAATGGAGCCGAACAAATAGGATTCAAACTTCATGGCCGTCGGAACGATATCGGAGAGCAACGATGCAAGACCCACACCGGTCGACATCACCATCGCCGTCGCCAGATCTCCGCTTTTAGGGAAACGGCTTCGAACTGCCTCAATGGCAAAAGCGCCCAAGATCGTCAGAAGCACGGAGCCATAGAGCGGCGACATGCCAAATAAAAGTCCCAGACCAATGCCCGCCAGAGACGTGTGTGAAAGTGCATCGCCAATGGTCGAGGTGCGCCGATTCACCACAACCACCCCCATCAGCGGAATCATCAGCCCCAACAGAAGACCAACGATCAATGCGCGTCGCATAAAAGCATATTGCAGCATCACAGTTCCTCCACCCGATGATTTTTGACGCGCAACATCCGCGTCCAGTGGTTGCGCCCCTGATCGACTTCATGGGTCACCATCAAAATCGTAATGTGATGAACCCGGTTCATATGATCCAAGGTCGCATAGAACTGCTCTTTACTCTCCGGATCGATCCCCACCGTCGGCTCATCAAAAATAAGAACATCGGGTTGATCCACCAGCGCTTTGGCAATCATCACACGCTGCTTCTGTCCACACGAAAGATCATGAAAATTCTTGGATGCCAAATCCTCAATGCCTAGATGCCGCATGGAAAACTCCACTTTTTCCCGCTCATCATGGTTCAAAAAAAAGCGCGGCGTGATATGCCTCGTGAGCCCCAGCGCCACCATCTCACGGGTGCTGATTGGAAATGTCATGCCATTCGCCGGATTGATCTGAGGGACATAGCCGATTCGATGCATCGCTTTTTGCGAAATGCCCTTTTCGCCAAAAAAGGTCAGCGTTCCAGCGACAGGCTTTTTTTCTCCCGTCAAAAGCCGCAGAAGCGTCGTCTTTCCGCCTCCGTTCTCCCCAACAATTCCAACAAAATCAGCGGGCTGAACGACAAAATTCACATCGTCCAGCACCGCATCATCCTCATAACGAAACTGCACATGGTTCAGGCAGTAAACATCCACCGCACATTCCTCCGCATTCAGGGCACTCCGGCAAGAAGCCTTAATCTTGTACTTCTTACTTACCCCCAAATGATTGAATGATCGCATCAAGATTCTTTTCCATAAAGGTGAAGTAGTTTTCACCTTTAGCACGATCCTCTTTCGATTCCGCTTCAAGTGTGTACAGGGGCGCAGTCGCCGCTCCGATTTCCTGTGCGATGGCTTCCGCTTCCTTCGGGTCGTCATATCCTTCATAAAAGACGGTTTTAATTCCATCTTTTTTGGCAAGATCAACAATTTGCGAGACTCGCTGCGCATCCGGCTGCCCCTCCGCCAGCATGCCTTCGATGCCCACTTGCTGCAAATGAGCCTCATCAAACATATAGGCAAACGCTTCATGCGGAACGATCACCGACTTGCCCTCATAGGGTTTCAGTCTCGTTTCATAATCGGCGATCAACGTCTTAAACTTGTCCTGCACTTTCGCATAATTGGCTTCATAAACGCTCTTTCCCTCCGGATCCGCTGCAACCAAGGCATCAAAAACATTTTTCGCCTGAATGGATGCTGCTTTCGGACTCAGCCAATAATGAGGATCCGTTGCCCCATGTTCGTGCTCATGTTCATGCTCCTCATGGGCTTCCTCGCCCGATTCATGAGCTTCCTCTTCATGTTCATGCTCATGCTCCTCTTCCCCCGTCGACGCTTTCAGCTCGACGCCAGCAGACATATCCACGACTTTTACTCCGCCAGTCAGCTGCTCCTGAACATCCGGAAGCCAGCTTTCCAGCCCAGCACCGCTCACCAGAAAAAGATCTGCGCTGTTTAATCCGCTGAGCAGCTGCGGGGTTGGCTCCCAGTGATGGGCATCCCCTTCCCCTTCCATCAGATCGATGACCTGAACGCGGCCTTCGCCGATCATGGACACAAAATCATAGATGGAATCCGTCGACGCGTAAATCGTCAGCGCTTGTTCTTTGGCGGGGGCTTGCTGATCCTCTGCGACAGACACGGACTCCACTTCCGCTGCACTCTGCGAAGATTCAGCCGGCGCCTTCGATGTTCCGCAAGCGGTTAAAGCAATCGCTAAGCCAAGAGAAGCAATCAACCCTGCTGTTTTTTTATAATTCATCATTTCTCCTTACATTTCATGGAAGAGACTCGAATTAGGCTCCCAATCCTCTGAACTCTTCCGCTCTATTGATTCGTTTCATCATCAATATTATTGTACAAAACAGCTCAAGACCCCATACGGGTGTTGGGCTGGGCAGCTCCGCAAAGGGAACCCAACGGCAAGAGACCGCCGCCTTCCATTCATCGTTCGGCTTCTCCCTTCATCAGATCACAAAAAGAGAACGCCTGCCCACGGGATCTCCCCTGCGGCAGGCGTTCTCTTTTGAAACTCTACACCCACTCCTGCGGCATTCGATGCTCATGCCGATTCGTGAAGATGGGCTGATTTTAAGCACGCGTTTTCACTTCTTCCTGAAGCTTCTGCTTAAATTCTTCCCAGCTCATCGGAACGGTCTGCTTTTCGCCATGGCGACGAATATTCACCATTTTTTCTTCAATCTCGCGATCTCCGATGACCAATTCATACGGAATTTTATGAATCTGGGCATCACGAATCTTCTTTCCCAATGTTTCTTCACGAAGATCCGCTTCGGCGCGCAGCCCCAATGCGCTTAATTCATCCACCATCGATTGCACCGCCGCGCCGTGTGCCTCCAGATTCACAGGCAAAAGCGCCGCCTGAACCGGTGCCAACCAGGTCGGGAAATTTCCGGCATACTGCTCAATCAGGATTCCCACGAAGCGCTCAATCGATCCGTACACCACACGGTGAATCAGCACCGGGCGATGCTTCTCTCCGTCCTGTCCGATATATTCCGCTCCAAAACGCTGCGGAAGCTGAAAGTCCAGCTGAATGGTTCCGCACTGCCACGTACGCCCAAGGACATCTTCCAGCTCAAAATCAATCTTCGGACCATAGAATGCGCCGTCTCCCTCGTTGATGCGATACGGCTTGCCCATGGCATCCAGTGCATTTTTAAGCCCATTCGTTGCGTTTTCCCAATCTTCATCCGAGCCCATCGAATCTTCCGGACGTGTGGAAATCTCCATCGAATAGTTAAAACCAAACTTGGTATACACCTTGTCGATCAACGTGACGATGCGCTTGATCTCATCTTCGATCATCTCCGGCGCTAAAAAGATATGCGCATCATCCTGCGTAAAATTGCGAACGCGGAACAAACCATGCAGCGCTCCTGATAATTCATGGCGGTGCACATTTCCAAGCTCCGCCAGACGCAACGGAAGTTCCCGATAAGAATGCGGCTTGGAATTATAGACCAGCATTGCTCCCGGGCAATTCATCGGCTTGATCGCATAATCCTCACCGTCAATCTTCGTCGTGTACATGTTCTCACGATAATGAGACCAGTGGCCGGACGTTTCCCATAGTTTGCGATTCAAGATCGTTGGCGTTTGAATTTCCTCGTATCCTGCCTCGCGATGCAGCTCGCGCCAATAATCCAATAAGGCATTTTTCAGGCGCATCCCATTCGGAAGGAAGAAGGGAAAACCCGGCCCCTCATCCAGCAGCGTAAACAGCTCCATCTCCCGGCCGATCTTTCGATGATCGCGCTTCTTTGCTTCTTCAATCCGCGCCAGATGTTCTTCCAGCATCGACTGTTTGGGGAAACTCGTTCCATAAATGCGTGTCAGCATCTTATTATGCTCATCGCCGCGCCAATAGGCTCCCGCCAGGCTGGTCAACTTGAACGCCTTGATGATTCCCAGGTTCATGACATGAGGACCGGCGCAAAGATCCACCCAATCTCCCTGTGAATAAAAGCTGATTTCTGCACCTTCCGGCAAGTCGCGAATCAATTCCACTTTATAAGGCTCATTCTTCTCTTCAAAATAGGCGATCGCTCCATCCCTAGATTTCGTCAACCGATTCACTTCCGGCTTGGATTTCACAATCTTCTTCATTTCTGCCTCAATCTTCGGCAGATCCTCATCCGTTAACGTCGTTTCCCCAAAATCGATGTCATAATAAAATCCATCTTTAATCGCGGGACCGATCGCCAACTTCGCCTCAGGATAGAGACGCTGAACCGCCTCCGCCATCAGATGCGAGGTCGAATGGCGAAACGCCAAGCGCCCGTACTCATCTTCAAATGTATCAATCGAGATGGTATCGCCTTCATGCACCGGCGTGCGAAGATCCGCGCCTTCTCCATTAATTTCAGCCGCCAACGCATTGCGAGCGAGCCCTTCGCTGATCGCCTTCGCAACATCCAGTGCAACGGCTCCCTCCTGTACTTCGACCGGACTGCCATCTCTGGTAAAAACCTTCATTCTCTTCCCTTTCCATCCAAAGAGCGTTGCTCCAACAGGTATCGAATCGCTTCATTCAGGGGCATGACGCGCTGATCGCCGCTTTCCATTTCCTTGATGCTGACCGTTCCTTCCTTGCGTTCGTTTTCTCCAATAATGATGACGAAACGCACGCCTTCCTGATCCGCATAGGAAAATTTCTTTTTCATTTTTCCCGGCTCTGTGTACAGCTTGGCCGACAGACCGACCTCGCGCAATTCACGCACCACATGAATCGCAGCCGCCGTCTCTTCCTGCCCCATGGGAATCACCAGCGCCGCAATATAATCCCCTTTTTTCGGCGCGATCAAACCCGCTTCGCGCAGCTGATAAAATAGCCGGGTCAAGCCAATGGAGATCCCCACGCCGGGCATTTTCGTCTTCGAAAAATTCGAGGCAAGATCCTCATAGCGGCCGCCGGAAGCAACGGAACCCAGCGATTCATAGCCATCGATAAACGTTTCATAAACCACTCCGGTATAGTAGTCCAAGCCGCGAGTAATGGACGTATCGACCACGATGTGCTCGCTGGGAATGCCAAAGCCTTCCATCGCGCGGACGATCGTCTGAAAATCTGCCCAGCTGTTCAGGAACGTTTCACCTCCCGGAAGCGAAGCGTCCATTCCTTCGGCGACCGAAGCCAGACGCTCCATCGCGGGACGCTCATCGGTCACGCCGATAAATGCAAATGTCTTCGCTTTTTGTTCCTCGGTCAGACCCGCTTCATCAAGGAGCTCACTGACCCCATCAGCTCCGATTTTCGCCAGCTTATCCACCGCATGCAGAACCGCTTCACTATCTGAGATGCCGATGGACGCAAAGAATCCATTCAGCAATCCGCGATGATTGATATGAAAGCGCACGCCCGGAATCCCCAAACGGGAAAAAATCTCAAAAATGGCTGCAGGAACCTCAGCATCATTTAATACAGACAGCTGCTCCATTCCAATCACATCGATATCGGCCTGATAGAATTCACGATAGCGCCCCTTTTGGTTGCGCTCCCCGCGATACACTTTTCCAATATGGTAGCGGCGGAACGGAAATGCCAGCTCAGAAGTGTGCTGCGCCACATAGCGCGCCAAAGGAACCGTCAAGTCAAAGCGCAGCGATTGATCGGAAGCGTGCTCCCCTTTTGCAATATGGTAGATCTGCTTTGTGGTCTCCCCGCCGCCTTTGGCGAAAAGAATTTCATCCTTTTCAATCGCCGGCGTATCCAGAGGCCAGTACCCATACTTCCGGTAAACCGTTTCGATCGTCGCCTTCACATGCTCAAACAAAACCTGCTCTTCTGGCAAAAGCTCCATAAACCCCGGCAAAATACTAGGTTGGACGGTCATATCATTCCTCCTTCATCTCCTTCCGACAGGATCAAGTGTTCCCCGATGGCTTTACTGCACGACCAGCTGATCCTGAGAAGGATACGGCAACACATCCTGAGGCAGCGCGGCTTCCACCGCATTCAACCGCTGCGTCAGTTTTGACATCGCTTCGCGCACCTCATCCTTCAAATGCAGGCTGCGTTCCCAAGCATCTTCATTCTTCATCACTCGGTCAAGAATACGCTGCAGATCCTCCGTTCCCTGATTGATGAGATCGGTATATTTCGCATTTTGTTCTGCCATCTGCACGGCCGTTTTGCTCCTTCCGCTCGCCGCTGCAGCATCCAAACGCGCCTGAAAATCCAGCAGCGCCGGAATCACCCCACGGCGAACCATGCTGATCAAGACGCGCGCTTGCATCTCCACCGAATGGGAGAACTGCGAAATCAAAATTTCACGCCGAGCTTCCAGCTCGCTCTGGCTCAAAATGCCAAACGATTCACACATCTCCACCGTACTTGGACGGGTGATGGCCTCCACGCTTTCGATATAAGAAAACACCTGCTCCAATCCGCGCCGACGTGCTTCTTCCAGCCATTCACTCTTATACCCGTCCCCATTAAATAAAATATTCTGATGCTCTGCAAGCACTTCATGACAAATTTCCATCGTCGTTTCATGCAGCGCCTGCGGGGTCGACGTGTCCCGGCTCTCCAGCTTCTCCGCCATACTGCGCAGCGACTCTGCCATGGCTCCGTAAAGGAACGTATTCAACGCGGAGGCGTTGAGCGACGAACCCATCATGCGCAGCTCAAACTTGTTTCCAGTGAAGGAAATCGGCGAAGTCCGGTTGCGGTCAGTCGTCTCGATGGCCTGATCCGCCAGAGACTTCACAGGACGAATCATGGAGGTCAGCTTCACCTGCGTCACCTCTGTCGATTTGGCCAGCTCTGAAAACAGCTCATGGAGCGCGGAACCAAGATTGATGGAAATCACCGACGGCGGCGCTTCATTCCCGCCGAGGCGATGATCATTATGTTCATCCGAAGAGGCCATGCGCAACAACAGCTGATGGCGATCCACCGCCTCAATGAAGGCGATCATAAACAGCAAAAACTGAAGATCTTCCGGCTGTTCATCCCCCGGATCAAAAAGATTCTCGCCCTCTGAGGTCAAAAGCGAAAGATTGTTATGCTTTCCTGAG
Source organism: Bacillota bacterium (assembly GCA_023394045.1). Classification (GTDB taxonomy): domain Bacteria; phylum Bacillota; class Clostridia; order Tissierellales; family Peptoniphilaceae; genus Murdochiella. The sequence goes on along the minus strand of JAEXBN010000044.1, from coordinate 8,242 downwards.
CCATTCATGCCGGAAAACGGCTTTTCATGCAGCAGACACATAAAGCCGTGTTTGGGCGCGGTCTGCTCCAGGATCTCCATCACCACCATATTCTGATCAATGGTGTTGACGGCATCCGAAAACACCGAGGAAAACTCGTATTGACCTGGCGACACCTCATTATGCTCAATGGAGGCATAAATCCCAACATCCCAGCATGCCTGGTTCACATCATCAAAGTAGCGCTGAACCTGATCGTTCATCCCCTTGAAATACGTCTGCTCAAATTCACCGGAGTCGAGAAGCTCTGAGGAGAAGAGCGTGCGCCCGCAGAGGCGGAGATCCGGACGCTGTGCTGCTGCTTTCGCGTCCACAAGAAAAAATTCCTGCTCCAGCCCGAGCATCGGGTACACACTGGTGACGTGCTCCTTTCCCAAATCATGTAAAACGCGCACGGATTGCTCACTGAGCGCTTCCAGCGACTTAATCAAAGGCATCTTCAAGTCCAGCGTCGCGCCGCGATAACTCATAAAGACGCTGGGAAGATAGAGCACATGCCCGCGAACGAAGGCGTAGGAATTGGGATCCCAGAATGTATATCCTCGCGCTTCAAAGGTATCGCGAAGCCCGCCGTTAGGGAACGAAGAGCCGTCCGTCTCTCCCTTCATCAAAGCCTTTCCGGACAGCCGGGTGATCGGTTCCCCTTCATCATCCGGCGTAATAAACGCATCGTGCTTTTCGGCCGTGCGGCCATTAAGCGGCTGAAACCAATGGGAAAAATGGGTGGCACCCAACTCAATCGCCCAGGTTTTCATCGCATGAGCGATGGCATCTGCTGTCTTCTGATCAATCCAGCGTTGATGTCGAAGCGCGCCCCGAAATACTTCATAAACCGGCTTCGGCAGCCGTTCGCGCATCACCTTGAGGTTAAACTGATAACGACCGAAAGTATCAAATGGATGAGTCATATGTGCCTCCCTCTTTCATAAATATCCTACATTTTATCAAAAGTTTAACCGCCTCGTACGCTTTTATCCGGAGCCTGCGCCTTCAAATATAAAACGCCGCTCTACCCGAAGATAGAGCGGCGTTTTATATTTGAAGGCGACACCCAGATTTGAACTGGGGGTGAAGGTGTTGCAGACCTCTGCCTTACCACTTGGCTATGTCGCCGGAGAATGAATCACGATGCCAATTATAGCAAGTTTCATTCTCCGGCGCAAGCACGCTATTTCCAGAAATCAAGTTTCCGATCATCCAACCCAATATTCTTGGCCACAAAGACCGGATTCTTTCCCTCTTTTCTCTGCTTCTCGTAATCCTTTAATGCATCAATCGCGGTTTTGCTCAGCGCGAAGATCGCCGGAAGGTTGATTAACGCCATCACGCCCATCAGAAGATCCGCCAGCGCCCAAGCGTACGCAGACTCCTGCGCGGCGCCCAGAAAGATCACAAAGACGGCGATCAGACGATAAACCGTCATGAACGTCTTTCCGGGAACCTTGCCATTGATGTACGCGAGATTGTTGTCCACATAGTAGAGGTTCCCGATCAGCGTCGTAAACGCGAAGAGGGACAGGGACAACGTGATAAACGGATTGCCTAACCCGCCCAATAAGGTGGATACCGCCTGCTGAACATACGGGGCACCCGCCATTTCTTCGGTCGGAGCGATCCCTGAGCTCAGGCACATGAACGCCGTGGCGCTGCAGATCAGCAAAGTATCGATGAAGACGGAGAGCATCTGAACCAGACCCTGTTTCACCGGATGGCTGACGCTGGCGGAAGCTGCCGCGTTTGGCGCCGATCCGATACCTGCCTCATTGGAATACAAACCGCGCTTGATACCCTGCATCAGGCTGGATCCGGCAATCCCGCCGAAGATCGCCTTAAAGTTAAAGGCATCCTTAAAAATATTCGCGAAGACGGTTGGCATGTAGCTGAAATTCAACACAATCATCACCAGGCTGACGATGACGAAAAGCACGCCCATGACCGGAACCAGAAGCGAAGTGACGTGAACGATGCGTTTTCCGCCTCCGAACAAGCAAATCGCCGTCAGAACGGCCAGCACGCCGCCGATGATCCATGGCGTGATCGCTTTATCATAGAACCCGTAGGCGGCAAAGCTCGTCTGCAGGTTGAATGCCGCCAACATATTAAATCCAATGGCATAAGTCAGAATCAAACTCACGGCAAAGACAACGCCAAAGAAGCGGCTATGCAGCGCGGATTCAATGTAATAAGAAGGTCCGCCATAGCTCTCTCCATTGGCATCGCGGCGTTTATAAACCTGCGCCAACGTGGACTCGATAAATGCAGAAGCTCCTCCAATGAGCGCCACAATCCACATCCAAAACACAGCGCCGTATCCGCCAAGGCAAATGGCGCTGGAAACACCCACAATATTTCCAGTACCAACGCGAGAAGCGGTCGAAACCATCAGCGCCTGGAAAGAGGAAACCGAACCTTTCTCCTTCGGCTTTTCGCTGACGACTCGAATGGATTCACCAAAAAGACGCAGCTGCAAAAACTTCGTCCTAAAGGTGAATACCAGCCCCGTAATCAGAAGGAGGATGATGAGGATCGGATAGTACAACACATCGTTGATTTTTCCAATCACACCAAAAACGTTGCTTAGAAAAATGTCCATTCTTTTTCCTTCCCTTTCGTTTTGTGCAGCGGCAGCAGCGAATCATCCGCCCTTGACCAAGATGATCCTTCCGCCCTCCGCCGCAACCAGAAACAGCCAACAAGATTAATAAATGCTCAAATCCAAATCCCTGGACAAATGCTCAAGGATCCGCATTCCCACATAGGAGTTGCCATGTTTATCCAGCCCCGGGCAAAATACCCCGATGCCATACCCCTTTGGTGAAGCCGCCATAATTCCTCCTCCGACACCGCTCTTGGCCGGCATGCCCACCAATAAGGCAAAATCTCCCGCATAATCATAGGTTCCGCATGTCGCCATGACGGTTCGCAAAATCTGCGCGTGCTGAGCGGAAATGCACCGGCTTCCATCCGACGCAATTCCCTTGTGGCCAAGCATCGCTCCCAGCGAAGCAAGATCGACCGTGTTGACCAAAAGGGAGCAGGCCTTGAAATACATGGACAGCATGTCTTCCACATTGATATCTGGCGAAATGATGCCGTCATTGACAAGAAGATAGGTCAGCGCCCGGTTTGCGTACGCAGTACGCTGTTCCGATTCAAAAATTCCTCGGCTGTAGTCGATATGCGTCCTTCCAAACATCGCGCAGGCTCTCTCACGGAGCATCTCAAACGTGTTCTCGCCATATTTATTCATCAGAAGCGCCGTGGCCACGATGGCTCCGGCGTTGATAAACGGATTGACGGGAATATTATGGTGGCTCAGCTCCAGCTCGATAATGCTGTTGAACGGTTTGGATGATGGCGTAACCCCAATGTACTTTTTCACAAAATCAAAATCATAGGCCTCTAACAAGCAAAGATAAATGACGACCTTTGAAATACTTTGTGCCGAAAATTTATAAGAGGCTTCCCCACGGGTGAAAACAGAAAATTCAGGATCCACCACGGTCAAGCCGATCACCGACGGATCCGCTTTGGCCAACTCCGGAATGTAATCGGCGACAATCCCCCGATCCACATATTTCCGACCATACTGCACAGCCTCATCCAGACATTGCTCAATGTCCATGATTCTCTCACTTTCCTTTGATTTTTCCCTATGCTCTTTACATGACGAGCACCGTCTTCAAACGTTTTCTTCACAATGAGTGGATGAAACGCGCTCGATTTTCAGTATTTTCTTTCTGATCCAATGGCATAGTCTCAAGGCATCAAAACGCTTCACTCTCAAAATACCAGCTTGTTATGCACCTGTCAATCCCATCTCTTTTCCGGTACCAAGCATCCGCTCTTCCGTTTTATGGGTCGAACGATTGCCTGTCCTATTCTTTATCTTATTCTCTATCTATAAGATCGTTCAAAACGTCTCCATCTCTTATTTTCAATTCACCCAGTCTCGCCTATAATGATAATGAAAGAGATCCACCTGAACAGAAGGAGGTGCACCATGAAATTATCGGAACGTGTGAATCACCTGTCGATTTCTCCCACGAGACGCTATCAGGGTCTGGCGAGAGAAATGGAATCCAAGGGACGGGAAGTGTTGAAGCTGAGCATCGGACAGCCCGATCTCTATGCGAGGGACGAATACTTTGAAGCGCTGGCGAACCTCCCCCATGGACGGGTCGGCTATCCGCAGGCTGTCGGCGAGGACTCCATGCGCAATGCACAATGCGCATACTATAAGCGTTGCGGAATCTCTTATGCGCCCAATGAGATTTTTGTCACTGCCGGGGCAACGCAGGGCATTGAGTTTACGCTGAGCTCCGTTTGCGATCCCGGCGATGCTGTGATGCTGATTGAGCCATTCTATCCCAATTACAGCATGATCACGCATATGTTGGGCATTGAAGTCTGTGCGGTCACCGCGCGGGTCGAAAACAACTATGAGGTACCCTCCGAAGAGGAACTCGAAGCCGCCTATAAAGAGAATATTCGAGCAATGCTGTTCTCCAACCCGGGAAACCCCACTGGCCGTGTCTACTCTCGCGATGAACTGCAGCGTCTGGTCAATTTTGCCAAGCGCCACGATCTGTTCATCATCTCGGATGAAGTCTACCGGGAATTGAATTTCAAAGACGAGCCGTTCATCTCTCTTTATGATTTTGAAGAGATTCGCGACCAGCTGGTCTTGATCGACAGCGCATCGAAAAAATATGCCGTCTGTGGCGCCCGAATCGGAACGCTTGCTGTAAAAAATCCAGATCTTCAACTCGCCCTGACCAAACTCTGCCAGATGAATTTGGGAACCTCGCACGCAGAACAGGAGGCTGTTGCTGCGTTGGCGAGCCTGGACGACCGCTATTTTGACGGAATCCGCGAGATCTTCCGCGAACGCCGCGACGAGCTCAATGACGGATTAAGCCGCATGGTGGATATCGCCTTCTCCCATCCGGAAGGCGCCTTCTATACGCTGGTCAAACTTCCCGTAAAAAATGCGGAAGACTTTGTGGTCTGGCTTCTCAAGGAATTTTCAGTCGATAATGAAACCGTGTTGTTGACACCGGCCGAAAACTTTTACCACACTCCCGGTGCCGGAATTGATGAGGTTCGGATCTCTTACTGCGTGGACAAAGAAAAACTCAGCCGCGCCGTCAGCATCCTTGATGCCGCGTTGGAGATGTATCCGGATCGAAAGTAGGGGCGGTTTCCATCCTTTTGAGTTCTTTTCTCAACCCCAACGCGCAGCTCAAAGGCTAAAAAAGTGGCGAAATAAATAAAAGCTGAACGTTTGTCTCTCGAGAAAGCAGACAAACGTTCAGCTTTTATTTATTTTTTGTCCTATGAGCCTGTTTTTTATTTATTCGAATGTCCCAAACACCACTGGGACTCCGTCTCTCACCATCACTTGACCACGCGCGATCACCGTATCAATCGTCAAAGTTGTCGCCTCCAGCAGATTCAGATCGGCATCGGCGCCCACAGCCACGCGCCCTTTCGTCGGCAGCTTCAGTAATTTTGCCGGGTTGCACGTCAGCCCGCGCAAAGCGACCTCCAAGGGAATTTCTTCGCGGAACACGCACTCCTTCACTCCCTCAAGTAAGCAGGAGGAGCGTCCAATGCCGATGCCAATATACTCATTTTTCTCGTTGAACATCGGGAAGCTGCCCTGACCATCCGAAGTAAAGGTGAAGTGATCGAGATCGATCTTTTCCTCTAAAATGCGTCGCACCGCCTTGCTGTAGCGCACTTCGCCGTACTCTCTCTCCCACAAGTCCGGATCGTCCGCCCCCGTGTAATCGCAGTAGCCGCCCTCTTTCATATACTGAATGCCGTCTTCAAAAAGTTCCGGATTGCGTCCCATGTGGGTCGGCAAGAGCTGTGTATAGGGAATTTCCGTTTCCTGAACCGCACGGCGCAGGTACGAAAGATTCGACCTGCCATCACCCATATGAATGTTGACCAGCCCGGCTTTCCCTGAAAGCATTCCCGCCACGCGCGCATCCGCGACCACACGGAGAAATTCTTCAAACGTGGGTTGAGACGACCGATGATCCGATAGCGCAATTTCCCCGACCCCCACAATCTTATCGATCGCCATGATATCCTTCATCACACTATCTGTGAGCGTCGGGACAGGAATGCGGTATGCCCCCGTGTAGATGTACGTCGTCACGCCTTCCTCATCAAGTCCGCGTGCTTTCGCCAGTAATGCCATCGTATCGCGCCCAACCCCATCGGTTCCGAGTGTTCCCACCACTGTGGTCACCCCCGCCTTGGTCAGCGTCGTCAACGTCGCTTCCGGTGTGCGGGTGGCAAAGCCTCCCTCACCGCCACCTCCGAGAATGTGCACGTGTCCATCAATAAATCCTGGGGTGAGCACCTTCCCATGGCCGTCAATCACCTCAACCTCTACTCCGGGAATGGACGGCGTGTCCAAGTGCTCCGCCATGGCCACAATCTGCGACCCGGCAACCAGCACATCCTGCACGCCTTGATCTTCAGGAGCATAAATATGCGCCTGTTGAATGAGCACAAACATGATCCCTCCTTGTTCTTTTCTTACTTTATTGGAACCCAATGGCTACCGCGATAATCAAAATGATCGATCCAAGGATGAAGAAGAATCCCTGCATTTTGATTTGGAACTTGGCCCATTTGACCCAAGAAATTCCCGCTACGCCCAAGACGCCGATCAAGCTGGCCGAAACCGGCGTGAATGCGTCCATGAAGCCAGCGCCCATCTGGTATGCCAGAACGGCGATTTGACGCGAAAGACCGACGAAGTCGGCGAGTGGCGCCATGATCGGCATCGTCAAGGCTGCCTGTCCCGAGTTTGAGGTCACCACCAAATTAAACAAACTCTGGAATAAATACATTCCGATGGCCGCGATGACATTCGGCACCGCCTTCAACGCATTGCCGATCGTGTACAGAATCGTATTAAGCGCCGAGAAGGTGTTGGCATCGCTGCCGCCCAACACGAGCAGGATGCCCTTGGCCATACCGACGACGACGGCCGTTCCCGCAAGATCCGCCGCACCCGACTGAAACAGCGAAGCCATCTTGTTGATGGTCATATCGTTGAGGTGGAACAGAATCGCGGTCACCCCCGTCACCACGCCCATGACAAAAAACTGAGAGGCAATTTCCGGAATGTAGTACCCCTTGCTCATCACGCCCCAGACGATCCACACCAGCACAGCCAGCATCTCGATCAGGATGATTTTGTGACCCAAGTTGAACTCGTGATTGGACCCGCGCTCTTGAAGTTTGGCGCGGAACTTTCCGTCCGACTCATAGACCGCCGAAAGCTGCGGATTCTTGCGGATGCGCTCGGCATAAATCATCATGTATGCCGCGCCGAGCCCGGTGACGATGAACCAGCAGGCCAAGCGAAACCCTGCTCCGGAAAGCACCGGTATGCCCGCGATGCCTTGCGCGATGGCGACCGAAAACGGGCTCATCCAAGACACCGCGTTTCCGACCTGCGAAGCCAGAAACGTGACCGTGACCGCCACAATCGAGTCATATCCCAAAGCAATCACGAACGGCACCATGACCATGGAAAAGGGGATGACCTCCTCACTCATGCCGAATGTCGCACCTCCCAGGGAAAACAGATAAAACAGCAGCGGCAATGCCAAACGCTCCAGCCCTCGTGTCTTGTCGATAAAGGCATAAATTCCAGCATCAATGGCTCCCGTCGCCATCACAATACCAAATGCCCCGCCCACAACGAGCAACAGAGCCACAATGCCCACGGCTGATCCATACTTATCTCCAGAGACCAGGCCTTCAAACACATAGTTCAAAATTCCAAAACCGCCGAAATCGTCCGTTCCCCATAGAGTTGCGGTCTTGTGCTGTTTCGCCGTCTGATCGTAGAAACTTTCCCCGTAGTGCGCATAAAGCACATCGTCGGTGAGCCCAACGTCGTCCAAACTCTGGGAATCCCATGTTGCCGGATCCTCGGCAAGCAGCGCTTTCAACCCTTCGGTGTCCACTTGATCCGCCTCCAGCGCGGCAGGATCCTGCGCCAATTTCGGCAATTCTGTGCTCAAAAATTCTTTGTTCAATGGATATTGATACCGGAACGTCTCCTCCATCAATACCGTGCGAGTTTTTGTTTCTCCTGCTGCATCCACATACTCCACTTCATGAGTAGAAAACTTTCCTGCTGGGATCAAGTACGTCAGCCCCCAAC
>JAEXBN010000045.1 GCA_023394045.1 Bacillota bacterium | reverse complement strand
CCCCATGATCAATCCGATGACCGCGCCGGAAACCAGCGGGCGTCCGAGCGTATACCATCCGCCCAGACCGCCGATCAGTACCGGGGAGTAGATGGAGCTCATCCAGCCGAACAGGCCGAGGAGCAGCGCTTGAAAAATACTCATTTTCCCCTCCTTGTTTTCCTTTCTATACGTTCCATTGGTTCATATTCGCCAATTTGGCTTAGAATTGATCCGCCACCTGATCCCAATCGATGCGCTGCTGTGAGGGCACCTGTTGGAAGTAGACCTCAGCACCGAGCGAGACGGCTTTTTTCAAGGCTTCGCCTTCGGCTGGCAGCACGTTAATAGCAGGATTCACACGAATCGTGCCCTTGTGAGCCGACATCGGACCGACGTTGAGCGTCTTGGGAATCCCTTCGACTTTTTCTAGCAGCTCGGCGTAGGGCTGCGGCTCTTTCATCAAAATTTCCGTGGTGCTGCCATCCGTCAGCGCCTTCTCAATCGCCGGAATCGCGCCGTCGACGTTGTAGACATCCGCGTGAATCGCTGCAGGTACCGCCTTCTGGAAGATCGTCCGAAGAATCGGATTCGCTGCCGTGGTCGGATCGATCACGATGATGTTGTTGATTTTGTACTCTTTCACGATAACCGTCATACTTTGACCATGGATCAAACGATCATCACAACGCACTAAAACAATCATGCTTTCCTCCTGTTCTGTCATGCCTTTTTCGATCATGCCTTGATGCGCTTTTTCATTGACCTATTTCACTTCGCCGAACATCTCAACCATGCTGACGTTCTGAATGCCCTCCCGGCTGTCCTTCAAACAGTTTTCAACCAGCGCGGAGACCTCATCGCCAGCCATTCGATTCATCGCAAAGCTCAGCAGCATCGGCAAATTGGCGCCGGTCAACACGTGGACGTCGTCAGCCGCAAACGACAGGCAGGAAGCGTTGAACGGCGTAGCGCCGTAAAGGTCCACGAAGACCATGACCGGCATGCCCTGATCTCGAAAGCTCTGAGCTTTTGCTGTGATTTCAGCGCTCAGCGTCTCCAATGATCCGCCCTCCTGCAGCCCGATGGACTCAAAATTCTCCTGCGGTCCCGCAATCATTTCCACGGCGGCTTTGAGTCCTTCCGCCAAGGCTGAATGCGTAATGACAATGCCTGCGATCATTCCGTTTCCTTCCTTTCTCGCACGTTGCGGATGAGATCCGAGGTCGCCTGCTCAAAATTCTCCTGACTCTGTGTGTCAGACTGCAGCAGCAGCCCGTAAATCAAATCCAGCAGCACCATGACCGGAAACTGCGGTGAGATGATGTTGCTATAATCCAGCCGTTCCTTCACCGGCAGCCGCAAGACGTGGCGCACTTCCGACCATCTCGGATCATCCCTCGAAACCAGCAGCACCGTATGTTCCGTCTTTTTCGCGGCTTCAAACAAGGCGTCGGTCACCTCGACCGTGGTGCCCGAATAAGTGATGCCCATGACCATGTGCTCCGGCCGCACGCGTACATGATTGAAGCTGAGCTGATGCGCGTCGCGCACGCATTCGGCATCGATGCCCATACGCACGAGGCGCTGGCTGAACTCCTCACCGATCAGCCCCGAGCTGCCCATGCCATACACGAAGAGTTTATGAGCGGATCGGATTTCCTCCACAACCCCCTGAATTTCATCGAAGGAAAACAGATACTCGCTTTTAGTGAGGATTTCCTGATAGGTCTCGTACACCGGCGTCTGAAGTTGATGAAAAAGATTGGAGCGATGCGCCTCGCTATTCGTGATATCAAACGCGAATTCACGATAGCCCTGGTAGCCCAGGCGCTGCGCAAAGCGCGTCAGCGCGGCTTTGGACACATGCAGCGTCTCCGAAATCTCCGCTGCGGCCAGAGAATCCGTAGGTCTCCAGTGATTCACAAAATATCGAGCGATCGCCAGATCGGATGCCGTAAACCGCGCTGCCGCCGCTTCGATCCGGGCAATGATCGCCTCATTCATAATTCCTCCTTTCCGCGGGCGAAACGTATGCTGTTTGACCACCTATTGTGCAAACGTTTCTTGCTATCTGGAATCATCTTAGCATGAACTAAAATAGTTTTCAAACTTTTATTTTTATATTGAAAGTACTTTTATTTTGCGTGCCCGTTTCTTCACTTGTTTCTTAATGAATCCGCGTTTCTTTTTCACGATTTTCAATCGCTGCCTTCCGGTGTCTTCATATCGATTTTCTTCGAAAAATTTCAGTGCTTTATTCCGGTATGCCGCAGCCTTTGAACGTCAAAGGGGAATCTTGCAGTGAGTTCGCCACAAGATTCCCCTTGATCTGAAAGAAGCGGCAGCAAAATCCGCGTTTTGCTGCCGCCATCGTTGTTTTTTATGATTCTTTCAGCGCCGACTCAGCGCCATCCCGCGCCCATCGGCTCCTCGTTCTTCATCCCTCCGCCGGAATAAAAACCTCGCGGATGAAACCGGCGCTGTAGAGAGAACCGAACGCCACAACAGGAAACCCACATTCGGAAGCCCGCGCACAGACACGCGCGACGGCATCGGGCGCTTCTGTACAAACTTCAACGGGCAACGTCTCAAGACATCCATTGGATAAGCCGGCGGATGTACCAACTGAAAAGCTGCGAATCTTCTCCGCGAGAAGCGCGGCATCCAACGCACGCGGACTGTGCGGGGTCATGCATACCACCCCTGCCGCAAACGGTAAAAGAAGCGGGAGAATTCCGTCAATATCCTTATCTTTGAGAATCGATAAGAGAAACCAAGTCCGGCGCGCATCAGGCTCAGTACGATCGCCCAGCCATCGTGAAAGAAAGGCGCGCATCGCCTGTGCTCCTTGAAGATTGTGTCCTCCATCCAATAAAAAGATGGGATCCCGCGAAAGCAGTTCCAAACGAGCCGGCCAAACGGTCTTCTCCAGTCCGCGAACCACTGCCTCTTCCGGAATGCTCCAGCCATGCCCGCGGAGAGCATGAAGCGCTTCAATCGCGACGGCTGCATTTTTGCTCTGATGGTCGCCCAAAAGGCGTAAATGGTACGTTGCGCCGCGATAGGCGAACTCCTGACCGTTGAGCACTTCCTCCCCCGAAGACGGGCGAACAGAAAGCTGGTGAAAATCCGCAATGGTCAACGGAATCCCCACACTTTCAGCGCGGTTCGCAACCGCCGCCACAGCCTCCGGCGCATCATCGCGCATATCATAGCAAATGGCTGACGCCCCCGATTTGAAGATCCCGGCTTTATTTGTTGCAATTTCAGCCAACGTATTTCCCAAAAACTCCGTATGATCCAAACCGATGTTGGTGATGACACACACTTCCGGATGCTCAATCACATTGGTGCTGTCCAGCAGTCCGCCCATCCCCACTTCCAGAACGACAAGATCGCAGCCTCTTCGTGCAAAGAATTCCAGCGCAAGCACCGTGGAAAGCTCGAACTGACTCGGGTGATCCTCCATCCCGTCTGCCAGGGGCGCCAGAAAGGAAGTGATCTCTGCAAATTCATCGGCGGAAATCATCTTTCCATCCACGCACATCCGCTCACGAAAATTCGAAAGATGCGGGGAAATATACAGTCCCGTCCGATAACCGGCTTCTGTGAGAACCGTGGCGATCATGGTCGCCGTGCTCCCTTTTCCATTCGTTCCGGCAACATGAACGAAGCGAAGCTTCCGATCCGGGCGCCCGGCGCGCTCTAAGAGCTCCTGCGTCCGCGATAATCCCGGGCGTGATGCCGTCCACGTATAATCATTGATATAGGCTAGAGCCTCACGTTCATTCATAAAAACCTGCTTTCTTTCAACCAGATGGTCTTGTGGCATGCGAGCCGAAGCCAAGGATTCGATCAGTGCCCGCTCCGGCGCAGCGCATTGATGAGCTGAGGAATCAGCACGCCAAAAGCGACGCCCATGACAACCGCAAGAATAAAGCGCGGCACGAGCATCCCCGCGATCAGCGTCGGCGTATAGTAGCCATAAATGTGTGAATCAATGTAAAGGCAGACGGTATTGATCGAGGTGATCAGAAGCTGTGCAATCACCACGATAAAGACCACATTTCGGGTGGACAGCGGCGCTCCGGAAAATCCGGTCATTCCTTTTTGTTTCGCATACCAGCCCACCACGAAACCGGCCACCACATACGGCGCCATCCACATCGGCGTCGTGGGCATCAAACCAAAGCGGAGCATCTGATAAATAAAGGTTCCGATGCCTCCGACCGCCACACCGGCAAGCGGCCCCATCAAAAGTCCAGAAAGAAGAATCGGAAGGCTCTCAAATGTGATCTTAAAGTTACCAAAATTCAAAGAAAAATAGCCAAGAACGGCAACCATCGCCGCAAAAACGGCATTGTACGCCAACTGGCGCGTCTGTGAAGAGGTGCGTGATGCAGTGGACATAAAAAGCTCCTTTCCGGGGCGTTCATACCACCGAAAGGGGGCCAAAGGCTCGGTTTCATGTGGCAGTGGATGCGGAACCAGCACCGCACAATCTTTTCAAACAGGCTCGGGTTCCTAGAGTCGAGAGGGTTTATCCTCTCATCCCAAAAAACCGTCCTGCCAAAAAGATTCCTTCGTCCGCCGGCAACTTCCCATCCTAGCGGCACTTAACGCGCTGGATCCTACTCTGACATCATTTTTGGTTATCCTAACACACCAAACGTCAATAAAACATCACTTTTTCATGTCAATAAAGCATCATTTTTCAAAGCATCATTTTTTCATGTGCAAGGCGCTCCTCCCCATGAGCTGAGACCGCCAACGTGAAACAAGAGTCCCCTATTCAAGCGCATCGCCTTCTCCGGACTCCCTCAAATCCCCGCGCCGCGTTTGGCGAGCCGATCCGCCTCTTCATTCCATTCCACCCCCGTATGCGCTGCAACTTTCTGAAATCGCAGATCCAGTTGATGGCGGACGGTTTCTGCCTTTGCCCGATATGCCTGGGTCATGGGAAGATTCGCCTTCCATTCCCCCATGGCCCAATGGCGTATTCCCGCATAATCATGCACGATGGTGAGCTTCTGTGCCCCGCGCTCCAGCGCAACATCCATCGCAACTTCTGCACCCAAAATCTCTCCTGCGACATTCCGGTGCCGCGCTCCCTCGCCCGATCCAGAACCATAAAAATCCTCTTTTCCTCGCGACGAAAAAAACACGACCCCGTATCCATATTGTTTGGTTTTCGCATTGAAGGAGCCGTCAACATACGCCACGCAAACCCCCGCAGGGAGATCCTGCACATCCGGATGCACCTCCGGCATCTGTGCCTCGTCGCCGATAAACGCCTCTGCCTCCGCTTTCGATTCGAATTTTTTATACACCGCGCCCTTAAACCCATGAGTCTGCGCCTTACATGCCTCCCAGGAAACATAAACCCCCGGCTTTCGCCCGACTCGAACAGCATAATAGGGCATCAGCGTCTCTCCTTTCTCTTCGGATCTTGATATTTCCATTCTTCCGACCTTTCGCGCTCCAGCACCGGCGCATCTTTCCTTGCCCAGTAGGTCACGGATCCGGGTCCCACGGTAAAGAGGCCAAAGCCATCCTCCCCGATCCTCACGTCCTCATTGCGCCCCGACAGATCCGCATACACCTGACCAGCCTCCTGTTCGCCAACAAACATCCGTTCCTGATCCATATCGCCCGTAGAAATCAGCACCGCCAGCGGATAAGGATGCTTTTCGCTTCCCCGGCGCACCCATCCAATCTTTGTCGGCGTCACCCAATAATCATCCTGTTCACCGTAGGCAAAATTGAGGCGAGCCGCCATCAAACGCTCCATCGGTTCACGAACGCCGGGATAGCTCGCCGTCGGAATCCCATAATAATCCCCTGCAAAAAGGCAGGGATATCCGTCTTTGCGCAGCAAAATGAGCGCATAGGCGATCTCTTTGAACCATGGAGCAACCCAGCTTTCCAACGATTGACCCGGCTGAGAATCATGATTATCGACAAAGGTGACGGCAGCGAGCGGGGCGGTCTGCACCAGCGTGCCATCAAAAATCTGGCGAAGATCAAAATTTCTGTCGCTGGCTGCCCGCACCATATTGAAATGAAGCGGAACATCAAATAAATCCACATTGTAGTCCGTCTCGTAGAGATAATGACTCAGCGCCGGATCGTTATTATTCCAATATTCTCCGACAAAATAAAAATCCGGATTCTTTTTAAGAATAGAGGCGGACAGCCGGTCGATAAATCCCGCGTCAATGTGCTTCAGCGCATCATATCGAAACCCATCGTAGCCCAGATCCACCATAAAATGCGCCACACGCTCCAGCTCCTTCTGCACTTCCGGGTGATGATGATCGATGTCCGCGTTCATCAGATAATCGAAATTTCCCTTTTCTGGATCCGTCGCCAAAGACCAATATTTTCCATCCCCCAAAATTCTGAAGATCGCGCTCGTTCCCGTGCGCTGATCGAAGTCGATCCCCGTAAAATGGTTAAAATTCCATACAAATTCAGAATACTTGCCCTGGCGCCCTGGAAAAGTGAATTTGGTCCAAGCCTCAATATCGTGCGGCTCTCCCACGTCTTTCGTCCGGTCATTCTGATCCACCATGATCGCCTGAAAAACCTCGGTCTCATCCGCTCCGCCCTTATGATTAAACACCATGTCGGCATAGACATCGATGTTAACCTCGTGTAATGCCTGAATGCATGACTCCAATTCCTGTCTGGTGCCATACTTGGTTCGCACCGTTCCTTTCTGGTCAAATTCCCCCAGATCCCAATAATCGTAGTTCCCATAACCCACATCTTGATCACTGGTTCCTTTAGCCGCCGGCGGCATCCAGACCGCCGTGATGCCGAGCGAAGCGAAATGCGGCGCCGCCTCAGCCAACTTTTTATAGAAGGAACCATCGGCCGGATAATCCCAATCAAAGGACTGTAACATGACACCGTTCAAGATCATAAAAACTTCCTTTCATTCACCCTCATTACACCGCAATCAAAATTCGCCATCCAACAGGAGCTGAGTCATCCTGAAACAGGGGGCGATGGACATCAACAAGCCGCCATCCCGCTGCATGAATTTTTTCTTGATTTACTATAACATGACAATTGACGAAAATTCGTATCTACAGTATTCTTTCATAGATACGGCGCGTTTGATGCCGTTTTGCGATCAAAAATGAAAGGAGTCGCCATGACGAAACGTAAATGGGTGAACGGATCCGTATTCTGCGGCGGACGTTTTCAGCCCCTTGACGTGACTGTAGAAGATGGGCGCATCGTTGCATTGACCCCATCCCAACCTGCTTCTTTGTCGTCTCTGCCGACCCCGACGCCAGTCGATTCCTCCATAGTGGATCTGACTGGTCTTTTCCTGTTTCCCGGTTTTGTGGACTTGCACGTGCATTTCCGCGAACCGGGTTTTTCGTATAAGGAAACGATCGCGTCGGGAAGTCTGGCTGCTGCCAGCGGCGGTTATACCGTCTGCTGCACGATGCCGAACCTCAATCCGGTTCCGGATACCCTGGAACATCTCAATGTACAGCGCGACATCATCCGCAACGATGCCTGCATCCATGTGCTCCCCTACGGAGCGATCACGACCGGCGAACAGGGCGAAACGCTCGCGGACTTTGAAGCGATGGCTCCATATGTCGTCGGGATGACGGATGATGGCGTCGGTGTCGCCTCCGAAGACGTGATGCGCCGTGCCATGCGCGCTGCCAAAAAGGTCGATAAACCCATTGTGGCTCATGCGGAGGATCTTCCTTTGGTCAACGGCGGCGTGATTCATGAGGGAACCTATGCCGCCCGCCATCACCACAAAGGCAATCCGTCGGCCAGCGAATGGAAACAGGTCGAGCGGGATATCCGTTTGGCGGAGGAGACCGGTGCCCGCTACCATGTCTGCCATATTTCTACAAAGGAATCTGTCGCGCTCGTCCGCCATGCCAAAGCTCAAGGCCTTCCGGTAAGTGGCGAAACGTGTCCGCACTATCTCACGATGACCGATGAAGATCTTCAGGAAGAGGGACGGTTCCGGATGAATCCGCCCATCCGATCGGGCGCCGACCGGGAAGCGCTGCGTGAAGCCATCGCCGATGGAACCCTTCTCTGCATCACCACCGACCACGCCCCGCATAGCGAAGAAGAAAAATCACGTGGGCTTGATCAAAGTCTCAATGGGATCGTCGGTCTGGAAACATCCTTCCCGGTTCTCTATACGAACCTCGTGCTCACGGGTCTCCTTTCGTTGGAGCGCCTCGTCGAAGCGATGAGCGTGGCTCCGGCGCGAGGCCTGCGCATCAGCGAGGTCAGGGAGGCAAAAGAAACCGCAGGAATCGGAACGGAAATTGCGGTGGGGCAGCCAGCCGACTTTGCGGTCTGGGATCTGGATGCCAGCTGGACGATTGATCCCCGTCAATTTCATTCCAAAGGGGCCTCCACGCCATTCCAAGGCTGGACGGTTCGCGGTCTCTGTCAGAGCACGGTGATCAGCGGAGAAGAGGTATACCATGCCCATGGCTGGAAGCCCCGCGAACGCCGCTTGAAAAAGGAGAATGAAAATGAGTGAATTTCGCATCAAAAAAAATGAGCGGGTTGCGGAAAACATCTACGAGCTCCTTCTCGAAGGTGACGTGCGCGGAATGACTCGCCCGGGTCAGTTTGTGACGCTGGTGCTTCCGGGATTTTTCCTACGCCGTCCACTTTCTGTCGCGGATTGGTCGGATCATGCGCTGCGCATGTTTTACAAAGTCGTCGGAAAAGGAACCGAGGCGCTCCGCAACAAATCACACGGCACGCTGGATGTCATGACGGGCATCGGCAACGGCTTCGATCTGGATCTGACCGACGGAAAGGTGCCGGTTCTCATCGGCGGCGGCGTGGGGGTTCCTCCGCTCTTCGGACTCGCAAAGGCCTTTCTTGCGCAGCACATCCAGCCAACGGTCATCCTCGGGTTCAATCAGAGCGACGAAATCTTTCTGGCGGACGAATTTGAAGAAATGGGCTGCGATGTCCGCATTGCCACCGTCGATGGCAGCGTGGGAATCAAAGGATTTGTCACCGATGCGCTCGCGCCGCTCATCGATGAAAAAGGCGGCGAGGCTCTATACATCTACACCTGCGGACCGATGCCCATGTTTCACGCGCTGGCGGCTCAAATGAATGCTGCGGGAATCGATGGATCCTTCAGTCTGGAAGAACGGATGGGCTGCGCCATGGGCATCTGTCTCGGATGCACGATTCAGACGAAAGAAGGTCCCCGGCGCGTCTGCCAGGAAGGCCCCGTGTTCAAAAAGGAGGTGCTGCCATGGGCGTAGAAGAAAAAAATCGTCTGGCGGTGGACCTCGCCGGATTCCCTCTGGACAATCCGGTGATGAATGCCAGCGGAACATACGGTTTCGGCTATGAGCTGTCCCAATGGATCGATGCAAACATCATGGGCACCATCGTCCTCAAGGGAACCACGCTGCATGCGCGCGTAGGAAATGAGACTCCGCGGATTGCCGAAACTCCTTCCGGAATGCTGAACGCCGTCGGCCTCCAAAATCCCGGTGTGGATGCCGTGATCGCCGAGCAGATCCCCAAGCTGGACAATGTCTTCCATAAACAGGTGGTCGCCAACGTCGCCGGATTTTCCATCGAGGAATATGTGGAAACCGCGAAGCGCTTCGATGCTTGCGAAAAAGTCGGACTGATCGAACTAAACATCAGCTGTCCGAACGTTCACGGAGGCGGAATGGAATTCGGCACCACCCCGGAACTCGCAGCCGAAGTCACCGCTGCGGTGAAAAGCGTCGTCAGCAAACCGCTCTTCATCAAGCTGACCCCTAATGTCACCAGCATCCCCGCCATTGCCCGCGCAGTGGAAGAAGCTGGCGCCGATGGGCTGACCCTCATCAACACGCTCAAAGGCATGCGGATTGATTTGCACAAGCGCGCCCCGCTGCTGGCCAATGGGACGGGCGGTCTTTCCGGCCCCGCCGTCTTCCCCATCGCGGTTCGTATGGTCTACGAGGCCTATGAAGCCACCAATCTTCCCATCATCGGCGTGGGCGGAATCTCCGAGGCAGAAGATGCGCTGGAGATGATTCTTGCCGGCGCAACGGCCGTCCAGATCGGAGCAGCCGGATTCCGCGATCCGGCTGCCTGGATCAAGACCGTCCATACCCTTCCCTCTCTGCTGGATGCGACCGGTTTCGCAACGATCCGGGAAGCCATCGGCGCTGCACATGGCGACAAACGTCGCCGTTCCGATCAGGAGGTCTCTTAATGAATCCCATTCCAACTCTGATGCCTCTCTCATCCGATGTGATCGTCGCCCTGGATGTTCCCGGGCGCAGCGAAGCACATGCCCTACTGAAAAAATTCGGCGAGGAGCGGCCATTCATCAAGGTCGGCATGGAACTGTTCTACGCGGAAGGTCCGGATTTTGTCCGAGAGCTGAAAACAGCCGGCTACCGGATTTTTCTGGATCTGAAGCTGCACGATATTCCGCATACGGTGGAACAGGCGATGAAGCGCCTGACCGGCTTGGGTGTCGACATGACCAACGTGCATGCCGGCGGCGGAATTTCTATGATGAAAGCGGCGCGTGAAGGATTCGGCGATGGATGCCTCATCGCCGTCACTCAGCTCACATCGACATCGGAAGCGATGATGCATGAGGATCTCCTCATTCCAGGCGCGATGAGCGATGTGGTGCTTCACTACGCGTCCAACGCCAAAGCCGCCGGACTGAACGGCGTCGTCTGTTCCCCGCACGAATCGCCGATCATCCATGAATCGCTCGGCGCTTCCTTCCTTACCGTCACGCCGGGGATCCGCTTTTCCGGCGATGCGAAGAACGATCAGCAGCGGGTCACAACGCCATCCGATGCCGGAAAACTGGGTTCCAGTTTTATCGTTGTTGGGCGCTCCATCACTGCCGCCGAAGATCCGCGTGCAGCCTATCTCCGAGCGCGGTCTGAATTTCTGGAGGAATTAAAATGAAAGAACTCATCGCGCAGGATCTGCTGCGCATTCAAGCGGTCTTTCTGCGGCCGGAAGAACCATTTACCTGGGCCAGCGGCATCAAGAGCCCCATCTATACGGACAATCGCCTGATTCTCAGCGCACCGGATGTACGCACGCGCGTGGAGCGGCAGATGGCGGAACAAATCCAGACCGCGTATCCTGATGTGGAGATGCTGATGGGAACCGCAACGGCGGGAATTGCACACGCAGCCCTGGCTGCGGAAATTCTGGGGCTTCCCATGGGCTATGTCCGGAGCGGAAAAAAAGATCACGGACGCGGCAACCAGATTGAAGGACGCATGGAGCCCGGAACGCGCGTCGTCGTGGTCGAAGATCTGATTTCTACGGGAGGAAGCGTATTGGAGACGGTCGAGGCGCTGCGCGAGGCTGGCGCGGATGTATTGGGCATTGCCTGCATCTTCACGTACAATATGCAGAAGAGCAAGGATCGTCTGCAAGCCGAGCATGTGAAATGGATCAGCCTGACGGACTTTGATACGGTGCTGGAAACTGCCACGAAAGCTGGAACCATTTCGGAACAGGACATTCCGCGCCTGCTCCGCTTCCGCGACAATCCGTCTGACGAAAGCTGGATGCAGCGAGCATAAAAGGAGGCATGATGAAAGACTTAATTGATATCAGCGATCTATCGACACAGGAAATTGATACATTGATTGACGTCGCAGAGCAGATCATCGACGATCCGGTGCGTTTCCAAGAGGTCTGTGCGCATAAAATGCTGGGCACCTTGTTTTATGAACCCTCAACGCGCACACGTCTGAGCTTTGAGTCCGCGATGCATGCGCTGGGCGGCGATGTCATCGGATTCTCGGAAGCCAGTGCCAGCTCAGCAACAAAAGGCGAAAGCGTCGCCGACACTGCGCGAACCGTTGCATGCTTTGCGGATATTATCGCCATGCGCCATCCGAAAGAAGGCGCTCCTTACGTCGCTTCCCAGGCGGTCGATATCCCGGTCATCAATGCCGGCGATGGAGGCCATCATCACCCGACGCAGACCCTGACCGATCTGCTGACCATTCATCGGGAAATGGGAAAGCTGGATCACCTCGTCATCGGATGCTGCGGCGATCTAAAGTTCGGGCGCACCGTACACTCGCTGATCACAGCCATGAGCCGCTATGAAGATGTTCGGTTTGTGCTGATTTCGCCGGAAGAGCTGATGATTCCGGAGAGCGTCCGCACCGAAGTGCTGGATAAAAATCACATCCCGTACAAAGAGGTGCGAAGCCTCGGAGCGGCGATCCCGGAACTCGATATTCTCTACATGACCCGCGTGCAGCGCGAACGATTCTTCAATGAAGCGGATTACATTCGCCTGAAAGATACCTATATCTTGACACCCGAGCGCCTGTCCAACGCCAAGGCCACGATGCGCGTTCTGCACCCGCTGCCCCGTGTCAATGAAATTTCGGTCAAAGTGGATCGTGATCCGCGCGCAGCGTATTTCCGCCAAGTGAAAAATGGCAAATTTATCCGCATGGCACTCATCATGAAATTATTGGGGGTAGAAGCATGATTCTCGGAGATATTCAAGAAGGCATCGTCATTGATCACATTCCTGTCGGTAAAGGAATGGTTCTCTATCACTATCTCGGCCTCGACAAACTCAATTCGCAGATTGCGCTCATTGAAAATGCGGTCAGCGCAAAACGCGGACAGAAGGATATTCTCAAGGTGGCCGAACATATCGATCTGGATTTCGATCTTCTGGGGTACTTTGATCCGAATATTACCGTCGATATTATCCGAAATGGTGAGATCGTGGAAAAAATGCATCCCAAACTTCCGGAAACGATCAAAAACATTCTGCACTGCAAGAACCCTCGTTGCATCACCTCCATCGAGCAGGAGCTGGATCACGTCTTCCGCCTCACCGATCCGGAGCACAAAGTCTACCGCTGCATCTACTGCGATACGATTGGCAAGGAAGAAGATATTTAACCCCCCTTTCGGCAGCAAAAAGATCGGTGTGCCCCATGCACCTGTATGTCCGCACACCTCTGCATCCTCACACGTCAAGATGTATGCGCCATCCCGCTCGCTGAAACAAGACGCGCAAAAATTCCAAAACATCCGCCCATCTGTTTTATGCGAATGGAACCCAGGGAGAGCACAGACACGCGAACCATCAATGGTTCGCGTGTCTGTGCCTTATTTTTTGTGAATTGTAAAATGGCGAATCGTAAAATGAGCTTGCATACTCAACGGAATGGAATAAACCCACCACATCCTTTCTTGTCAAAATTGTTTCACCATTTTTATCTCTATCAATACGGCACCTATTTCTCCGAATCTTGGGCAATCGTTATTTCAAATCACTTCCAATTTTTATTCAATTTGCCCTCTTCAGTGGAATCGATTGATCTTGATTGTTGCTTTGCATATAATGTTGGTGAAAACGTTTTGTTGCGTTTGGGGAGTGAAATAATCACGAAAGGAGTCTTATATGAAAAAATCTGTAGCTTTGTGTCTTTCCTGCTTCCTTGTCTCTCTGGCGTTATTGATCAGTCGTCCTCAACCCGTCTCTGCTTCTTCCGAAACAGATTCTTCTCCGCTAACGCCAGTCGAAACATCGACTGCGCATATGCGCCCCGTTTTAAATCTGTTGCGTAACAACCCCTTTACCTATCATTACGAAACAACCCCAATGAAGCTACTCACGACGCAACATTATACTGCACAAGAAGCATTTGAACGCGACTTTGCCTTTAGGCTCATGGTAGAGACACTAAAAAATTACTCATACACAGAATTTCTTGGTCGAGTCATTGAACTATATAGCGCCGTTTTTGATCGAAGCATCAATGAGGCTGGTACATTAAAAATTTGGGGTGGAGAAAAGCGCAAAATAGCCACATCTGGAATCACTGAAAAGTCACATGTCGTCGATCGCTGGTTCACTTATCGCTTTTTGTATACTGGAGATGATGGCAGCGTTCTGTTGGATCGCAGTGGCTCTTTACGCGCAAGGTAGTGACCATGTATAAATTCATTAAAGCCGTGGAGCGCTCCTATGCGGAAAAAGATCGATCTCTCAAATTCTTTAGATTTGGAAACGGTATACTCTTAGCATACATGATCAATTGCGTGATTGATGATGTCACGGAGCTTGTACGACTGATTAGAAACATCCCCCATCAAGGTGACCCCGCCCACTCCATTGTCCCTCCGATCGCCATTCTCATCATGGTGTTCAGCTATGGAATGGCCTTTTGGCTCCAAAGAACGAAAAAGAACTGAAATCCAAATCACCCATCAAATCTCCCTGTGCCGCAGATGTCGCACAGGGAGATTTTGATTCCTACAATTCTCACCTCACACTTATTCGCCCTGCGTTAAACGATAATGAATCCGCCCTTCTCCGCTCCAAATCTTTGGTCCCTTAAAGCGGTAAGCCAATTTCTGTCCATCCACATGCGCATTCAGCCACTCAGCCTGCTTTTCAGATTCCACTTGATACCAATCCCGTTCTTCTTCCGGGCTATCCTCCCCATAGACCACAGATGTCTGAATCAGAAATAAAGAGCCGTCTTTCGCTCTCACGAGCTTACGTCCTCCATCCTGCCACTGAAAAAGAACCACCTCATTCCCCTCTTCATCTTTACCGTAGGCACCATAATCCGCCACAATTTCAAGATGCTTCAGGGCTTCAAAATCGCCGCGCTCCAGTTCATCAAACAGCACCGATGGCGTACCAGTATAATTCAAAAAGTCCGTCATAATCATCTCCTCTTCATTGATTTTATTCATTCCTACCCATTTTCTACCTCTTTTCAAGCGGCAGTACTGTTCAAAAGGCATCGTGCCGACGACGTGCATGTAGAATAGAAAGCTCGCCATTCTACATGCACATTTTGAGCTGCAGCGTGCATGTAGGAATAAGAGGTGCCCATTCTACATGCACCCGGCGGCGACTCCGTGCATGTAAGAAAGAAAGTCCGTCCGCCAAAATCAAGCAGAAAGAAGTAAATCATTCCAAAAATCTTTACACCGTTCCTAAGCCTCTTTCTATTCCGCCTCGGATGATCCCGCTCATGCGCGATCCACATCCGCTTTTTTCTCAGCACTGCCTTATGGGATCCAAATACGATGCCTACTAAAATATGGCAACCTGCAGAGCATAAAAAATAATAAGGCACAAAAAAAGAAGCCTTTCGGCTTCTGAATAAGTCCGCACACCCGGCTTTGTGGCAGCCGATGAACCCGGCTCTCCGGCGGACAGCTCAGCAATGGCAGCCTCGCAACACATGGAGGGGATCACTTAATGCTGCTTCCTTCCGGACCTGACATGGTTCATGAATCTCCATTGTGCAAGACCATTGCGTCAACACTGCTGACCGGAACCTAAAGCTCCTCAGCGAACCCCGGGGCCGGGAATTCTACCCTGCTAGAGCGGATTGCAGGTTCAGGGCACCGCTAGCTCCCCATATAGTGCAACGGAGAGCGAGGGATTCGAACCCTCGATACGGGAACCCGTATACATGATTTCCAATCATGCTCCTTCGGCCACTCGGACAGCTCTCCACACAATGCGCGTTACTTGCCTATTATACGCATCGTTCGAGTCCTTGTCAAAGTCCCTTTCATGATTGATTTGCCGTTCGCTTTTTTCGCGCCTCTTCCGCTGCCCGCTCCTGAAAGAACGCCAGACGATTCATCGAAAGGCTGAGTGAAAAATAGAGCAGCGAGGTTCCCAAAGACAATCCGGCGATCACATCGCTCATATAATGTGCTCCTAAATAGACGCGGCTATACGCCACAAGAAGGCTGAACGCCGCCGCTCCCGCTTTAATCGCAAACTGGCGCGGATTCCATCCTCTGCGCCGACGCGACAAATAATACAGCCCATACGCCAGAGCGCCATAGACAAGGATGGAGCTCAGCGAATGACCGCTCGGAAAGGAATTGGTCGTCTCGACCACCAGACGAAAAGCTGGATTGGGACGGGGTCTGTGAAACAGAAGTTTCAACAGTGGATTCATCATCACCGTTCCTAAAACCACCGTGGACATAAACCAGAACGTCACTGTGCAGTGATGACTGAGCGTCCAAAACAGCCAGGAAGCGATGATGACCAGCAGAATCAGGAAAGGAATCCCAGCCATTTCCGTGATCACACGCATCAAAACGGTCAGCCAAGGCATCCGGTGCTCCAAAATATCTTCGCTGAGCCAAATATCCATCGCGGTCAGGCGCTCCGGCGCAATCGCCACAAACAGCGCTAGGATCAAAAAAGGCAGCAGAAACAAACAGCCATAGCGAAAATACCGGCGTCGGCGAAGACGTGCCACAGCGCTCCAATTCTGAGCAGATTCGCTGGAGGCGGAGCGCTTGCCAGAGCGGGCAAGCGCTCCGCAGAAAGAGGCCGGCTTGAAAGCAGACGGATCGTCAAAGCCCTGTCGGCTCATAGCAAAGGAATTCCTGCTTCCGCACAGCGGGCTTCCGTCTCCGCATCCCAGATCCCCGCTTGCACTTCGCCAATATGAGCGCAGCCGAGTAAAAGCATGCAGAGGCGGGACTGTCCGATGCCGCCTCCGATGGTCTGGGGCAGCTCTCCGGAAAGAAGCGCACGGTGGAACGGCAAGGAAGCTCTTTCCATGGCTCCCGCCATCTCCAGCTGGCGGCGCAGCGCATCGGCATCAACACGAATCCCCATAGAGGAAAGCTCAAACGCCCGTCCCAGAACTTCATTCCATACGATGATATCGCCGTTGAGCGTCCAATCATCGTAATCCGGCGCGCGGTCGCCGTGTTTTTGTCCGGATGCCAGCGGAGCGCCGATTCCCTGCACAAAAATCGTGCCATATTCCTCTGCTGCTATGGATTCCCGCTCTTCCGGCGTCCGATCCGGCCAGCGGTCTTCCAGCTCCTGGGCGCTTAAAAAAGTCACCTCACGGCGAATCTTCGTATCCAGCGACGGAAAGCGCGCCTGAACCAAATGATTCACATTAGCGATCGTGGAGACGATCGCCTGCACCGTTTCTTCCAACGTCTCCAGCGTTCGGTCTTCCGGAGCAATAATCCGCTCCCAGTCCCACTGATCCACATAGAGGGAATGGAGATTATCAAGGCTTTCATCGCGCCGAATGGCATTCATATCGGTGTAGATGCCCTGTCCGACCGTATACCCATACTTTCCCAGCGCCATCCGCTTCCATTTTGCCAGGGAATGAACCACTTCCCCCTCCGCTCCGATGGCGGGAATATCAAAAGAAACGGGGCGCTCCCATCCGCTCAGATTATCATTCAAACCCGATGAGGTCAGAACAAAAAGAGGTGCAGATACACGCTGCAGATTCAGCGCCTGAGAAATCTCGGACTGAAACGTCTTCTTCACATAATCGATGGCGCGCTGCAATTCAAATGGGTCCAAATGGGGAACATAATGTTCTGGAATTGAGATCACTTTTTTCTCCTTCTGTTCTTCTTCAACGTTCATACGGATGCCGCCCGGAGGAGCCGAAAACAAAAGACCGCTTCCTCGCCTCCGCGCATCGTCAAATAGCCTTCATTATCGGTGAAACTCGTCTTGCTGTGTGTGGGTTCAATACAAAAGTAAGCGCCCGGCTGATCGGTCCACAAGGCGGCGATCGGAAGATGTTCGTGCTCTACTGCCCACCGGTATTCTCCCAGCTGAACTGTCGTCGGCGTCGGGACATACGCCGTCGCCTCATATTGCGGTTCTTCCGGATGAATGAGCGTGCCATCGATCTTCAAGGCCTCTCCCTCCGCGTGCGCAAAATAAGGATGAAAGGCCGGAGCCACATCAAAGGGACTCTCCCCCGTATTTTGAAGATGCAGCCGCAACTCCAGCATGTTTTCGCCCAGCCGCACCTCCATCGTTGCCCTGAGGTGGGCATACACCGGATTTTCCTTACGAATGGCTTCCGGATCCGCCAGCAGGCGCACATGATCCTCGCTGCGCTGTTCCACCGTCCAGGGAATCGTGCGGCCAAAGCCATGCAAGTCCAAATGGGGATGAAGGCCCGCACGGCTGAACTGCGGCAGACAAACATGACACCCGCCGCGCTGCTTCAGCCCCGTGCTGGTCGATAAGGTCGTGCGGGGAAACAAAACATCATGCTGCGCGGCAGTAAATTTCGTCAAATAAGCGCCAAATGGATCAACAGCCGCTTCGAGATCGCCTTTTCTCAGTGGAATCTCCATGTATCCCTCCTTTCATCGATTGGCTTATTATACAACGAGGCGCCCGCGGACAAAACCCATCCGCGGACGCCTGATGATTTTTCTTCAATTGGTCTTAGATTGGTCTTAATTTGACCTTTACGCCATGAGCGACTGCACGGCTTCGGCAAAGCGCACGGGATCTTCAATGGGAAGCCCTTCAATCAAACGCGCCTGATCGTACAACAGATGCGTATAGGTCTTGAATTTCTCTTCATCTCCGGCATCCATCAGGGCGCGAAGCTTCGTAAAGACGGGGTGATCCGGATTGATCTCAATGACTTTTTGTGCGGTGATCTTCTGATCGCCCGGACGGCGGCGAAATGCCTTCTCCATCTCAATGGAGACCGGTCCCTGTGCGACAAGCGCCACTGCATGATCGGACAGACGA
Organism: Bacillota bacterium; assembly: GCA_023394045.1. GTDB lineage: Bacteria > Bacillota > Clostridia > Tissierellales > Peptoniphilaceae > Murdochiella. The sequence goes on along the minus strand of JAEXBN010000045.1, from coordinate 26,831 downwards.
GAAGAAGGCTGGACATCCACGACCTCTTCTCCCAGCACATCCTTGATCTTCGTCCAGATCGCTTCATCCGCACCGTCGTCCTTCTCCGATTTCTGTTCCTCTGGAAGATCTGCGGCAAGAGCGCTCTGGAACGGATGCCCGGCGTACTCCTGCATCATTTGAACCACAAATTCATCGATTTCCTCTGTCAAGTAGAGAATTTCCGTTCCCTCCTCCCTCAGCGACTGAAGGAGAGGCAGGCGGTTCAGACGTTCCGTGGAATCTCCCGCCGCATAAAGCAAGGGCGATGGAGCCGCTTCCTCCTCCGAATCCGAAGATTCCTGGGCGGATGCCGCGGCATCCCCATCCTCGGCTGTTACGGACGGTTCACTCGCTTTTTCTTCCGATGCGTCCATGTCCTCAACCATTTCCGCCAGCGTCCGTGTCTCCTCATTCTTCGATGTCGGGAAAAGAAGCAAATCCGCCAGCGGATCTTTCTTCATGCCATAGCTTTGGTAGATGCCCGCTTTCAGCTGCGTTCCAAACAAATGGAAGAAGGTCTCATATTTTTCCCGGTCATTCTTGAGCATCTTTTTCAGCTCATCCGTAATTTTCTGCTCAATCTTTTTTGCAATCGCGCGCAGCTCCCGGTTCTGCTGCAAGGTTTCACGCGAAATATTGAGATGAAGATCTTCCGAACTCACCACCCCGCGGACAAACGCATATTCATCGGGAAGCAGAGCCTCACAGTGATCCATGATTTTTACGCCGGAGGCATACAGCTGAAGCCCTTTTTTGTAATCCTTGGAATAAAAATCCCATGGCAGGCTCGACGGAATATAAAGGATCGCCCGATAGGACAGCGTTCCATCCGCCACCATCGTGATCCAAGTGAGCGGATCGCCGATGCCAAAGTTCTCCTGATGATAAAATGCTTTGTAGTCCTCGTCGGTCAGCTCATTGCGGTTGCGGTTCCAGATCGGCACCATGGAATTCAGGGTTTCCATCTCCGTGTAGGTTTCCCATTGATCCTTTCCATCCGCATCCTTTTCCTCTTTTTTACGCGATTTGATGGCCTCCATCCGAATCGGATAGCGCACATAATTCGAATATTCTTTCACCAAGCGTTTCAGCGTCCAGGATTCCAGATACTGACCGAAATTTTCCTCTCCATCCGGCTTGAGATACAGCGTGATCTCCGTTCCGACCTGCTCTTTTTCAGCCGGCTCAATCGTAAATCCTTCGACGCCCTCGCTCATCCAGCGGAACGCCTCTTCAGAGCCGTATGCCCGTGTCAGCACCTCCACCTTATCCGCCACCATGAATGCTGAATAGAAGCCAACCCCGAATTGTCCGATCAGATGAATCGCATCCTCTGTGGTCTTTGCCTGATCCATGCTCCGACGAAACGCCTCTGTCCCGCTCTTCGCGATGGTCCCGAGATTTTCTTCCAATTCCTCCCGGGTCATGCCAATCCCCGTATCTCGGATCGTCAGCGTCCGCTTCTCCGCATCCGGATGAATTTCGATGTAAAACGCCTGCGGATCAAAATCAATCTCCTGATCCTCTAGACTTTTCGCATACATTTTATCGATGGCATCACTGGCATTCGAAATCAATTCGCGCAAAAAGATTTCACGATTGGTATAAATCGAATGAATCATCAATTCAAGAAGTCGTTTTGATTCGGCCTGAAACGGTTGCATAGTTCCTCCTGTTGGTTCCATATCTTCTGTCATTGTGCCTTTTAAGGTTCCTACATTCTATCTCTGCTGCATTCTCTGCTTCGCTCTGGAAATCAGACGGCCGACGCATCTTCCGGCTGCACCTCCAGATGCAACCCGTCGGCATCCGCCGTCAACCGAACGGTTTCATGATCCTGCACGCGGCCTTCCAGAAGCATCCGGCCCAATTCGGTCTCCACGTGTTTCTGCATGAAGCGTCGAATCGGACGAGCGCCAAATTGCGGCGAATACGCATTCAGCAAAATATATCCTTCCGCTTTTTCATCTGAAACAATGCGAATATCCCGATCCGACAGACGCTCGCTCACCTTCTCCAGCTCCATCGAAATAATATGGCTGATATTTTCACGCGTCAGCCCGCGGAACAGCACCAGATCATCAATACGGTTCAAGAACTCCGGACGAAATGCCTGGTGCAGCAGCCGATCAACCGTCTGCCGAGCCTCTTCCGAAATCGATCCATCATCTTCCACGCCGTCCAAAATTGCATCCGCACCGAGATTCGAGGTCATGATGATGATCGTGTTCCGGAAGTTCACGGTTCTCCCCTGGCTGTCCGTCAGGCGCCCATCATCCAGCACCTGCAGCAGAAGATTGAAGACGTCCGGATGCGCCTTCTCAATCTCATCAAAGAGGATGACCGCATAGGGCTTGCGCCGAACCGCCTCCGTCAGCTGTCCCCCTTCTTCATATCCAATGTATCCCGGTGCCGCGCCGATCAGACGCGAAACCGAATATTTTTCCATATATTCCGACATGTCGATCCGGATCATCGCGCGCTCATCATCAAACATCGCTTCGGACAGCGCTTTGGCAAGCTCCGTTTTTCCTACTCCCGTGGGTCCAAGGAAAATAAAGCTGCCCAGCGGACGAGTCGAATCCGACAAACCCGCTCTGGAACGCAAAAGCGCCTCGGATACCGCCTGAATCGCCTCATCTTGTCCCACAACACGCCGATGCAAAATTTCAGGCAAGCGCAGAATCTTCTGCCTCTCTCCCTCCACTAATTTTGCCACTGGAATTTTCGTCCACTTTGAAACCACCTCAGCGATTTCCTCTTCGGTCACCTCCTCTTTCACCGCATCCGTCTCATCCGCAAGCTTCTGCTCACTCTCTTCAAATTGCTTCTGCAACTCCGCCAATTTTCCATAGCGCAGCGCAGAGACCTTTTCGTAATCATAGGCGCGCTCTGCTTCCTCAATTTCATGCATCGTCGCATCAATGGCTTCTTTAATCTGCGTCCGCCCTTCCAGAGCCTTCTTTGCATTCTGCCATTGGAGGAAGCCCTCATCATATTCTTCTTTCAAATTGGCCAACTCGCCTTCCAGATCCTCTAACCGCTTTTTCGAAGCGGCATCCGTCTCCTTCTGTAAGGCCACTTTCTCAATCTCCAATTGCAAAATCCGCCGGCGCGATTCATCCAGCTCCTCCGGCATGGAATCCAAATCGGTTCGCACCATCGCCGCTGCCTCATCCATGAGGTCGATCGCCTTATCCGGAAGGAACCGATCCGTGATATAGCGATCGGACAGACGCGCCGCCGCAATGACCGCACCATCGGAAATTCTCAGTCCGTGATGCAATTCATATTTGGCTTTAATCCCGCGCAAGATGGACACTGTATCCTCCACACTTGGCTGATCCACCATCACTTTCTGGAACCGGCGTTCCAAAGCGCCATCTTTTTCAATATACTCCCGGTATTCTTTAAGCGTCGTCGCGCCGATCATTCGAATCTCCCCGCGCGATAGCGCCGGCTTCATCAAATTCGAAGCATCCATCGCCCCGTCCGTGCGCCCTGCGCCGACAATCAGATGCAGCTCATCGACGAAGAGAATAATCTTCCCTTCCGATTTTCGAATTTCTTCCAAAACCGCCTTCAGCCGCTCTTCAAATTCACCGCGATATTTTGCTCCCGCCAAAAGCTGTCCCATGTCCAAAGCAAAAATCATCGTGTCTTTCAGCCCGTCCGGAACATCGCCGTTCACAATGCGCTGTGCGAGGCCTTCCACAACCGCCGTCTTTCCAACGCCCGGTTCTCCGATCAGAACCGGATTATTTTTTGTCCTGCGCGATAAGATCCTCGTAATATTGCGGATCTCCTCATCGCGGCCGATGATGGGATCCCCCTTTCCCTCACGCGCTTGCGCGGTCAGATCCTTGCCGTATTTTTCGAGCACATCGCCGGTTTCTTCCGGATGATCCGAGGTCACCTTTCTGGACCCGCGAACGGATTGCAATGCCTTTTGGAAACCGGAAAGAGAAATATGATAATCCTTCAGAATTTGCTCAGAGGGAATATTCTTTTCCTTCAAAAGCGCGAGATAAAGATGCTCCGTCGAAACATACTCATCGCCCATCGCTGCAGCCTCATCCTTTGCCTTGAGAAGAATGCGCTGAAAGATCGCATTCGGATACACCTGAGCCTGTCCCTGCTGCGTTGGAAGATTCTCCATGGCGCGCCGAACCGCCGTCCGATAGCCGGTCAGATCCGTTCCCATCTGTAAAAGCACTTTGGCGATCGTCCCTTCATTATCGCGGAGCAGCGCATCATGAAGATGCAAATCGGTCAATTCCGGATTGCCGTTTTTTATTGCCGCATTTTGTGCGTCTTGAATGGCTTGCAAACTGCGCTGCGTATATTTATCTTCCATCGTTATCTCCTTTCTTTGCTTGTAACGACAGCAAGCTTTTTATAAAGATTTTCCTGTTCACGGCTCAGGGTGTCCGGATTTTTCAGCTGCACCGATAAAAACAGGTCTCCTCGCGTTCCCTCGCGATCCACAAAGCCATGCCTTGGAATCCGCACACGGGTTCCCGATCCGACGCGCGCGGGAATGCGGACATTCAGCTTTCCATCCAAGGTCGACACCGTTTTTTTCGTCCCGAAATACGCTTCCCATGGATAGACGAAAACCGGTTGTATCAGGTGATTGCCCTCAAAGGTCACATCGGTGTTCAAATGAATATGAACCAGCAAATTGCCATCCAGACCAAATTTATCCCCCTTGACACGAATTTTTTTACCATCCCGGATTCCTGCCGGCCACTGCACGGTTACCTCATGGTTTTGACCATTCATGCTCAGATTCAAAACGCGCTTTCCGCCATGAAACGCTTCTTCAAGGCTCAGCTCCATGGTCGTCTCATATCGGTCGGCAGCTCTGCTCCGGCTCTGCCCTCCAGAATACGCCGTTCCGGGGCGACCCGATGCGCCGTCCCGAAAGAGTCCGCCAAAATCAAACCCCTGCGCTCCCGATCCTGCGCCATTGCCTCCAAAAAACAGATTAAAAAAGTCTGAAAATCCTCCGGCATTTCCGCTGCTGTACGTGTACGTTCTGCTTCCGGATCCTCCGAATCCAAAGTCGCGAGGATCGAAATTCTGACCTCCGCTGAAATTATAATTCGAGCCAAAAGTGTCATATTTCTTGCGTTTTTCCGCATCGCCTAACACTTCATAGGCTTCGTTGATCTGTTTGAATTTTTCCTGTGCTTCTTGATCGTCCGGATGCAAATCCGGATGATACTGCTTCGCTAATTGACGATACGCTTTTTTGATTTCATCTGCGGATGCTTCTTTATCCACACCGAGCGTCTTATAGTAATCACGATACTCCAAAGCATCCTCCTTTCTGGCGAATCCATCCATGGGCGACGAAGGAATCCCTATGATTTTTGCTCCTGCCCATCCGCTCTATTTACTTTGACTTTCTTTGACCTATTAAATTATAGCTACTTATTCAGCCGTATGCAAGTCCATCAAACCAATTTAATGGAAAAAGTTTTTCAGAACGTTCATCAAAATCGATGTCAACACTGTCGCCAAGGTTACGCAAATTGCCATGGCAATCAAAATGGAAAAGATATTGCCCTTGCCATGATGTCCTTTATTGGCGGAAAGCTCTTTCGCATGCTGCGCCAGAATCTGAATCTGTGTTTTCTGTCCCTTTTCATCCTCAGGGCTTTTCTCTTCGATCTCCACCTGCGCCAGCTGTTCCGGCGTAAAGGGCATTCGTTCCATCCCCAAAGTCTGTCGCGCCATAGACACATCGGTGGTGAAAATCCCGTCGATCATCAACTTGTCCAGACGTTCCACCTGCTTGGAGGTGCGCACATCCACGGCATCCAGATAAAATCCATTTTCCCGGCAAAGCGCGACCATCTGTCGCGTCACGGCATGTGCCGAAACCATCATGCGCTTAATATCCAGTTCTTTAAGCCGTTCCACGCGATCGATCTTCAGCTGATCGCTCATCCAAGCCAGTTTGACTTCTGGATAGCGCATATGAAACTGGCGCAGGCTTTCCAGACGCGCCGAAGCGACAATGACCCGATCCAGCCCCTCAAAAGCATCCAGCCGCTTCATCAATTCCTCTTCCAAATGTGGATAAAAAAATTGCTCATTTTTGAGCATCAAGACCGTGCGATGCGGAAGCTTGTCTGCCCAGCTCAAATATTCGTCGATGGTCGGAATCTGCTGCTCAACATTCGCAAAAGGGTCGTTGAACCGGTACGATTGCACTTCCTCCAGCGTATGGTGGCGCAATAATCCAATGCCATCCACCATCCTTCCCAACGAATCATCCTGGAAGATCACTGGAATCCGGTCTTTGGTCATGTGGACATCTAGGGCGATCGCTTCAGCCCCGGCTAAAATGGCTTCGCGGAACGCCAACAACGTATTTTCCGGATATTCCTTCTGTTCACCACGATAGGAGCAGATCTTCATGCTTCACCTCCACGGTCTGATTCCTCCTCCAGGATGCTTTCCAGCTCCAGCCATTCATCCGTCAGCGCTTCCTTCTTCTTCTGAATCTGAGCCAATTCATCATGAATGCGCATCGCCTCTTCATAATCCTCATAGAGCGATGGATCAAAGGAACGCTCCGTCAGAGACTTCTCTTCCTCCTCCAAGCGTTCCAATTCCCGGTCAATTTCCCCCACGCGGGCGCGCAGACGCCGGAGTTCTTTACGTGCGGCTTGTTCCTGCTTCTTTTCCTTTTTCTCCTGCGTCTTTGTCTTTTCCGGAGCCTCCAAAGAAGCCGAATCCGTCTGCGCCGCCAACTGTTCCTGCACCTCATCATACGTCCCGAGATAGGTCTCCATTCCATCTGCGGTCAGGCGAAACAGATGGGTGCCTACCCGATTGAGAAAGTAGCGGTCATGGCTGATAAAAAAGACTGTCCCCTCATAGTCGAGCAGCGCGTCTTCCAAAATTTCCCGACTTTCAATGTCCAAATGGTTGGTCGGCTCATCCAAAAGAAGGACGTTGGCCGATGAGAGCATCAATTTGAGCAGGGAAAGCCGCGCCCGCTCACCGCCTGAACACTCGCCGACGAGCCGGAACAGATCATCCCCAACGAACTGAAAACGCGCCAACGCACTGCGTACCGTAAAATGATCCATTTGCGGATAGCGATCCCACAATTCATCCAGAACCGTTTTTTCCGGCGAAAGAGTCTTTTGTTCCTGATCGAAAAAGGCAACTTTCACGGAGGCCCCAAACGAGATGCTTCCCGTATCCGGCTCCTCCTGTTTCATCAGAAGGCGGAAAAGCGTTGTTTTCCCAATTCCATTTTCCCCAATCAAACCCACGCGTTGACCGCGGTGGATCTCAAAGCTGACATGTTCGAACAGCATCTGTCCATCATACGATTTAGACAATTCCCGGACACTCAATACGTCCTCGCCGCTCGGATATTTCGGCTTTAACCGAAGTTGCATATGCTCCGCGTCTTCCGGCGGCTTTTCCAGACGCACCATCTTGTCGAGAAGCTTCTGGCGGGAACGTGACTGTGCAATTCCGCGCTTGCGTTTCGAACCTCCCAGCCGGGAAAGACGATCGATGATTTCTTCCTGGCGGGCAATTTCTTCCTGTTGATTTTCATACGCGTGGCGAAGCACCTCCAACTCCTTTTGGCGGCGCTTCGCATACTCCAAATACCCGCAATCATAGGCAGAAACGTGATGATGCTCGACAAGAAAGATCCGGTTGCAAACCCTGTCGAGAAAATAGCGGTCATGGGAGATCAGCAAGACGGCGCCGCGGAAATTCTGCAGCATGGACTCCAAAAAGGCCGTCGCCTGCATGTCTAAATGGTTCGTTGGCTCATCCAGAAGCAAAACATCCGGACGGCCGCAGAGCATCGCTGCCAACTCCACTCTCGATTTTTCGCCCCCGGATAGAACTCTCACCGGCTGATCAAAGCGATCTTCCTGGAATCCCATGCCTTTAAGGATGCCGCGGATTTCCGAATCGTAAGATAATCCTCCTTCTTCGACGAATCGCTCCGTCAGCCGCTGGTGCTTTTCCATCACGGCTTCCAGCTCGCGAGGTTTGCCCTCCAATCCGCCCATTTCCTGCTCTAAAGCACGCAGCTGATCCTCCAGCTGAAACGCACGCGCATACCCCGCCTTGCAGGTTTCATAAAGCGTCAAATCGCTTTCAATGCGAACATTTTGACGCAGATATCCCATCCTCAGGTCATCCCGATGAAAAATAGAACCGCCATCCGGCTCCAGCTCATGGATCAGTGTCCGCATGAGCGTCGTTTTTCCTGAACCATTGACCCCGATGATGCCGATTTTATCCCCTTCATTGACCAGAAAGGACACATCTTCCAGAATCGGCGTCGCACCATAGCTCTTATTCAGCTTTTGTACCGTAAAAACAGCCACGGCTCCTCATTTCTTCCTTCTCTTTCTCCCGACCACGATGCGCATACGGATCTCCAGCATTTTGCTTCCAATCAGGAATCAATGCGCCTTGTAATCCTTTAAATTTCCCATATAGTACACCAACGTATGTAGGCTTTCCTTCAAATAGACATTCTCCAGTACCACATTTTCTGGCAGTTTCAAATCAACCTGCGCATAATTCCAAATGCCATGCACGCCGGCGCGAACCGCCGTATCCGCCAATTCCTGCGCGGAACGGCGCGGTGTCGTAATGGTCAAAATATCAATCTTCTGTTTTCTGAGGATCTCTTCCATCCGATCCACAGGCTCCACTTGAACTTCCCCAATTTTCGTCCCGATCACATGAGGATCAATGTCGAACATGGACACAAGCTGAAAGCGATTTTCACGGAATAAAACCGAATTGGCCAACGCAACGCCGAGGTGCCCGGCGCCGGCAATGGCGATCCGAAAGCCGCGATCAATGCCAATGATCCGAACGATTTGCTCACGAAGCGTATGGACATTATAGCCATATCCCTGCTGTCCAAATCCTCCAAAATGGTTCAGATCCTGGCGGATCTGTGATGCAGTAAACCCGGTAATTTCACTCAGTTTCTGAGAAGAAATACGCTCAATTCCATTCTCTTCCAGTCCGGTCAAATAGCGCAGGTATTTTGGCAGCCGCCGAATGACCGCGCTTGAAATCGCCTTGTCCATAAACTCCCTCCCAGCTCAGTCTTTTGGTTTCTCCTGTGGATCGATATGACTTCCTGTTTCCTCTGTCATCTGAACCATGGATGCCAGGGGATCCTCTCTTCCTACCCTTCTCATTTCCATTGACAAATCTTCCACTTTTAACGGTTCAACCGCCTCTGGCCGGAGAAAACGGCCAACGATGCCGCGTAAAAACAATAAATAAATCGTGAGTAAACGCGCCAGCATCCAGCTCCGGAAAAAGAACTCCTGATTGAAATAGGAAAACACCAGCCCCGGATCGGAAAGCAGCGTCCGCCAGAGAGTAAAGACTCCCGGCGTCAGCGCCAAAGTCAAAACCACTTCCGAGATCCCTAAAAAGATATCGAAGCCGTCTGCATCACGACGAAAAAAGATCGTCAACGCATGCACAAGGCTCAGAACCCATAAAATGAGTCCCAAGGGATAGGCGGCGGCCAGCAAAAGGAAAAAGGCGGTCAAATTTTCCATCCCACATAAAATAAAATAAATTAAGAACGCCGCGTAAACCAATAGATCCAGAAAAAGAAGACCATTCATGAGTTTATCGAAGCGCGAAGACGGTGCTTTTTTCATTGGCTCTCCTTTCTATAAAAGCGCTATAAAAGCGGAGCAAACAGCCGGCACACTGGCTCTTTGAGCTTCATCAGCAGCGATCGTTGCTGATACAGCTCCGGTGTCAAAAGTGTACTAAATTCAATATCCTTTTGGAACGCTGCACGCAGCTGCGCGTTGACCTCCGGAGAAAGCAAAAATTCCGACGATTCAAAATTCAGTGAGAATGAGCGCTCATCCATATTGCACGAGCCCACCAGCGATGCTACATCATCAATGATTAAAACCTTGCTGTGCAAAAAGCCCCGCTCATAACGATAGACCTTTGCCCCGGCATGAATCAGCTCTCCAGCAAATGACATCGTCGCCGGATAGACGACCGGATGATCCGGCCGATCCGGAATCATCAGATTGACCTCCACTCCCTGTTGAATCGCAAGCACCAGCGCTTCATAGATCGACTGATCCGGAATGAAATAGGGGGTCTGAATATAAATCGCCTTATTGGCTGCTGAAATCATCTTCAACATCGAAAATTTAATGTTGGCTAGCGCCGTATCCGGACCGCTGGAGACCAGCTGACAGAAAACATCCCCATTCTCCGGTCGCCTCGGCGTAAAAGCGGGCTCCTGCGCTGGATCGGTGCCGAGAACATAATACCAATCCTGGAGAAAACGCAGCTTCATGGATGCCACAGCGAGGCCTTCAATCCGCAGATGCGTATCCCTCCAGGGACCAAAGCGCGGGCTTCGGCCCACATACTCATCCCCTACATTGAATCCGCCAATATAGCCTATCGCGTTGTCGATGACGACGATCTTCCTGTGATTCCGATAATTCAAGCGCAAATTGATGTAGCGAAGCACAGAAGGAAAAAAAATGCCGAATTCGATTCCGGACTGGCGCATTTCCTTCTGCGCGCGCCGCGAAAGGGATCGCACGCCGATGCCATCGCTCAGCACGCGGACATGTACGCCGCGCGAGACTGCGCGCATCAAGGCATGAATGAGTTCGTAGCCCAGCGCATCCGACTTAAGAATATAATACTGAAGATTGATCTCCTGTGTCGCTGCATCGATATCGGCAATCAACGCATCAAACTTACTGCGCCCATCCGTGAAGATCTGCACGCGATTGCCTTCCGACAGCTCTGTGCGTCCCGTTCGGGCGTTAATGGCGACGAGCTCCATATAATCCTGAAACCGGCCGGCATCATCCAGCTCCTGCTTCCGGCGAATATCATCGAAGTCCACCAACGCCTGTTCCATGATCCGCATATCCATCGTATTCTTTTCATAAAATTTACGGCGCCGCCGCGTGTCCCTTCCCAAAAGAAGATACGGAATAAATCCGACAATCGGAAACAGCGCCATAATCATCAACCAGAGCGTCGTTGACCTAGCCGGGCGATAACGATTCATATAGATAATCGCAATGGCCAGGATAATATTCATCCACCAAAAAGACGGCAGATCATACACCAGGAAAAACTCACGCATCGTTGATCACTCCGTTTATTTTTTATACTTTGCCGCTTTATACCGCGCCTGTGCACTCAGCGTCGTCTTCCGCATCCGAAGCGCATCCGGCGTCACCTCAATCAATTCATCGGTTTCAATGAATTCCATCATCTGTTCCAGACTCATCCGATTCGGAGGGGTGAGCTTCAACGCATCATCCGAGGCCGAAGAGCGGATATTCGTGAGCGCTTTTTTCTTGCAGACATTCACATCCAAGTCCTCGCCTTTTGGGTTGGCCCCCACAATCTCTCCCTCGTAGACCTCTTCTCCCGGACCAATAAACAGCACCCCCCGTTCTTGCGCTGCATGAAGACCATAAGTGGTCGATTCTCCCGTTTCAAACACCACCAAAGATCCGGAAGAACGACGCGGAATCTCTCCTTTATAAGGCTCGTATCCGTCGAATTCGCTGTTGAGAATCCCGGTTCCGCGCGTATCGGTAAGAAGCGCCTGGCGATATCCAATCAAACCGCGGGCAGGAATGCGGAAGACCAGCCGCGTAAATCCGGACGGAGAGGTCTTCATCTCCTTCAGCTCCCCTTTGCGCCGCCCCAGCGCCTGAATGACTGCGCCGGCATACTCCTGATCCACATCCACCACCGCTTCTTCCATCGGCTCCAGCAAGTGACCCGCCTCGTCGCTGCGGTATAAAGGTTCCGGTTTGGAGACCATAAATTCGTATCCTTCGCGCCGCATCTTTTCAATGAGTACCGAAAGGTGCAGCTCGCCTCGCCCGCTCACCCGGAAGGAATCCGTTGAATCCCCATCCTCCACACGTAGGCTCACATCCGTATGCAGTTCTTTTTCAAGACGTGCCCGGATATGTCTGGATGTGACATAATCGCCGGATCTCCCCGCAAAGGGAGAATCGTTAACGAGGAAATTCATCTGCAGGGTTGGTTCAGAAATCTTCAAAAACGGAAGCGCGGTTGGGTCTTCCGGTGCGCAGAGTGTATCACCCACCTCGATTCCTTCCACACCGGAGACCGCAACGATGGATCCCACACTGGTCGTTTCCACTGGGACGCGCCTCAAACCATCAAATTCAAAAATGTTCGTAATGCGGATCTTTTTGCTTTTCTCCGCATTGTTATAGTTGGTGATCACTGCTTCCGCATTGATCTTGATCTGTCCCTGCTCCACCTTGCCGATTCCGATCCGACCTACATAATCATTGTAATCTGCCGTAGAAATTAACAGCTTAAAGGGAAGATGCTCATCGCCGGATGGAGCTGGAATTTGATCGATGATGCAATCCAGAAGCGGGCGCATATCTGTCCCCTGGGGCTCTTCCCCGCGTTTCTTCTGCTCCGCCCATTCCTGCTCCGAAAGCGACCAGCCCGCCTTCGCCGATGCATAGACCACCGGACTGTCCAAGTACTCAATCGGCGCATCAATCGATAGGAAAAGATCATAGATTTCCTCGCGCACTTCATCGACGCGCGCTTCTGAACGATCCACTTTATTGATGCAAAGAATCGCCGGAAGCTCCAATTCAATCGCCTTGCGCAACACAAACTTGGTCTGCGGCATTGGACCTTCAAAAGCATCCACCACCAAAATAACGCCATCGCACATCTTCAAGACGCGCTCCACTTCTCCCCCAAAATCCGCGTGTCCCGGCGTATCAATGATGTTGATCTTGTTGTCTTCATAATTCACCGCCGTATTTTTGGAGAGGATGGTAATGCCGCGCTCGCGCTCCAGATCATTGGAATCCATGACTCTTTCGCGCACATCCTGATTTTCACGAATCATTCCGCTGGTTCGGAGCAATGCGTCCACCAACGTTGTTTTTCCATGATCGACATGCGCAATGATGGCAACATTCCGAATTTGTTCTCTTTCTTGCATTCTATCTCCTTCATTACACTCGTTTATTTTATCACAAATTGTTTAATCCGCCGTTCCATTAAAAAAATCAGGGCATGCCCTGATTCGCTCTCTTTGAAACACATGCATTGCACACCGAACCACTATAGCACGAACCGCGCCGTCTGACTATCATCCGGCGTTGATTCCGTGATGAGAATGCATGGTACAGTGCACTTCGTTATTGCAGATCTGCATCGAATCCGTCAGCGCTCGAACGATCCGCAGCCCCCGGCCGCCGCAAGAAAGGTGAGGCGTCTGCGCGGAACGGACATTGTACGCAATTCCTTTTCCCTCGTCTTTCACACGGATATCAATGCATTCTTCATCCACGATCAGCTCCAGCGTGACGCGCTTCTCGCGATCATTCGCATTCCCGTGCTCGCATCCATTGATCATCAGCTCGCTCAAAATCAGCCTCAAATCCATCAACACGTCATCGTCCAGGCAACAATGCTCTTTAATTTGTTCCATCTGTCCGCGCACGAAACCACACACGAGAGTGACGTCGCTTGGCGTCGATCCAACGAAATGATATGCCATGCGAACCCCCTTCCCGATCGTTTCGGCATCCATTGTTACTGTCCTCATTTTCTTTTTGAGTATACCCAAAGCTTTTTGATGTGTAACGAACTCTCTCAAAATACTCAACGACAACGGCAGAGCACCAAATAAAGGTAGGGAACAAGGACGGGGTGGAATATGAACGGCTTAGAAAGTGTGCAACGTAATTGTTGCAATTGAAGTAAAACATAAAGATAATCTGTGTCACGTACAAAAAAACGGGTAACCATAGAAAGAAAATCGAAGCGAACTTATGAACCAAAGAACCAATGGAGGAAACCAATGAAAAAGTATCAGTGTACTGCTTGCGGCCACATCTATGATCCGGCACAGGGCGATCCGGAAAACGGAATTAAACCAGGAACACCGTTTGAAGATCTGCCGGAAGATTGGACCTGCCCCGTCTGTGGCGTAAGCAAAGCAGATTTCGAGCCGATGGCTGAATAATCTGTTTCCATCGTCATTGAATCAAAGAGGATGTTTCCAGCGGCTTTTGACTGCTGAAAACATCCTCTTTTCATTTTCTGTCTGGCCATATCAATGAAACAGGCGCTGCTTGATCCATTCGAGAACGGCGCCTCCCGAAGTAAACGCCCGATCCAAGAAGAGCGTATATAAGAGTAAAGCAGGAACACGCGTCCATGCCAGATGAAAAGCATAGTAGCGGAAGGACATCTGCGTAAGTCCCATCAACATACAAATAATATCATCCGGCATCCCAGGAAGAATCATCGTCACAATAAAGAACCGGTCGATGCGCTCCTGCTTTTCATCCAGCCATTTGCTATATTTTTCATAATTTTTCTCGCTGACCAGAGACCGGACGAACATGATGCCAAACCAGCGCGCCAAAAGAAAAATAATGATCTGACCGATATAGATGCCGATAAAGTTCAGAAAAAAGCCGTTGAAGGCTCCAAACATATAAACGCCAATCAGGGAAGTCACCCCTCCGGGAATGATCGGGAAGACGCACTGAAAAATCTGAAGCAAAATGAATAAGAACGGTCCCCAGAATCCGGCACGGCGAAGCAAATCCTGTACTTTCTGCGCATCAGAAAACAGCCCGATCCTCCATCCGTAAATCACCAGTCCAACAGCGATCGCCATTCCAACCAGCGTCACCACCGAAAAGATCTTGCGCATGCGCGCGACTTTCGCTTCATCGTGATCGTATCGCTCTCCCAGACGTTCATCCAGCTTTATCTTGATTTCAGAAAGATCCACTTCCCGCTTATCTTGGAAAGACGGTCTCGATAGAGTTAATCGTTTCTTCTGATCCGTCATCGGGCGATCCGTTTTCTTTTGATCGGTCATGCCCCCCCCCGTTTGATTCCGCCATTTTATCCATTCGTTTTCTGTTCCAGCTAGTCATTTATACTTCTCTTCAACGTTTTTTGCGGCGTTCCTGTTCAAAACGGTATTTCTGGCGCCTCATTTTCCATTCATTCAGCACACGTCCTGTATCGCTTTGTTCCGTATTTTGCGCCAGCCGCTCTTTAATGCGGGCAGAAAACCACACGGATCGCGCCGCCGGATGATTTCCACGATTCAGCACCTCACGGTATAAGGAGGCGACACGATCCGCAAATCGCTCCTTGCCGAAACACTCCGCTTTTTCCACGGCTCCCTTGGCCATACGACTCCGCAGCGCTTCATCATTGAGGAGTTGAAGCACATCATGAGCACATTCTTCGGTCGTATCAAATTGAAAGCCATTTTCTCCATCCACCACCACGTCTTCAATCGCTCCATCGCGACGGGCGACAACGGGTCTTCCATTTGCCAGCGCTTCAATATACGTCAGCCCCTGCGTTTCAGAGACGGAAGCAGAGACAAACACATCTAAAAGGCGGTAATATGCCCCAACGCTTTCTTTGGGAACCATGCCCGTAAAAAATACGCTACGCTCCAGCCCCAGCGCATGCACTTCGCGGCGAATATCTTCCATGCCCGCGCCATCTCCCACGAGCAGCAATCCTACATCTTCCCGCGATTTCCGCAGCATTTGATGCGCACGAAGCACCTCGGACAGATTCTTTTCACGCGCAATGCGCCCGATGCTTCCGTAAAGCATCCAGTGTTCCGGAATCTTCAAATCCCGGCGCATCTTGACCAACTCTTCAGCGGAGGCGGGGTGCCGAAAGGCATCGAGATCAATCCCGGTCGGAATGATGCGGACATCTCCTTTGATGCCTTCTCTCACCAGATACCGCCTGGTTTTTTCCGTCGGCGCAATCACGACATCCGCCGTTTCCAAGCGCCGGCGCATGACCTCCGACAGTAACCGATTCCAATTCCCCGGCAGAACGTAATTGGTGTAATACTCATACTGCGTATGATACGTGTGTACGATCGGGCAGCGGCAGCGCCGTGCAATTCGCTGCACAAAGGAGTAAGTGAAAAACTCGCATTGAGAATGGATCAGATCCGGTCCCCATTCCATCAATTCATCAATGAGATGGCTATGCCAATCCAATGAGGCGCGAAGATCCGGATAAATTTTAAGCGGCACCGAAGAAACATAATAGACGTCCTTCTCAACATAGCTCCGCACGGTTGGCGAAAGGGTCAAAAGACGCACCTCAAAACCTTTTCGCTCCAATTCACGCTTGAGGAGAAGCACGGAAACAATCACTCCGTTGACTGATGTCGGATTCAGATCGCTCGTCAATAAAACTTTCATCCGCGCCTCCCTTCGTCCTTCTACTCCACTATAACAGATCGCAGCTCCCGAACCGCCATGAAAATTTAAATTTTCATTAATTTATCATGCCCAACGTCGCTGAAGCATCCGCCTGCAAGGCTCATATCGCGTCGTCCGAAAATGCCCCGGCCGGCTGCAGCAACGATAAAATCTTCCGTTCAATCGGATCCAGTCCTTCAATCTTGGTGGCTGCCTGCCCCGCATAAACCAGCACATTCTCCACTTTGGTGCCCAGCGTCTGTGCAATCTGCTTGGCATGAGCGGCTCTCTTTGTCCGTGGAACCTTATCCGCCTTGGTCGCCAATACGGTGCCAGAAAATCCTGCCGCCATCATCCACCGATACATTTCAATATCCTGCGCCGTCGGCGGATGCCGCAGATCACAGAGCAAAAACACATCGTTTAACGTATGGCGGGATGCCAGATACCGGTTGATGATCTTCGCCCATCCCTCCTGATCGCCTTTCGCCGCCCGGGCATACCCATAGCCCGGAAGATCCACAAGCCGAAAGGTAAAACGGCGAACGGGCATTTCCCCTTCTTCCGGCCATTCCGCCGTCAAGCGGTAAAAGTTCACCGTCCGTGTCTTTCCCGGCGTTTGAGAAATATAGGCCAGTTTTTTTCTCCTCGCGAGGGTGTTGATAAAAGTGGACTTTCCCACATTCGAGCGTCCCGCAAAGGCGATCTCAGGCCATTCATCCGCTGGATACTGATCTTCCCGAACCGCCATTGCTTCCAGCGTTGCATCAATGATCTTCATCCACCGCTCCTTCTGCCGGCTGAAAGTGAAAGCCAAGGCTTCCCGTTTTTTCCTCACTCCGAAAAACGATGGGCTTCTTCGGCTCCACCGGATCAAGAAGAGCCGCTTGGATCACCTCATCGACATGATTCACCGGAATAAAATTCATTCCCTCACGGATATGGCTTTCCAATTCTTCCAACTCGCGCATATTCTCCTGCGGAAGCACGACCGTGGGAATATGGTACCTCTTCGCCGCCAGCACCTTTTCCTTCAATCCGCCGATGCCCAGAACCTGACCCGTCAGCGTCATCTCTCCGGTCATCGCCAAATCATTGCGCACCGGCCTCTTTGTCAAAGCCGACACCAGCGCCGTCAAAATCGTCACTCCCGCAGAAGGTCCGTCTTTTGGCACTGCCCCTTCAGGCATATGAATGTGCGCATCCACTTCCCGATAAAAGCTGGGATCAATTCCGTAGCGCGTGGCATTGGCGCGTACAAAGGACAACGAAAGCTGAGCGGACTCGCGCATCACTTCACCAATGGAACCTGTCGTCAGCACCGCTCCTCCGCCGGGCATCAGATTGGCTTCCACCTTCAGAATTTCGCCTCCCACCTCTGTCCAGGCCAATCCATTCACCACGCCGATCTGCGGCGCCTGTGCAACCGGCTCATCCACATATTTCTTCACGCCCAGAAAATCCGACAAATTTTTTTTGCCCACATTCACCCGTTCTTCCCCGAGAACCACACGCTTTGCCACACGACGACAAATTTTTCCAATTTGGCGTTCCAGCTCACGCACCCCCGCCTCACGGGTATAGAAACGAATCACTTCTTCCAACACCGATTTAGGCACCAAAATCTGATTCGTCTTCAGACCGCTCTCCCGGCGCGCCTTGGGAAGCAAATATTTCTGCGCAATGGCCAATTTCTCGCTTTCCGTATAGCCCGGAATCTGAATCACTTCCATGCGATCCAGCAGCGGTCCCGGAATGGTCTCTGCTGTATTGGCTGTTGTGATAAACATGATCTGAGACAGATCAAATGGAATTTCAAGAAAGCGATCCTGAAAATCCTTATTTTGTTCCGGATCCAGCACCTCCAGCAACGCACTCGCCGGATCTCCGCGAAAATCGCTCCCAATTTTATCCACTTCATCCAATAAAAAGACCGGATTCATGGAGTGCGCCTTCGTCATATGATGAATGATCCGCCCCGGCATCGAACCAATATACGTTCGCCGGTGTCCCCGAATCTCCGCCTCGTCGGTCACTCCGCCGAGGCGCATCGAAACAAATTCACGACCGATCGCCCGGGCAATCCCTCGGGCAATGGATGTCTTCCCCACACCCGGCGGCCCCACAAAGCAAAGGATCGAACCCTTGGAATCTTTGCGCAGCTGGCGCACCGCAATGAATTCGAGGATGCGTTCCTTCACATCCTTCAATCCGTAATGGTCATGATCCAAAATCGCTCGGCTTTCCTCCAAATCGTTGCGGTCGGCCGTATATTTCCCCCATGGAAGATCCGCAATGGTATCCAGATACGCCCGTGAAACATTGACTTCCGGCGACATCGGAGAGAGATAAGCCAAACGATCCAACTCCTTATTCACCGCTTCGCGAGCATCATCCGAAAGAGGAATCTCGCGGAAACGCTCTTCATATCCTTCCACCATGGATCCGGGATCGTCGCCGGATTCGCCAAGCTCCTCACGAAGAATATTCATCTGCTCCCGCAAAATCATTTCTTTCTGAGACTGGTGCAGCCGCTGCTGTGCCTTTTCATTGATCTCTTTATCCAATACCGAAAGAGATTGAAGCAGCGTCAAATCAACCCGCAATTTATAGAGCCGCTCTTTGAGATCCAGTTCCCGAAGCAGATCCATCTGCTCGTCATGGCGAAGATCGAGGTGTCCTGCCAGCTCATCGGCTAAAAGACCCGGATCCTTCAGTTCCAGGAGAGGATAAAGAAACAGATCCGGTACCTGCGCATTTTCTTTCAAATAGTTCACCGCACTGGTGGAAACCAGCCGCATCGCACTGGTCAGCTCACTGCTGCGTTCGACCCGGTCCGGAAGATAATCATAAACCTGAACTTCCCCTTCCAGATAAGGATCGGTGCGGATCAGATAGGTCATCTCCGCACGCGCCTTGCCCTCCGCAATCACACGGCTGGAAGCTCCGGGAAGCCGGAACGACTGGCGGATCTCCACCACCGTCCCAAAGGTGGAAAAATCGTCGATGGATGGCTCCTCAACGCTCGGATCTTTCTGTGCCAGAAGAACCACATCCGAATGATTTTTCACGGCCCAGTCCAGTACGGATTCTGATTCCTCGCTTTCCAGCTCGAAATGCACCACCTGCTCCGGGAAGACGATCATCCCGCGAACCAAAAGGATTGGCAGGACCGTTTTTTTCGCTTCATAATATTCGGGTGTCATTGTCCCTCCTCATAAAAAAACAGCCGGTTACCCGGCTGTGGGGTTGCCGAGATGGCATTGTCCACGCATGACAATGGTCGCAACCTATTGCATTTTCAACGGCAGCGTCTGCTGCCCCGGCAACTCATTTTCCCTCAGCCGAACCGGCGGAACCCCATCCGTAATACTATCCGCATTCACCAGAACGCCGCGTATCGACGCATCCCCCGGAACGTCAAACATCACATCCGTGAGAATCGACTCCATAATGGAGCGTAAACCCCTGGCGCCCATCTTTCGCTCATAGCTCTTCTGCGCAATGGCATGAATGGCTTCAGGCGTCATCGTCAGCTGCACACCATCCAATCGAAACAGCTCCGTATATTGCTTGATCAGCGCGTTCTTGGGCTCAACCAAAATACGTTCCAGCGTCTCCACCGAAAGCTCTTCCAACGCAGTCAGCACAGGCACGCGGCCGATCAACTCGGGAATCAATCCAAACTTCATCAGGTCTTCCGGAATCACCTGAGCCAGCGTCTGTGACGTCGTCTCGTGAGAATAATCCTGAACGGTCTGATTGAATCCGATCGGGTTCTTCTCCCGGCGATCGCGAATGACCTTTTCAATCCCATCAAACGCGCCTCCCACGATGAACAAAATATTCGACGTGTCCACCTGGATAAATTCCTGATTTGGATGCTTGCGTCCCCCCTGGGGCGGAACGTTGGCAACCGTCCCCTCAATCAACTTCAGCAGCGCCTGCTGTACGCCCTCGCCGGAAACATCCCGCGTAATCGATGGATTCTCCGACTTCCGTGCAATCTTATCAATTTCATCGATATAGATAATGCCACGCTCGGCCAATTCCACATTATAGTCCGCTGCCTGAATCAAACGCAGAATAATATTCTCAACGTCTTCGCCGACATATCCCGCTTCGGTGAGCGTCGTCGCATCCGCAATAGCGAACGGAACAGACAGAGTTTTGGCTAGCGTCTGCGCCATCAGCGTCTTTCCCGAACCCGTCGGTCCGATCAGACAGATGTTTGACTTCTGAATTTCTACATCGGACTCTTCTTTGCGGTAGATTCGCTTGTAGTGATTGTAGACCGCCACGGAAAGAACGCGCTTGGCGCGATCCTGTTCGATCACATAATCATCCAGCGCTGCCTTAATCATCGCCGGTGTCGGAAGTTTCTCCCCTGCACTCGGCTTCTCCTCCGTATCTTTCCACTCCTCCAGAATCTCCTGGCAGAGGGCAACGCACTCATTGCAAATGTACGTCCCCTCCGGCCCGGAAATCATATGCTCGACCTCCTGGGAAGCCTTTCCGCAGAATGAGCAATGAACCTGCTCTTCCTGAAAATCCGCCATATGCCCTCCTCGTTGGTAGTTCAACAGCGATTAGTTCATCGACGTGATTACCTGATCAATCAGACCATATTTCAAGGCTTCTTCCGCATCAAGCCAGCGATCGCGATCCGTATCTTTTTCAATCTGTTTGAGCGTTTGGCCGGTCGCGTCCGCAAGAATATGATTCAGCTTCTTCTTCGTCTCCAAAATCTTTTTTGCCGTGATTTCGATATCGGAGGCCATACCCTGCGCACCGCCTGACGGCTGATGGATCATAATGTCCGCATTGGGCAGAGCAAAGCGCTTCCCCTTCTGGCCGGAGGCCAGAAGCACCGCGCCCATACTGGCTGCCATGCCGACACAAATGGTGGACACATCGCTTTTGATGTAGTTCATCGTGTCATAGATCGCCAAGCCCGCCGTCACCTCTCCGCCAGGTGAATTGATATAGAGCTGAATGTCTTTATTCGGCGCTTTATGCTCCAGAAAAAGCAGCTGGCCAACAATCAAATTGGCCATATTGGTCTCGATCGGTCCCGTCACAAAAATAATCCGCTCTTCCAAAAGGCGTGAGAACAGATCATAGGCGCGTTCTCCGCGACCCGTATTTTCAATGACCGTAGGAATTAAAGGCATGATCCCTTCTTTCTGTTTACAACACATCCGGGCAACGCTCAAAGAAGCCGCAAGCCCGATTCAAACCGGACAGCGGATATCGTCCGGAGTGCCTTTATACCCTTATTTTATTTTTCTTCTTCCGCTTCGTTGGCTTCCGCTTCAGAAGTCTCTTCTTCCACCGGAGGATCCACCCATTTCACCTGAGAAACAAGATAGTCCAACGCTTTCTTCTTGCGAACATCATCCGCCACCAGAGATTCCTGTCCCATCTCCTTCATCCGTTTCAGGAAATCCTCAGGATCTTTGGCTCCATACGTCTCCGCAAGCTCTTTCATCTCGGCTTCAACTTCTTCGTCCGTTGCCTCAAATTTCTGTTCTTCCACTAATGCACCCAGCGCAAGATCGCCTGAAACGCGCAGCTTAGCCGTCGGCTCATACTGCTCGCGCAGCGTCTCCATGGATGCTCCGCCAAAATTGATATACTGATCCAGCGAAATCCCCATGCCCTGCAGCTGATTCGCAAAATTACGAATCTCCACTTCAACCTGCTCATCCACCAGCGCCTGTGGCGGCTCAATCCCCGAAATTTCGACCAGTTTTGCTACAGCATCATTCTGTTTCTGGTTCTGCGCGCGTTCTTCCGCATGTTCCATCAGATGATCGTAAACCGACTGGCGATATTCTTCCATCGTGTCATATTCAGAAACATCCTGAGCAAATTCATCATCTGCCTCAGGCATTTCCTTAACCTGCACCTCATGTAAAACGATGGCGAAAGCAGCGTCTTTTCCTTTCAAATCTTCCGCGTGGTACTCTTCCGGGAAGGTCACTTGGATATCAAAGCTCTCGCCTGCCTTGTGGCCAATCAGCTGTTCTTCAAATCCAGGGATAAACGAATGGGAACCGATCACCAGCGTCTGCTGTTCTGCCGTGCCTCCCTCAAACTTCTCGCCATCAACGCTTCCCGAATAATCGATCACGACCATATCGCCATCCTGCACCTCCCGGTCGACGGGGCGCATGACCGCATTTTTCTCGCGTTCCTGATTGATGACGTGATCCACTTCACTCTCATCCACGTGTGCCGGATGCGCCCCCACTTCCATATTTTTATAATCACCCAGCGTTGGATGCGGCATCGTTTCTGTGGTGATGGTAATGACGACCGGCTGTTTTTTCTCTACGGTATCCACATCCACCGAAGGGCGGCCGATCGGTTCCAGCTCCAGCTCTTTTGTCGCCTGTTCGATCGCTTCCGGAAGCAGATCATTCAACGCATCCTCAAAGAACACGCCGGAGCCATAACTCATTTCGATCACCTTGCGTGAAGCTTTTCCTTTGCGGAATCCAGGAATCTGAAAGCGGTTCTTATTCTTTCGATAAACTTTCTCCACCTGTGCATCAAATGCATCCCATTCGATTTCCATCGTATAGACGGCACGGTTATTTTCATGTGATACCAATTTCGCCATGTATTTTTCTCCTTTTAGAACGATAGCTATGCCACTCATTGGCTGCAAGATCTTTGTATTATACCATATTTTATCTTTGTGACCGTCTCTCAAAATCCAATCACGATTCCGCCAAAATTGGCGTAGGCCGCATTCAAGCCGCCGCCTTCAAGGATCACCACCCGGCCGAACGAGACCAATTTTTCCACCATTTCACAAACCTGACGGGCGCGCTCCGGTGCCTGAATATGGGTGATATAAAGCGTTCTCTCCGCAAAAGGCATGTTCTCAGAAAGAATGGCTTCTGCGAGTTTGCGGATCGCGTTGTCCATCCCGCGGGCAACGGTCCGAATTCCGATCTCCCCATTCACCCCGCGGCAAACCGGCCGGATGGAGAGCGTGGATAAAATCCGACCAGCCAGACGCGGCAGCCGTCCCGATTTAATCAGCGTGCTGTAATCATCTAAAATGAAGTAGGTCACATTCGTCCGCACAATTTCTTCTTCGCGTGCGACAATCTCTTCAAAGCTCAGCCCCGCTTCAATCATTTCCTGAACACGCATCATATAGGACGTTTCTCCGGCGCTGGCCGACTCGGTATTAAAAACATGCACTTTGCGTCCCTTTTCCCGGAGTTCCGTGGCTGCCAGCATCGCATTATTAAATGTGCTGCTCAGATGCGAAGTGATGGTAAAAATGAAAATTTCCTGTGCATCGCCAGCTGCCTGCATAAACGCCTGCGGCCCCATGGCCGCACTCCCCGTCACCTGCTCCGATGCTGCCACATCATCAAGAAACACGGAAATATCCATGGTTTCATCATCAATATAGACATGATCGTTCGCAATCAACGTGAAGGGCACGCGTCGAATTCCCGTGCGCTCAAGAATTTCTTCATTGACATCGCAGCTGGAATCCGCCACCATCAATGGTCTGCTCATTTCTCCCCCTTTTGTTGCATTCGCCAGTATTGTCGCAACGCGTCCGCCGTATTTTCTGTCTTGCCATCAATCACCGCATCCAGGAGCAAACACAATGCCTCACCGATCGGTTCTCCCGGAGCACATCCCCAAGACAAGAGCGTGTTGCCTCTGACCGCCAAATCCTGCAATCCAACAGGTAATTTCAAGCGGATCACGTCTTCCTCCAGCTCCCCAGCCAGCATCACTCGCCGGCTCCAGCGTAACGAATCCATCCCCTCCATTTGGGCGGCCTCCACCTCGGCGCTCAAAAAAGCCAGATGCGCATCCGTCAGCTTCTGGTGCTTCCCCATAAACCGCTGCATCATCTCCCGGCTCTGGGGCAAATCTTCGACGCGCATCCTCAGAAGTGCTGTCGCTTCACGCTGCAGCGCATTGGACGACTTAAGGCGCTTCAGCACTCTTCCCATTCTCCGGCTATCTTCTTCTGTAAATTCATCCAGAATAGGAAGCGGTCTTCTATCGCCGGTGACCGTCGTGTTTCCGCGCCCCAGCGCAGCCCACCTCATGGCCGGCGAGGGCGCTGTTGTTTCCAGTATCGCGCCGTGCACCGCGTTCCACTGCAGCTCGGGAAATACATCATCCCACAGCATCGTTTGGTGCAGCAGCAGCATGGCCTGTGCGGGAGAGGGACCGCAAAGCATTCGCTCCAATTCATCGTAGCATCGCTCTGCGGAAACATGCCGCAGCGCTGCATGGTGACCCCGAATCGCCTCGAATAAGGCGGTATCCAGCTCAAACCCGAAGCGCGAGGAAAACCGGATGGCGCGCAGCATCCGAAGCGCATCCTCTCCAATGCGCTCCGAAGCCACGCCAACGGCGCGCAATGTTCCGGATCGAAGATCTTCCACGCCTCCGTAAAGATCCAGCAATCCTCGTTCGGGATGCCACGCCATCGCATTGATGGTAAAATCCCGCCGTTTCAAATCATCTTCAATCCGATCTGAAAAAACCACCTGTTCAGGATGGCGGCCATCACGATAATCGCTCTCTGCTCGATACGTGGTGACTTCATAAACGTACTCGCGATAAACAACACGAACTGTTCCGAATGATTTTCCAACATCCAGCGTCCGGCAATCAGAAAACACCTGCTCAATCTCGTCCGGTACGGCGTTGGTGGCAAGATCCATATCATGCCCTTCTCCGCCCATCAGACGATCGCGAACCGCGCCGCCTACAATCCATGCCTCATAGCCCGATTGTTCGAGGCGCGAGATCAGCTCCAGTGCCCCCGACGCCTCACTCATGCCGTAAATCCTTCATCCCTGAACGCATGAACGATATGATCCACCGCATGACGGCAGACGGTCTCATCCCGGTGTTCCGCCATCACACGAATGACGGGTTCCGTTCCCGAGGCACGCACAACGGTTCGCCCCTCATCTCCAAGCATCTCATCCGCCTCTCGAATGGCCGCTTGAATATGCGCGTTGGACAGCGCAGCGTCTTTGTCCGCCACGCGGAGATTGCGCATCTCCTGCGGGTACACCTCAAGATCTTGGTGCAGCGTCGCCAAGTCGCTCTTGCGCTCCACCATAATTTCGGTCAAGCGCAAGGCTGTCAGCACCCCATCCCCCGTTGTGGCATATTTGGAAAAAATGATATGGCCGGACTGTTCTCCCCCCAGCGCATAGCCATGCTCAAACATTTCCGCGGCCACATTTTTGTCGCCAACGGGGGTCTTGACATAGCGGATTCCGCCGCGTTCAAACGCCTTATACAGACCAAAGTTGGACATGATCGTTGTCACCACCGTATTGGAAGGCAACGCCCCATGCGTTTTCATATCCATCCCGCAGATATAAAGGATCGCGTCGCCATCGACGACGTGCCCCTTATGATCCACGGCGAGGCAGCGATCCGCATCGCCGTCAAAAGCGAATCCGCAGTCCAGCTTATTCTTTTTTACCAGCTCCACCAGCCCTTCGATATGTGTCGATCCGCTGTCCACATTGATATTCAATCCGTCGGGCTCATCATTGATCACAAAAGTCGTTGCCCCAAGCGCATCGAAAACATTTTTCGCGATCGTAAAAGAAGCGCCGTTCGCACAGTCGAGACCGACGCGCAGACGCTTGAAGGAGCGGCGAACCGTTTGGAGCAAATAGCCAATATAGCGATTCCGCCCCTGCGAATAATCGGATACAGCGCCCAGATCGCCGCGTACAGCGCGTTCCGGCTCGTCCGTCTCACCATCGATATACGCTTCAATTTTGCTCAGAAGTGCCTCCTCCATCTTGGCGCCCTGACTATCAATAATCTTGATTCCGTTGTCATAAAACGGGTTATGGCTGGCTGAAATCATGATTCCGCAGCAGAAATCGTCCACGCGCACCGCGTAGGAAACCGACGGCGTTGAGGTCACGTGCATGAGATCCACGTCGCTTCCGCTGGTCGTAATTCCAGCTGCCAGCGCATTCTCCAGCATATAGCTGGATCGGCGGGTATCCTTCCCGATCACAATGCGCGGGCGAGGTTCAAGCGCCCACTCCGGTGTGCTCTCCTCCTCCGAAGAAAGCAGACGCTTCTGCTCCGCACGAAAATACGCGCCAAGAAAGCGCCCGATTTTATAAGCATGTTCCGCCGTCAGCGTGACGTTCGCCTCACCGCGAAATCCATCCGTTCCAAAATATTTCATGGCAGTTCCCCCTATTTCATTCATCATACCGATATGAGAAAAACAATGTCAATAGGCTTTGCCTCTTCTTTTACAGGGGCGCTGAAGAATCGAATCAAAAAAGGGCATGATCGCTGATGCGGTCATGCCCCGAGAGTCCATATCGGATCTGTAAACGAAATTCTTTCATTACTGAACATAAACGTCGAGATGATTTCCCGTCGTTCCACGATCATAAATTTTTCCATCCGCTCCAAAGGGCGTGGGGAAGACCGTCCCCTTATCCGCAC
>JAEXBN010000009.1 GCA_023394045.1 Bacillota bacterium | reverse complement strand
TCTGGGGCTCTTCCGGGATCTTCGGCTCGTCCTTCGTGTTGCGGATCTCAAACCCTTGATCCATATCGCCTTCCACGGCGGAAGTGTATCCGGCGAGCTTGTCCTCCTGAACGCTGTATTGAATTTCCTTCCCGTCCTTCTCTTTTGGCAGGTCGGTAAAGGTATGCTTCTAGCCGTTGTCTTTGTTCAAAACAACCTTGTTCGCTTCCTCGCCGTCCGCCAACAGGTGGACGACGACCTGATCGGCGCCCTCGCCCACCCAGGTCTTGGTAACCGAGAGATCTCTGGTTTCAGGTTCTTTCGGAACTTCCGCGAAAGTGTTTGTGAAAGTCACCTGAGGTGCCAGATAATGCATCTTTTCCGGGGCACTAATATAGTTCTCGTAGTGCTCATTCGCCTGGTCAGCATTATCAAAGAGCAGAACGTACTTATCCCCACCTTGTACGACCACATCTAGGATCTTGGTTTCCGTATTCTCATTGAAACTCGAATTATCGGAAGCACTTTCCTTCAAATAGTAGCGGTAAATTCCCTTCTGTGGCACCCGGAAAGCTGAATCAGCGCCAGGGATTGAATCGCCTTCCTCACCATCTCGTTTCCATACTGGAGAGACGAAATCTGTTTTTTGCTCGGGGATCTCCACATATTGATAAATAAAGTGTGCTTCGTCCCCAACCCCGAAAATGGGCTTCGTGATCGAATCATAGACATCTCCGGTTTTCTCGACCGACAATAAAAAATCTTTATGAATGCCTGTTAACTCATATGAACCGGGTTCGTCTCGCAAATGGAACGTCTCTACATAATTGAAGTCAGAGAAATCATACTCCCACAAACATTGATCGCCCTCTCCATAAGACCCCGCGGTCGCCCAATTCGGGGAGATCTGCGACGTTTTCCATCCGATCGTATCTTCCGGCCAAGTGTCCGCATGCCATTCCGCCACTCCTTCCGGCGCCGCCTCTCTCCATGACTTCTCGTCTTCTGTCGGAGGACGGAAGTAGGCGCCCTGATTCCCAGTGGGCAAGCAGATCATCTCACCCCATCCGTATTTCAACAGATCACTAAAAAAACTCGATTTCGCCCAATAGTAATCCTCGTTATCCTCGACAGGGGTGCTAGGTTCCCCGTTCATACTACTAGTAAAGATATTTCTTTCGGGAGTCTCCTCGAGAACCTCCCGGAAGTGGTGGTAAGAAGCCAGGAGTTCCTCTTGAGGCTGATCGCCCGGGTGGAACGATACCTGTCCCAGCGGTACGGGATGAGGCGAGCCTTCCTTAAAAGTTCCTCGATAGACGGTGAGATCATGTTGAGTGATCGGGCCTTCTCCACCAACATTTGGCGTGCTCCCTTGATACCGTTGGCCGATTCCTGCCTCATCTCCCTCTGGCACTTCATGCACCTCAAAGGAAAACTTTGCTTCAGGAATCGCACTTCGATCGGGTGCGTTCTGCATGTCGATCGTTTTTCCATAAAGGATTTGTGTCAACGCAGAACCGAAGCTAAAATTATAGCCAAAAGGGCGCATTGAGAAACTACCGCTTGATCCACCGCTTGACCATCCACCATTGCCAAGAGCTCCAGCTGCATACGTCGGAGTCCCACGTCCGACGAGGAGGAAGATCGCCAGAACACTCACGAGCGCCGCGCGTCCGATTCCCTTCCTCAACACATGTCGGCGAAATACGCCCCGCCTGAACCAAGATGTTTTCCTTACCGTCGTTTTGTTTTCCATATCCTTTCCTTCTCTTTCGTTTTATGTTGCTTATGAAGCTATTTATCATGCTCCCATGTTACCCCCCCCTCCCATCTGCGCAAGTCAATACACTTTTTGATTCACTAGCCAACAAAAATCCAATTATCCTTTCAAATTTATCGACATCCCTGCCGTTCTTTATCAATGTCCCCATCTAAAAAGTGTGGGTCCTAACTTCAAGATGGATAAGAAGACCGGATGATATCGCATTTCCCGCAAAAAAAAGCTGCGGGTGAACACGTTTCTCGTTCTGCCGCAGCCCATCGTTTCTTTATTGATTGCTTTATTGCTCACTTCGGAAAGGGTGCCCCGTAAAGCGCTTAACCATCGCTTTAACCACCATGTTCACCGCCAAGGAATAATAAGTAAGATTCAAGATTCAACATGAACACCTCTGCCTCAACCCGTCGCGGGATTGAAAGCAAAAGCATCCTCCGGACTCGACGATGACCCGGTTCTCTTCTGTGACCACATGGTTGGAAACCCCAAGGGAATTTCCCGGAACTAAGACATGATGCTCCAGCGGATATTCAAACCCTCTCAGCGTGAGTTGACAGGAGCCATCCATGGTCAAAAACGAGGTATACCAGCCGCGGGGTGGCATCGGCAGCGTGTAGTTTCCTGGAACGAGAAAGCGCACCCGATTGGTCTTTCCCATCAAACGCACATCCATTCCCCGCTTTGTAAAATCGGCTAGAAGAAGAAGGTTGCAGAGCGTATGATCCAAACGGGATCCGGACGCTCCAACCAAATCCACGCGGCTCACTGAACGCTCTTTCAGCAAAAGAAGAGCCAGCTCCAGATCCGTCTCATCTTTTTTCACCGGAAAGCGGATCACTTTCCCCTCCTGATCCAATGCTTGAATCATCGGATCCGATGCCGAAAGGCGGGAAGAATCGAAATCCCCCACAAGAAAATCCGGAAGAATGCCGAGAGGACGGAGAACATTCATGCCTCCATCCGCCGCGATCAAAAGATCACTTTTCTGCACCAGATCGCGCAGCAGGGCGGGCTCCGGATGATCTTCGCCGGCAGCCACAATCAGCGCCCGCATCACAATTGAAAACTTTCAATGCGTTCACGGAAATCGCGTGCGGTTTGGGTGATGTCCGCGGCGCCAAAAACGGCCGAGCCAGCGACGATCCAATCGGCTCCCGCGCCGAGCACCGTATTGAGGGTCTTTGGGTTGATCCCTCCATCCACCTCGAGGCGAATCTCTTTCCCCGTCTGGTCAATCATTCTCCTGAGACGGCCAATTTTTTCCGTCGCCATCGGACGGTAAGACTGCCCGCCAAATCCGGGATTCACGCTCATGATCAGGACAAGATCGAGTTCCGGGAGAATCGCATCCAATACGTTCACCGGCGTCGCCGGATTCAGCGAAACGCCGGCCAGCATGCCCAGATCATGAATATGCTGTATGGTGCGATCCAGATGTTTGACGGCCTCCCAATGAACCGTAATGAGATCCGATCCCGCTTTTTGGAACGACTCTAGCATAAAATCCGGCTCATTCACCATCAGGTGCGTATCAAAAAACAGCTCAGTGTGAGGGCGCAGGCGCTGAATTAAACCCGGTCCGAACGAAATATTGGGCACAAATTGTCCATCCATCACATCCAAATGCAAATGCTGCACCCCTGCACGCTCCACCGCCTCAAGCGACTGATCCAGATGATAAAAGTCCGCCGAAAGAAGGGAGGGTAAAAGAACACGTTTCATCATTTTCCTTTCATTCGAGAAATGCGTAATCCGAAGATCGCCATGCATGCTCCGAAGATCACACGGAACATCGTCGATGGAATCCTCGCGCCGTTCATCCCGCTTCAGGATATTTTTCTATTTTTAATATCCCTTTCGCGCTTCGATTTGATCCAGCAGAGTGAGATAGGAGGAATATCTCAACGGATCCATCGCTCCGGAATCAAGGGATGCCTTAACGGCACAACCCGGCTCTTTCCGATGTGTGCAATTTCGAAAGCGGCACTGCCCACTAACGCGTGCAATTTCCGGAAATTTCTGTGCCAAATCAAACACATCGTCAATATCCCTGAGATCCAGCGAGGAAAACCCCGGAGTATCAAAAATATAGGATCCGGGCGCAATCTGAAACAGCCGGCTGGTGCGCGTCGTCTGGCGGCCGCGAGACGTTTTTCCGCTCAATTCTCCAACCACAATATGAGTGGCTCCGCTGAGCCGGCGAATCAATGTGGATTTCCCCGCTCCGGATGGCCCCGCCACCGCCGTCAGTTTTCCGGAAAGAGCCTCTTGCAAGATGCTCATCCCCTCCCCGGTCAGCGCATTGACCTTCAGCACCGAATACCCGGCCAATTGATAGCGATGCTCCACCTCCTCCAGACGTTCAACTTCTGGAAGATCAATCTTATTCAGGCAGAGCACGACCGGAAGCCCTCGCTTCTCCAGCACCACAAGGAGCCGATCCAACGCCACAGCATTCATTTCCGGTTCCACGAGCGTCTGCACCACCAGCACTTGATCCACATTGGAGACCGGCGGACGCAGGAGCTGATTTCGCCGGGGAAAGATCCGTACGATCGTGGCCTCCGGATCCTGCTCGCCGCGTTCCCATTCCACATAATCCCCAATCATGGGACGAAGCGCTTTCTCCCGGAAAACGCCCCTCGCTTTAGCAAAAAGTGTCTCCCCCTCTTCTTCGCCGTCGAGAGCCAATTCATAACGATCCTTTTCTGCTGAAATAATGTGGCCTTTTGGCACTCCTTCCTCCTTATGATCCAAGCTCTGCCTGCACACCATCGTTCTCAGTGCGCATTGGAATCGACGGGCGCGCTGGTATCCGCCGGAACGCCATCGATATAGATGACCAGATCCGCCTGGCTGGAAGCTTCCACCTGTGCCGTGATATATCCTTCCTCGCCCGCTTCTGATGCCTGCATGGTCTTTTTGAAAATCGGCTGTTCCATCGACTGGTTGCGATCATAGATGACCACCTCGAAGGTGTCCTTTCCTTCCGGCGGATAGATGTGCGTATTGTAGCGTGTCAGATCCGACGGCTTGCTATTCGAAGAAGGCTTCTGCCCCGAGGAAACCGTAATATCCACCGCCGTATTGGCTGGAACTTCCGTTCCCGCTTCAATCGACTGGGCAATCACCGTTCCGGAGGGATACGTGCTGAACTCGGAGGTCATGTTCCCCAAACGTAGTCCCGCCTCTTTCAGCTGCGCAATCGCCTGATTCTGACCCTGATTGAGCAGAACGGGAACCACCGACTGCTCCGCTTCTTTCCCCCGGCTCACATAGAGATCAATACGCGCATCCAGCGCTGCCGATTCCCCTACCGCCGGATCCGTCCGAATCACCTGTCCCTTCGGCACCGTTGCATCGAACACAAACTGTGTCTGTCCAATCCTGAAGCCTGCATTCTGAAGCGTCTGCGTTGCTTCTTCCGCGCTGACGCCCCGTACATCCGGTATTTCCACTTCCCCTTTTCCTTCGCTCACGCTGAGATTGACCACCGTCCCTTTGGGCACCTTCGTCCCGCTGACAATGCTCTGATCAATCACCACGCCGCGCTCCAGCCGATCATCCTTCCGCCGCTCCGTTACCTGGCCGACCAATCCGCTCTGCGAAAGCATCTGAAGGGCTTCCTGCTCCGGCAAATTGATGACCGCCGGAACAGAAATTCCATCCCCTAGGCTTCGATCATTCTGGCGCAACAGAAAAAACGCAACGAGAAAAAACACCGCTAAGCCCAGCGCTGCCAGCATCACGACACTCCGCATGGAAAACTTCGCGCTGGATGTTTTTTGTTCCTCCCGCCTGCCTCCGCTGACATAAACCGCCTCGCGCGACTCTCCATCATATCCGCTGATTCGAGCCGTTCGGTTCACCGTGGGCAGAAAAACCGTATCATCCAGATCATGATAATTATCCAGCGCCTCCGCCAGCTCCGTGGCGGATTCAAAGCGATCTATCGGATCCTTCGCCATGCATTTCAGGATGATCTGATTCAACCCCGGATGCAGGGACGGATTCCGTTCAATCGGAGGAACCGGAACCTCCTGAATATGCTTCATCGCAATCGCCACCGAAGAATCCGCATCAAACGGAACCTGTCCTGTGGCCATTTCATACATCACCACGCCCAAAGAATAGAGATCCGATTTGGCATCCACCGGCTGACCTTTCGCCTGCTCCGGCGAGATATAGTGTACCGTCCCTAGGATATTATTCGTAAAAGTCACTGTGGAGGAAGAGGTGATGCGCGCAATCCCAAAGTCCGTCACTTTGATATCGCCATTGCGCGTAATCAAAATATTGGCGGGCTTGATATCGCGGTGCACCAAATCCCGCTCATGTGCGCGCTGCAAGGCGCGCGCGATCTGTCTTCCCGTGCGCGCAATCGCTGCCGAAGTCATCTTCCCATGCGCGCTGATGGCTTCCTTCAGCGTCGTTCCTTCAATCAGCTCCATGACGATATAATGCAGCACCCGATCGTCAATCACTTCGCGTCCAACATCATACACATTCACGATGTTGGGATGCATCAGCGATGCGGCAGCCTGCGCTTCTTTCTCAAATTTCGCGACAAACTCTTCGTCTTCAATAAACTGATCCTTCAGAACTTTCACAGCCACTTTACGCTTCAGAAGAAGATCCTCCGCCTCATAAACATAGGCCATTCCCCCGACGCCAATCCGCTGCC
The DNA here is from genome assembly GCA_023394045.1 of Bacillota bacterium. Classification (GTDB taxonomy): domain Bacteria; phylum Bacillota; class Clostridia; order Tissierellales; family Peptoniphilaceae; genus Murdochiella. The sequence goes on along the minus strand of JAEXBN010000009.1, from coordinate 11,188 downwards.
CGAGTTGATAACGCTTATTCAGTACGATCGGATTCATCATTTTCTCCTATGTCGTATATGGTCACGGTGATGTTGTCTTTTCCTCCAGCGAGATTCGCCTCTTCCACCAGGCGCTCACAAGCTCTGCGTGCAGAGGATTCTTCCCGCAAAATCTGCGCGATCCGTTCATCTTCCACCATTTTGGTTAAACCGTCGCTGCAAAGCATCAGCCTGTCCCCTTCCACAGCGGACAGCAAATCGATCTCCGTTTCCACCTCAGGCTCCGTTCCCACCGCGCGCGTGATCGTGTTTCGATCCGGATGCGTCTTCGCCGCTTCTTCACTCAAGAGCCCTTCGCGTTCCAAATCAGCCACCAGAGAGTGATCCCGTGTCATCTGCTTCAGCATCTGATCATGAAACAGATACACCCGGCTGTCGCCAACGTGCGCAATATAAACGGTGCCATCGCTGAGCAGCACGACGCAAATGGTCGTCCCCATGCGGCAATATTCCGGATCGGACTGCCCTTTCGCAAAGACCTTGGTGTTCGCATCATCCACCGCATCCCTCAGCAGCCTCGGATAGTCCTCCGCATCCTTGTGCTGCATGATGTAATCACGAACCGAATCCGTTGCCAGCGCTGCCGCGACTTCCCCCGCATTATGTCCGCCCATTCCGTCTGCAAGAATCAACAGCGAAAAGCGGGGATGGAAATAGTTCGAAAACCGATCCTGATTCACTTTGCGTTCTCGTCCGGTATCCGTCATCGAATACGTGTTCATGCGTCTCTCCCAACCTCCTCATACAGCACACGCAGCTGCCCGCAGGCCGCGGAAATATCATCCCCGCGCCTCTGCCGCACACTGACGTGTACACCGTTTGCTTCCAACAGCGAAGAAAAAGCCTTCATCGCTCGCGCGTCTGCTGCCTCTCCGTCATACTCCCGAATCTCATTCAGCGGAATCAGATTGACATGATAGCCTGCGCCCCGCAAATGAGACGAGATCCAAGCGGCATCCTCCGGCCGATCATTTTCTCCCCGAATTAAGGCATATTCAAAACTGACCCGGCGGCCGGTCTGCTCAAAAAAATGATCCACTGCCCTTAAAATCTCTTCAATCCGATATCGCCGCGCCACCGGCATCGTGCGCACGCGCCTCTCATCCGATGTCGCGTGCAGGGAAATCGCCAGATTGATCTGCAGACCTTCGCGGCTCAGGCGCTCAATGCCCGGGACGATGCCGGATGTTGATAAGGTAATATGACGCTGCCCGAGATTTTTTCCTTCCGGATCCGTCACAAGATGGATGAACCGCAGCACCTCATCATAGTTGTCCATGGGTTCTCCGATCCCCATCAGCACAATCCGGTCGACCGGAACGCCTTCTTCGCGCTCCACCGCATACACCTGCTCCAGAATCTCTTCTGCCTGCAGATTCCGTACAAAAGGCGCTTTTGTTGAGGCGCAAAATGTACACCCCATCTTGCATCCAACCTGAGAAGACACACAGAGCGTCGTCCGGTCATCATAGGGCATGAAGACCGTCTCAATATGCGCTCCATCCTGCAGGCGCAGCAAATATTTGGCGCTGCCATCCCGGGACTGATAGCGCATCGCCACCTCCGCTGTGCGAATCGGCAGCGCCCCGCTCCGCTCACGCAAAGATCGCGGAAGGGATGTGGCCTGATGCAAATCATGACCACGTTCCACATGAAAAAAATGAAAAAGCTGGCTTCCGCGAAAAGCCGACATCCCAAGCGATTCCGCCCAACGGCGCAGCTCCTCTTCGTACATTCCGTTCAAAGCGCGTTCCATGCATTCTCCTGACTATTTCTGATTATAGCATGTGACCGTTTTCAAGCGCAGAAATTCCCTGAAAATCGTCGGAAACGAGCCATAAAAAAGCCATCAGATCCCTCGTTTTCAGGCGTGAACCGAAGAAACGGACGACCCTCGATCGCTTCTTCCGTCCACTGTTCCGGATTCAGCGTCGCCACCACATCCTCGTTCTCCTGATGCCCATATGTACAGGTACTATAGACTAGGCGCCCACCCGGCTTCACATAGCGTGCGGCTTGGCTGAGGATTTCTTTTTGAAGCTCAGCCAGATGTTCAAGATCTTCCGGACGGCGCCTCCAGCGGATATCCGGCTTACGCCCCATCAGGCCTAAGCCGGAGCACGGAACATCCGCCAGCACAACATCAAAGGCCTCTTCCCATTCCGGGCGAAAATCGCGCGCATCCCCCTGCACCATCTCCACCTCAGCATGCAGGCGCTCTGAGTTTTCCCGCATATACCTCAATTTCTCCGGAACCAAATCATTGGCGACAACCTGACAGCGAGGAGAAAGCAGCTTCATCGCCATCGTCTTCGAGCCGGGAGCCGCACACAAATCCAGAATCCGCCCTTCGGTAATCCCTTCCGTTGCGATTTCCGCCACTCGAAGACTGGGCTGAGACTGAATCGTGATCCATCCGTTCCGAAATAAATCGCTCTCCGTTACCGCCCCGCCGTCGCAAAGCAACAAATGGGGGGAAATGGTGCTCACCCGGAGATTTGTCGCCAGCCCCTTCAGCCTTTCCATCGCCTCTTCGCGGGAAATGCGGCCAGGCACGACGAAAAGCGATAGCGGAGAGGGCTGGTTGCCCGCTTGCAAAATCCGAATCAGCTCATCCGGCGAAAAAGTCTGAGCGAGCTCTTGCGCGATCCAGTCCGGAACCGAATAGCGGATGGCCAAATCCCTGAGGGCATTGCCCGTATCCGGTGTCTGCTCTAAAGGATGTTCTTCACATTTCCGGAGAATCGCATTCACGAAACCATGCGCCCCCGGAACCAATATTCGAGCCAGCGTCACATACTCATTGACCACAGCATGCGCGGGGGTATGAAGAAATAAGGTCTCGTATTCCGCCAGACGAAGAATCTGTCGAATCAGAGGCTTCTGCTTCTCCATCGGCCGGCTCATCTGCCGATCCATTGCCCAATCCAGATAGCGTTGATTTTCGAGAACTCCATAAACCAGCTGGCGAAGAAAGGCTCGATCACGTGCTCGATCCAGAAACGGATCCGCGCGACGGCGCAAGGCTCTTTCCGCCGCTTCATGGCGGCTCTCCAGATCCCGCAACAAGATCACTGCCTGCCGGCGCACAAAATCAAATCGCATGATGGTTCTCCACACTCATGGGCGAATGATCGACGGCGACCATCCCCGGTTTTAGCGCATCCGGATTGCCATTCAAAAACGCCTCTACGGGCATCTGCTTGCGATTTGGAGCCTGAATCCGGTCAATCACAAACAGACCATCGGATGCCTGAATCGCAATCCCCCCGCCGTCGGCTCGAATGATTTCGCCCATTTGGCGGGAAGCTGCGCCAGCGCTTGTCTCCCCATGCGCCCCATGCACTTTATAAATATCGTTTCCGAATTGTACCCTGGCGCCCGGCGCTTGATGCACGGTATGAAAGCGGCGCATCAAGTGAAAGAGCGGATCCGTAAAGCGCAGCCATCCATCTTCCTTCGTGATCTTTGCCGCAATCGTCGCTTCTTCTGAACGCTGGGATATGCGGTGCTGCAGCCGTTCCGGATAGTGGCGAAGCACATCCAGAAGCAGATCGGCCCCATCCCGACTCATCCGCTCCGTCAGCGAGGCCGTATCATCATCCTCAAAAATCTCCACCTGGCTCTGCTGCAAAATATCCCCGGTATCCATTCCCTCCCCAATCAGCATGATCGTGTTTCCGGTCATCTTGCATCCATCCAAAAGCGCGCGCTGAATGGGCGCGGCGCCACGGTAGCGGGGAAGCCGGCTTCCATGGATATTGAGAATCCGATCCGGAAACCGATCCAAAATCGCATGTCCCAGTTTCTGCCCGTAAGCGATGACGATCAAGAGATCCGGATGAACTTTTTCTAAAAGATCCATCGTCTCTTCATCATTGACGCTCTCCGGAGTCGCCACGGGAAGGTTCAGCTCTAATGCTCTCGCTTTCACGGGCGTCGGTGTCACCTTTCCTCTGGAGCGCGCCCGATCCGGCTGTGAAACCACGAGTACAACATCCACATCCTCTGCGGAAACTAAGGTCTCCAAGGAGGGAAGAGCAAAGTCCGGCGTTCCAAAAAACGCCACCCTCATTTCAATTTCTCCTGCGGTGTCGGCGCTTCTTCAGCGCGTGTGATCGACTCCTCCGCGTCCTTTTCCTCCTCAACGAGATGATGCGCGCGCAGATACGCCATCTGTTCCTCCGTGGGATGCTCCAAATCAATCACCTCATCCACGCGGTCGCGGAACAGAATGCCGTCCAAATGATCGATTTCATGGCAAAGGCACCGCGCAAACAGACCTTCCGCGCGAATTTCACGCGAAGCCCCGGTTTCATCCTGATAGGCGACTCGCACCCACTGAGGGCGATATACCGTTCCATTAAAATTGGGAACGGAAAGGCATCCCTCAATATCCAGCTGCTGTTCTTCCGATGCCTCGATGATTTCCGGATTGACGAGCTTATAGGGACCTTCTCCGACATCAACGGTGATCAGCCGGCGCAATTTCCCCACCTGAGGTCCTGCCAAACCAATCCCCTGATCGTCGTACATCGTTTCCAGCATATCATCCAGCAATTGGCGAATTTTATCAGTCACCTCGGTGATCGGCCTTGCCTTTTTGCGCAAGATCGGATCACCCTCTTGACGAATGGTTAGAATTGCCATATCCATCCTTTCTGTTCGTGCCTCACTTCATAAAAAGTGAAGCTCCTGTTGATTGAGCTTGAAAAGCTGATTTTTCTCTCTTTGACCCATCCCATCAGCCTGTCTGTGGCTAATAAACCGACTGAGGATCCAACGTGACCAGAATCCAAAGGTCAGGAGTGCTGGGAAATCGATCAATCAAGATCCGTCCGATGTCTTCCAGCGCCCGTCCTTCATCGCTGCGCAGCAAGAGTGCGAAGCGGTAACGTCCGTTGATGCGTTCAATGACGCTTGGTGTCGGTCCCTCCAGGAAGAGCGACTCTCTCTGTGGCACCGTATCAAGAAAACCTCTGACTTCACGCGCTTTCTCCAGCGTGCAACGACGATCCGGTCCGCTGAACTGCACATACAGCTCGCGGCGCACCGGCGGATACCCGTTCTCCATGCGGTATTGCATCTCCTGCTCATAGAAGGCATCCAGATCATACTGCGCAGCAGCCTGAAGAGCATAATGTTCCGGATGGTAGGTCTGAATAAACACCATGCCGGGGCGCTCCGCACGCCCAGCCCGTCCGGCGACCTGCGTCACCAACTGAAACGTGCGCTCAGCCGCACGGAGATCCGGGAGATTTAATGTCACATCCGCCGAAACGATCCCCACCACCGTCACGTTGGGAAAATCGAATCCCTTCGCAATCATTTGCGTTCCCACCAGAATATCAATCCGCCCATCCAGCATGTCCGCATACAAATTCTCGTAAGAGCCCTTCTTCCGCATCGTATCCGCATCCGCACGGCGAATACGCGCCTGAGGAAAAATGTGCTGCACTTCTTCTTCCAGGTGTTCCGTTCCTGCACCAAATTCCCGGATGGCATCGCTTCCGCATTGGGGGCAGAGCCGCTGCATCGGCTTTTCCCGTCCGCAATAGTGGCAAATCAGACGATCGCGGTGTTTGTGGTAGGTCATCGCCACGTCGCATGCATCACAGCGGTAGACATATCCGCAGGATCGGCAAAAGACGAATGAGGTATGCCCCCTCTTGTTGAGAAAAAGGATGCTCTGCTCGCCCCGCTTCAGCGCCTCCTTCATCGCCTGATACAAGCCGCGTGAAAGCATCGACCGGTTATTGGCTTTCAGCTCTTCGCGCATATCCATGATCCGCATCTCCGGAAGCGGGCGCCCATTCACACGCTCCGGCAGATCCAGCCGCACCAGATCTCCCGTCTGGACGTGGTACAGCGTCTCTACAGAAGGGGTCGCCGATCCCAGCACCAATGTCGCATGATGCCAGTCGCAGCGAAAAGCGGCAATATCCGAGGCGTGATATTTCGGATTTTTTTCGCTGGTGTAGCTTCCCTCATGCTCTTCATCGATGATGATGATCCCTAGGTGCTCAAACGGCGCGAAAATGGCGCTGCGCGCGCCAATGGCGATGTGTACCTCCCCCCGGACGATCTTCTCCCATTCTTCATGGCGCTCCGCCACGGAAAGACGGGAATGCAGAATGGCGACCTCCGACCCGAAGCGCCCCTCAAAACGCGCGATCGTTTGCGGCGTGAGGGAAATTTCCGGAACAAGGATGATGGCTTCCTTTCCAGCCTCCAAAGCATGCTCCACCAGCTGCAGATAAATTTCAGTTTTTCCCGATCCCGTGACTCCGCAGATCAGATACTTTCCGTTCTTTTCCAGAATTCGGTCATAGACCCGCTGCTGAGCTGGTGTCAGCGTTTGTTTCTGATATCCGGGGCGATGCTTCGACTTGCGGCGTGAAACGCGCCGGGACGTGCGGGCAATCAGCCCCTGATCTTCCAGCGTGTGCAAAGTTTGCGAGGTTGCGCCTGTCTGCGCCATTAAGGCGCGCCGTTCCCATTCTCCGCGCCGCAGCGCCTCAATTACGGCCTTTTGTTTTTTTGCGCGTTCTGCGATCTCCGCTTTTCCTCCCGCAGGAAGCAGATGGTAGTAGGATTCCAGCTTCGGACGAAACAGCCCTCCCGATCCTGGCGGAAGCACCGTCTGAATCGCGGACGTTTGGTCGGATAGCAGGTGATGAACCATATACTCCGCCAGCGCCATGCCTTCTTCAGAAATCGGAGATTCCCCCTCCGGCAATCCGAGAATGGATTTCAGCGCAAAGTCTGCTTCCTCCTGCTCACGAACGGCGACAACCAGCGCCATATGGCTGCGATCCCCGCGCCCAAACGGGACGTGAACCAGCGCGCCGGGATGCACACGCTCTTGCAGCGTCTCCGGAACCAAGTACGTGAACAAACGGTCGGTGCGGCGGGTTTTCGACTCAATACGAACGTCAGCCAGAATCATTTCAGCAAATCCAGAATGTGATCGGCAACATCCTCCTTCGATTGCTTGGGCAGAGAAATCTCCCGATCACGTCCGATAATCGTGACGATATTGGTATCAAAATCAAACGCCGCACCCTCCATCGTCACATCATTGGCCACAATATAATCCAGCTGTTTTTTCTCCAATTTTTTGCGGGCATTGAGAAGAAGGTCTTCCGTTTCCGTCGCAAAGCCGATCATCATCTGGTCGGTATGCACGTCCTGGAGAGAAACGAGAATATCCGGCGTATCGGTGAGCGCCAAGGTGCGAACCTTTCCATCATCAGAGCCTTTGATCTTGTGTTCCTGTTCTTCTACCGGTCGGAAATCAGCTGGAGCGGCGGCCATAATCAGCGCTTGATGTCTTGGCAGCTCCGCTTTCAGCGCTTCAAGCATCTCCCCCGTCGTCTCCACCGCAATCGCACGGCAGCCCTTGGGAACTTCAACCTGCATCGGCCCGTGAACCAAGGTGACCTGTGCGCCGCGTTTCACGGCACGGCGCGCGATCGCCGTGCCCTGTTTTCCGCTGGAATCATTGGTCAAAAAGCGCACAGGATCCAGCCGTTCACGAGTTGGCCCTGCCGTGACCAAAAGATGCTTTCCTGAAAGATCCTTCGGAGTGAAGAAGGTGTCCAGCGCATCCGCCAGATCTTCCGCCTCAGGCATCCTGCCGTCTCCAATTTCCTGACATGCCAGCCATCCCGATTCGGGAAGAATAATATGCACACCGCGGTCTCTCAGCCGCTGAATATTCTCCTGCGTGGCCGGATTCCGATACATCACCACATTCATCGCAGGCGCAACAATCACCGGACAATGCGCCGCCAACGCTGTCGCGCTCAGTAGATCATCCGCCAGGCCATGCGCCATCTTCGACAGGATATTCGCCGTCGCCGGCGCAATGAGCAGCACATCTGCCTCCCGCGTCAAATCAATATGCGGAATAAAGCCTTCTTCATCCGAAAAAAGATCCGTATAAACTCTGTGCTGCGACATGGTCTGAAACGCGAGCGGACGGACGAACTCTTGCGCACCTTTCGTCATAATCACGCGAGTTTCCGCGCCGCGCTTGTTCAACAGAGAAAGCAAACTCAATGTTTTATAAATGGCGATCCCGCCGGAAACACCGACCAGGATTCTTTTCCCATTCAGTCCCATTTAGTCCTCCGCTTCTGTATCCTTCTGCTCCTCTAGCGTCTCTCCCCCTTCATGAAGCTCCTCCGCTTCACCAGCCGAATCCTCCGTTTCACCAATCGTCTCCGGATCGACCTTCGTCACCTTTCGCGCCATAATCTCATCCAATGCCACAGTCACCGGACTCTCGCCGAGGCTTTTCACCAGCGGCGCCGATCCATCCGTCAAAAGAGCCGCGCGCTTCATCACCATGACACAAACTTCATAGCGGCTCGGACTGATCTCGCCTAATTCCTTAAATGATGGATTAATCATGAAACTCCTCCCAATACTTTTTCATCAAATTCGCATCAATCCGCTGATTTTCCGCATCAATAATATGGGAAACCATCGTCGCACATTCCTGCACATCCTCATTGATCACCGCATAATCATAATCATGCAGCATGGAGATCTCATCGCGGGCATTGCAAATCCGCAAATGGATATTGTCTTCATCTTCGGTTCCGCGCTTGCGAATCCGCGCTTCCAGATCCTTCTTATGCGGCGGAAGAAGAAAAATATAAACCCCGCCCGGCATGTTGCGCTTCACTTGCATCGCCCCCTGCACGTCGATTTCCAAAATCACGTCCGCGCCGGCATCCAGCTGCTCCAGCACAAAATTTTTCGGGGTTCCGTAATAATTTCCATGCACCTTCGCATACTCAATCAATTCCCCGTGATCAATGAGCGCGTTGAATTCATCGATAGAGTAGAAATAATAATTTTCACCATCCACCTCCGCCGGCCGTTTTTTCCGAGTCGTGGCTGAAATGCTGACCGTGAGATCCGGCCTCATGGCTCGCAATGCTTCACAAACGGTTCCTTTTCCCACACCGGATGGGCCAGAAATAATAATCAAATGTCCGTCACGTCGCATCATCGTCCCCCTTTAAGTTAATTTGTTTAAGAATAACGGAAGAAGCGTCTTTCGTCTATAAAATATGACTTTTTTGTCATATTTTATAGAAAAGGCAAGGCACATGCTATAATTTTTCCAGCTTAAGAGTTTCAGCTGCTTAAACATCTCAGCTGAAGAAAGGATGACTTATGACCTTTGACGGAATCACCATGCGCGCGATCGTCCATGAACTGCATCAAACGATTCTCGGCGGACATGTAAAAAAAATCAATCAGATCGGCCCCCATCAGCTGACCCTCAATCTGTTCAATGCCAGAAGGCATTTTTTGCTGTACCTGTCATGCGATGCAGCCAGCGGCCGTTTACACCTCAGTGAAAAAAAATACCAGAATCCGCAAACCCCGCCAAATTTTGTCATGTTGCTGCGCAAACAGATCGGACAAGGAAAGCTCACGGAAATTACACAAATCGGGCTGGATCGCACCGTCCGCCTCAGCTTTGGCACGCGAAACGAGCTGGGAGATCCCGTGAACAAGCACCTGATGCTAGAGATCATGGGGCGGCATTCCAACCTCATCCTTCTGGATGACGAAGATCGTGTGATTGAAGCGATGCACCGCGTTTCCCATGATATGAGCCGCGTTCGTCCGGTCTATCCGGGAACCACCTACAAAATCTTTCCGTCCGATAAAATCGATGTGCTGACGGAACATCCCTCGCTGGACGATCTTCGGAACCGCCTGCTGGAATCCGGAGAGACCCAGATTCCCGTCCGCCGTCTATTTTACGGATGCCTGACCGGATTTTCTCCGCTGATCTCCGATGAACTCTGCGTCCGCGCCAATATTGATCCGCAGTCCCCATTGGGATCCATTGATGCTCCCACGTTGAAAAGGCTGAACGACATCTTTCAGAATTTTGCGGATCAGCTGCGAAACCATGACTATGCGCCAGTCCTTTATCAGGAACCGAAAATCCAAGCGTATCCCTTCCCCCTGACGCATTATGGTTCGGTTCTCCAATCCGATGCATCCATCAGCCGGCTGATCGATCAGCAAACCGTACAGACGAACCGTGATGATGGCTTTGGGCAGCAAAAGGCATCCCTTCTTCAGCTGCTGGCTCGAGACATCGAGAAAAAAACACGCAAACTGCAGAATGTGGAGCAGGATTATGCCGCCACACTGGATCGTCAGACCATTAAGGAAGAAGCTGACCTTCTGGCCGCCTACGCACACTCCATCCAAAAGGGCGAAACATCCATCACCGTCTCCGATTTTTATCATGAGGGAAAAAAGCGCCGGATCGCATTAGATCCAACGAAAAGCGGACACGAGAATATGGAAGCAAAATATCGACATTTTGCCAAATTGAATACCGCGCATCGCCTCCTAAAGGAACATCTTCCCCTGCTGAAAGCGGATGTGGCCTATGCCGAACAGCTGAAAACCATGCTGGATCAAGCCACACAGCTTTCCGATCTGGCGGATCTGAAAATGGAATTTGAGCGCGAAGGGCTGCTGCGCAGGTCATCCGAACGCAAAAAGAAGCAAACCGAAATGAAATCACGCCCTCGCCGCTTCGAAACGACAACGGGAAAAACCATTCTTGTCGGACGCAACAATCTTCAAAATGACCGGCTGACACTGAAGATGGCCGATAAAGAAGATGTGTTTTTCCATGCGAAAACCATCCCCGGAGCGCATGTGATCCTTCGCACCGAAGGGAAAACGCCGACGAAAGAAGAGCTAGAAGCCGCCGCATGGATCGCTGCCCGCTTTTCTTCCACGCCGGAGGAACCCGTCGTGGACATCGATTATACCGAACGGAAGAACGTCTATAAAGCAAAAGGCGCCAAACCCGGCATGGTCTATTACCACCATTTTCATACCATTTCTGTCCAGACCAGCGCGCATCCGGAGGTGCATGAAATTCTTCCCTAAAACAAAAAGATGCCTCTTCCTAGTTTCTTTTACGCCGCAGCATATCTCCGGGCAAAGAAGGCGCCTCAGCATGCATCCACACCAGCTCCTTCGCCTGAACCGCTTGTCCCAACGGCTGCCCCTCCGCATTGGACAGTCCTCTGATCTTCATCCGCAGCGGCTCCCCGTCTGAACGCAGCACCTCAATCTCTTCTCCCTCTGC
>JAEXBN010000012.1 GCA_023394045.1 Bacillota bacterium | reverse complement strand
CACCTCAATCTCTTCTCCCTCTGCAAACCGGTTCCTCACTTCCACCTCCATCGCAGAAGCGTTCGGATCAAACCGGCGAACAATTCCTAAAAAGTCGTAATCACGCAAATACGAGGAGGACGTATAATTCTGTCCCTCTGCTCCAGGCGCCCCATAAAAAAATCCCGTCGTAAAAGGCCGATGACTGGTCGTGCGGAGTTCGCGGAGCAAGGTTTCCTGAAGTTTCTCTGTCCATGTTCCCGATTGAATCGCATCCAGCGCCCGCCGATACGCATGAACCACCGTCCCGACGTAATACGCAGATTTCACGCGCCCTTCAATTTTCAAGCTGCTGACTCCCGCTTCCATCAGCTGCGGCAATTCATGCAATAGGCAAAGATCCTTTGAGTTCATGATGAACGTATGTCCATCTTCTTCATAAACAGGAAAATACTCCCCCGGCCGCTTTTCCTCCATCAGTGCATAATTCCAGCGGCATGCCTGGGCACAATCGCCCCGATTGGCATCTCGCCCGGTCATATAATTGGACAGCAAACACCGTCCGGAAACCGAAATGCACATGGCTCCATGGACAAACACTTCCAGCTCCACCGACGGATCAACCTCTTGGCGAATCTGGCGAATCTCATCCAAAGAAAGCTCTCTGGCCAAAACGATGCGCTTGGCTCCTTGTCTGGCCCAAAAAGAAACCGTTCGCGCGTTCGTGACGCTGGCCTGCGTTGAAAGATGAATCTCCAAATTGGTCTCAGTCGCAACCATCTCAAAGATCCCCGGATCCGAAACGATCACCGCATCCACCTGCGCAGATTCCAAAAACCGCACATATTCCCCCAGCTCGTCCAAATCGGCATCGTGGGGAATGATGTTCATCGTCACATAGAGTTTCGCGCCGGCTGCATGGCACTGAACCACGGCTTGCCTCAGCTGTTCCGCATCAAAATTTTTGGATGCCTTTCGCAGTCCAAAGGATTCGCCGGCCAGATAAACAGCGTCCGCCCCAAAGTGAAGGGCGGACGCAAGTTTCTCCGGATCTCCGGCCGGAGCGAGAAGCTCCAGTCGATTATTTTGCCACATAGTTTCCTTCTGTCTCCATGATAATCGTAAGAATCATCGGATTGCGCTGCATCTCCTTATAGACGTAGCTCTTCACATCATCGCGAATCCGGCTCTTGAGGAACGCCCAGTCTGTGATGCTTCGGCGCTGTGCATCATTCAGCGTTTTTCGGACAATTTTCTTAATCTCCTCAATCACATCCACATTATCTTTCATATAGATGAATCCACGGGAGATCACTTCCGGACCCGCTGCCACACGATGGGTTTTGTGATCAATCGTCACCACCAGCGCAATGATGCCGTCATCGGCCAGACGTTTGCGGTCATTGAGCACCACCGAACCGACATCTCCAATGCCCAGACCATCAATGAGCGTCTGCCCCGCTTGCACCTTGTCTGCGATGCGCCCGTTCACAGTCTTCCCATTTTTCTCAAATTCGAATACCGTTCCATTTTCTCCCATGAGAATATGATCTTCTGGAATCCCGAGATCCATCGCAATCTTCTTATGGGTGATCATCATGCGCGGTTCGCCATGGGCTGGAATGAAGTATTGTTCCTGCACCAGCGAATGCATCAATTTCAGTTCTTCTTGGCAGGCATGACCAGAAACATGGACGTTGGCCAACGAAGAGTACACGACCTTGCACCCCCGCGCCATCAGATTATTAATCATATCGCCGATGCTTTTTTCATTTCCGGGAATCATGGACGCAGAAAGGATGATGGTATCATTTTCTCCGACTTCAATCTGACGGTGAGACCCGTTCGCCATCCGTGAAAGAGCGCTCATGGGCTCACCCTGAGAACCCGTGATGAGGAGACAGATCTGATCCGGCTTATAGTTGCCGACATCCTTCACATCAATCAGCGTCTTCTGCTTGATTTTGATATAGCCCAATTCGCTGGCGACGGCGACATTGTTCAGCATGGAGCGGCCAGAAAGAGCGACTTTTCGATGATTCGCCTCCGCCGCCTGAATGATTTGCTGCACACGGTGCAGGTTCGACGCAAACGTCGCCACGATCAGCCGTCCGCTGGTCTCGCTAAAAATCTTTCGGAAGGTTTCGCCGACACTGCGCTCGCTCATCGTAAAGCCGGGACGCTCCACGTTGGTCGAATCGCTATACAGAGCCAAAACCCCTTCTTCTCCCAGTTCCGCCAGACGATGAATATCCGTCGGCTCATTGTCGATCGGCGTGAAATCAAACTTAAAGTCCCCGGTGAACAAAATGGTTCCCACGGGATTATGAACGGCAATGGCGCAAGCATCCGGGATGCTGTGGGCGACGCGAATGAACTCACAATCCAGCTCGCCCAGGCGAAGCACATCCCCTGCTTTAACATATTTAATCACGTTGGGGTTGATGCCATGCTCCTTAAATTTATTTTCCAGCATTCCTCCCGTCAGGCGCGTACAGTAAATATTGGTCTGTAGTTTTTTCAAAACATAAGGCACCGCGCCATAATGATCCTCATGTCCATGGGTGATGAGGATTCCCCGCAGCCTGTCCCGATTTTTTTCCAAATAGGAAATATCGGGGATGACGGTGTCCACCCCAGGCATGTCTTCATCAGGGAAGGTTAATCCGGCATCAATTACGATCATGTCGTTGCCATACTCCACAACACACATGTTCTTTCCGATTTCCTTCAATCCTCCTAATGGAATGACACGCAGCTTTTTCGTGTTCGTTTTTTTTCTCAAAATCGATCCTTTCCCCCGTCTGCGCTTTTCGCATCGCAATAAAGCAACACAATAAAGCCTTGGCAGACAGTATGTTAGTGATGCGCTCGATGAATATCCAACCAAGCCTGAAGAATGATGGATGCCGCAATCGCATCCACTTTCTCTTTCCAACGCTTTTTGTTCACGCCCTTTTGCTTCAGCACTTCCTCCGCCTGGATCGTGGTTCGCCGCTCATCCTGATAAAACACATGAAAACCCCGGCGCTCCAATTCCGCGCCAAAACTCTTCGCGCGCCGGGCGGAGTCACTCATCTGATTATTCATATGTTTGGGCAAACCGACGATAATTTCACGAACCTCCTGCTCGTGAATGAGGGCGACCAAGCGATTCAGATCCGCTTCAAGATTGGTTCGCCAAAGTGTCGACTGTGGTTGGGCAATCAAATACATCGGATCGCTCAGCGCGATACCCACCGTCCGCGTTCCGACATCAAGTCCCATGGCTCGAGCCATGCGTCCTCCTCCTGAAAATCTGATCCGACTAGGATCAGACATTCACAGACAGATCACCGCCTGAGAACGCTCAGGCGTCGTGATCCGATTGATTCTCATCATCGCCAATCCCGTGTGAAACCAAATAATCCCGCAGCAGGGTTTCAAGCAGCTCATTACGGTCAATTTGGCGGATCAACTTTCTCGCATCGTGATGACTGGTAATATACGTCGGATCTCCGCTTAAAATGTACCCAATAATCTGGTTCTCCGGCGCATACCCCTTATCTTTCAATGCAGCATATACGCCGGCAAGAATTTCCTCCATATTGCGATGTTCTTCAATTGGTGTAAATAACATGGTCTCACTGAAATCCTTCGGCATCATACTCCTCCTATCCGATATATGTCTCCATCCATACATCAATGGAATCTAGGGCAGCATCGATCGCTTCCGGATCCTTGCCGCCTGCTGTCGCAAAATTGGGACGTCCGCCCCCATTTCCTCCTGTCATCTGAGCGAGATGACGAACCAGATCACCGGCCTTCACGCCGCGCGCCACGAGATCGCGATGGACTGCGACAACCCAGAACACCTTCCCATTCAGAGCGCTTGCCAAAACAATCACTTGGTTTTCCGGATTGTCTTTTAGGGCGTCCGCCAAATCCTTCAGCTCATTCATGTCCTTCCCCTCCAGATGCTGACGCACCAACCGGATATCTCCAATGAGCGTCGCGTCGGATTCCAGCTGACGGGACTGCTCCTGCGCCGCCTGGGTCTGGAAATGCTGAATTTCCTTCTTTAGTTCTTTATTTTCAGCCAAGAGCGCTTCAATGCGGGATTCAAGATCCGATTCCTGCACATGAAGCAACGCTGCGGCGTTTTGCAGGCGTTCTTCTTCGCTCCGCGCCATTTGCAGGGCATTGCGCCCGGTGATCGCTTCAATGCGTCGGACGCCCGAGGAAACGCCCTGCTCCGAAAGAATTCGGAACATCTGCACCTGTGCGGTGGAATCGACATGCGTTCCTCCGCAAAGCTCTTTGGAAAAATCCCCCATCGAAACCACGCGAACTTGATCGTGATATTTATCCTCAAACAACCCGATGGCGCCTTCGTCCATCGCCTGCTGCAAAGGAAGCACCCGTGTCGTCACTGGATGGGAATCGAAAATCGCCCGGTTCACAATCTCTTCCACCTGTTTCACCTCATCCGGTGTCATGGCCTGGAAATGAGTGAAATCAAACCGAAGGCGCTCCGGCGTCACCAGCGATCCCGCCTGGTTGATATGCTCTCCCAAAACGACGTGGAGCGCTTTATTCAACAGATGAGTCGCCGAATGGTTGCGGCGAATATCATTCCGCCGATCGGCGTCCACCGATCCGCTGACCGTATCGCCCACGCTCAATGTTCCCTGCTCAATCCGAACCGTATGCAGGAAAACCTCATTTTTATCTTTTTGCACATCCACAACCGACGCACGGACGTTTGAAGAGACAAGGCTCCCAAGATCCGCCACCTGACCGCCGCCTTCCGCATAAAACGGTGTTCGGTCGAACAGCGCGATCCCCTCCATTCCCTGAGTCAACCGCTCCACTTCTTCGCCATTGGCAAACAGCGCCCGGACACGCATTTCATCGCTGAGCGTTTCGTAGCCGGAAAAAACAGTTTTTTCCTGACCGGAGATGACAAGCTGGCGGTCGGTGTCCCATCCGCTGGCCTCTTTGCGCCGTGCGCGGGATTGCGTTCTCTGCGCTTCCATCCGGCGTCTGAAGTCGCTCTCATCCACCGTCTTATCATGCTCCGCGGCGATTTCTCTGGTCAGATCAATCGGGAAACCGAACGTATCATAGAGCCGGAAAACCCGCTCGCCATCCAGCTGCTTCGTTCCTGCCGCATCCGCTTCATCAATCAAATGTTCCAGCAAAGACAAGCCTTGATCAATCGTCTGCTCAAAATTTTCTTCTTCGCGCTCGACCACAGTAAAGATGCGTTCCCTTGCCTCTTCCAGCTCCGGATATTCTTCTTTATAAACTTTCATCACCTCTTCCACGGTCTGCGCAAGAAATTTACCCTGAATTCCCAGCAGTTTTCCATGGCGAGCCGCCCGGCGAAGCAGACGGCGAAGAACATAGCCTCGCCCTTCGTTCGAAGGAACGACGCCATCCATCACCAGAAAGGTGAGCGCTTTACTATGATCAATGATGACGCGGAACGATTCGTCCACCTGCGCATCCTGACCATAGGTTTTTCCCGAAAGCCGGGCAATCGTGTCTCGAAGCGGAAGAAACTCATCCAGCTCGAAAATATTCGGCTTATCTTCACAAACCAGCGCCAGCCGCTCCAATCCCATTCCAGTATCAATGTTGGGGTGATCCAGCGGCAGATAGCTTCCATCCGCCTGGCGATTGAACTGTGTGAAAACCAGATTCCAGATTTCCATGAAGCGATCCGAGTTTTCAGTCGGATTGCTTCCCTCTCCAAAAGCCGGCCCACGATCATAATGGATTTCGGAACAGGGACCACAAGGACCTTGTTCCAATTCCCAGAAATTGTCTTCTTTGCCCAGGCGCAGCATGTGATCCGACGCGACGCCGACTTCATTCGTCCAAATCTCATAAGCCTGATCGTCTTCTTCATATACTGTAATCCAAAGACGGTTGGGATCCAGTCCCAACTTTTCCGTCAAAAAGGTCCAAGCCCAATGAATGGCTTCCGTTTTGAAATAGTCCCCGAACGAAAAATTTCCCAGCATTTCGAAGTACGTGGCATGGCGTGCCGTTTTTCCTACATTATCGATGTCGGCCGTACGCACACAGCGCTGCGAACTCGTCGCCCGATTATGCGCCATTTTCTTTTCTCCGAGAAAGTAAGGCTTCAGGGGAGCCATTCCGGCGTTAATCAGCAATAAGCTGTTATCCCCATCCGGAACCAGAGAAAAGCTTTTGAGACGCGTATGATTCTGCGCTTCAAAAAAATCCAGATACTTCGTGCGCAGATCATTCATTCCTAAATATTGCATATCGACCTCTCATCCTTTCGGCACTAACTCGTCAAACCGCTTCATTTAATTCTGCCATATCCGCCAATGTCAATCCATCGATAGAATCGTAAATGGCCTGATTCATCCGCCTCAAAATCATGCGCGTCGGGCAATTATTGAATCCACCCGGACAATCTCCCACCACCGCGCAATCCGACAGCCAGAATTTTCCCTCCAGCGAGGAAAGCATTTCGTGAACCGTGATTTCTTCCGCAGGGCGTGAAAGGAAGTAGCCTCCCTTTACGCCTCGCGTGCTTTTAATCATTCCATCATGTTTAAGCAGACGGAGCAGCTGCTCCAGATAGGACTCGCTGAGCATTAACGATGAAGAAATTTCGGAGAGAGGCACCGGCTCGTGGTTTCCCTGATGTAAAGCAATATAAACCATCACACGCAAACCATAGCGACTACGAGTAGTTAATTTCAATCTCTTCCTCCCTCTGTTGCGACCCATAGGTCACAAATTTGATCCTTTCGTTTACTTTATATCTTCCGTTTACTTTATAACTAAATTAAGGATTTTTTTTGGAACAAAAACAACTTTTTTGATGTCTTTGCCCTCTAAAAATCGAGCGACGCCGGGAAGCGCCTTTGCTCCCTCAACGGCTTCTTCTTGCGACGCATCCGCCGACAGCTCAACCATGCCCCGAACCTTGCCATTCACCTGAACGGGCATCTGGATGATATCCGCCACCAGCTTCGCTTCATCATACTGCGGCCACGTTCCATCCGTGGCGATATGCCCTTTCAAGCCGGCGCGCTCCCAGAGCTCTTCGGTCAGATGCGGCGCCACGGGATTCAAAAGAAGAAGATACGTTTCCCACTCTTTTTTCGTCACGCGTCCCTTCTGCCGCAGCGCATTCGATAATGTCATCAGCTGTGCAATCGCCGTATTAAACTTAAGCGACTCAAAATCCTCGCTGACTTTGCGAATCGTCTGGTGGAAGAGAACCTCGGTCTGCGCATCATATTGATCGCCGTCTTCGACGATTTCCCCCAATTTCCAGACGCGCTCAAGGAATTTCCGGCTTCCCAGAACACCGCTGTCCGTCCAAAGAGCACTCTTTTCAAAGTCCCCGATGAACATCTCATAAGTACGCAGGGTATCTGCGCCAAAATCCCTCACGATATCATCCGGGTTGACCACATTGCCCCGGGACTTGCTCATCTTCTCCCCATTGGATCCGAGAATCATTCCGTGAGAAGTGCGCTTTTGGTAGGGTTCCTTGGTCGACACCACACCGATATCATATAAAAATTTGTGCCAGAAACGCGAATACAGCAGATGCAGCGTCGTATGCTCCATCCCGCCATTATACCAATCCACCGGGCCAAAGTAGTTCTCCGCTTCTTTGGAGACGGGAGATTCCGTGTTTTCCGGATCCATATAGCGCAGATAATACCAAGAGGATCCTGCCCACTGAGGCATCGTATCCGTTTCGCGGCGCGCCGGCTTTCCGCAGATCGGACAGGTGGTGTGAACAAAAGAGTCCATCTCCGATAAGGGAGATTCCCCAGTCGCCGTCGGCTGATAATTCGGCACATCCGGAAGCAAAAGCGGAAGCTGATCCTCTGGAATCGGCTGCCATCCATGCTCTTCGCAGTAGACCATCGGAATGGGTTCTCCCCAATACCGCTGACGGCTAAAGACCCAATCCCGCAGCTTAAAATTGATCTTCGCTTCGCCCAAACCCTGATCCACTAACCACTCAATCATCCGAGGGATGGCTTCTTTTACCGATAGCCCGTCCAAAAATCCGGAATGAATCAGAGTTCCTTCGCCGACATCCGTAAACGGCGCTTCTTCCACCGGAACCTCTGCGCCGCTGACCACCTGCACGATGGGAAGATCAAACGCCTTGGCAAAGTCCCAGTCACGCTCGTCATGCGCCGGAACCGCCATGATCGCTCCCGTTCCATAGCTCATCAAAACATAATCGGAAACCCAGATCGGAATTTCCTTGCCCGTTGCCGGATTGATCGCTGCAACGCCCTGAAGCCCAACGCCCGTCTTTTCTTTGTTCAGCTCACCACGCTCAAAGTCGCTTTTCATCATCGCGGCTTTCTGGTAGGCTTCCACTTCCTCTCGATTGCGAATTTGATCAGCATACCGCTCCAGCACCGGATGTTCGGGCGCAACAACCATGTACGTCGCACCAAACATGGTATCCGGCCGCGTCGTATAGACACGTAAAGCCTCATCCTGCACAACGCCGTTCACCGAAAGCCGAAAATCAGCTTCCGCTCCATGAGAACGTCCGATCCAATTGATCTGCTGCTGCTTGATCCGCGGCGAGTAGTCCACGTCCTCCAAATCGTCAATCAATCGATCCGCATACTCGGTAATCTTCAGCATCCATTGATTTTTAACGCGGTGCTCCACAGGCGTTCCACAGCGCTCACACTTGCCGTCGATCACCTCTTCATTGGACAAACCGACAAGATCATGCGGGCACCAATTGATTGGCACTTCCTTTTTGTACGCCAGACCATGCTTGAACAGCTGGATGAATATCCATTGCGTCCACCGATAGTACTCAGGATCCGTCGTATTGACAACTCGATCCCAATCAAACGAAAAGCCAATCGCATCCAGCTGTTCCTTAAAATGCGCAATGTTCTTTTTCGTCACCTCAGCCGGATGAATCTGGTGCTCAATCGCATAATTCTCCGTCGGAAGGCCAAAAGCATCGAAACCCATCGGGTAGAGCACATTATATCCCTGAAGGCGCCGCTTACGCGCGACGATGTCCAACGCTGTATAAGGACGTGGATGCCCCACATGAAGCCCCTGCCCCGATGGATAGGGAAATTCGACCAAAAGATAATATTTCTTTTTTGAAGAATCCAGGGTCGCATGAAAGCATTGGTTTTCATTCCAAAACTTTTGCCACTTGGCTTCAATTGCCGCCGGATTATAGCTTTCCATGATCTCTTCCTTCCTTCTCTTGTTCTGAACCATCTCGGTTACCGCAGCGACTTTACCGTGCGCGGGTAGGGAAGGACATCACGAATATTCGCCATTCCCGTCATGTACATGACCATGCGCTCAAATCCCAGACCGAATCCGCCATGCGCGCATCCGCCAAACCGGCGAAGATCCACATACCACTGATAGGCATCCACGGGCATCTTTTTTTCTTTCATCAAGTCCAGCAGCACGGTCTCGCGCTCTTCACGCTGCGAACCGCCGATCAGCTCGCCAATGCCCGGAACCAGCATATCACAGCAAGCCACGGTTTTTCCGTCTTCATTCAAACGCATATAAAACGATTTGATCTCTTTCGGATAATCCGTCACAAAAAGAGGACCCTTCACCACTTCTTCCGTGAGATAACGTTCGTGTTCCGACTGCAAGTCGCTTCCCCAGGAAACCGGAAAATCAAACCGGTCATTCACTTTTGAAAGCTTCTCGATGGCTTCCGTATAAGTCATCCGCGCGAAAGAACTGTTCGCCACATGCTCCAAGCGTTCTTTCAATCCCTTGTCCACCCACTGATTCAAGAACTCCATCTCTTCCGGAAGCCGTTCCATGACGCGAGTGATCACAAACTTCACCATCGCTTCCGCCAAATTCATCACATCATTCAAATCGGCAAAAGCAATTTCCGGCTCAATCATCCAAAATTCAGCCGCGTGGCGAGTCGTATTGGAATGCTCCGCGCGGAACGTCGGTCCGAAGGTATAGACATTCCGATGGCTCATCGCAAACGCCTCCACCTCCAGCTGGCCGGAAACGGTCATGTTGGCCTCGGAGCCAAAAAAGTCTTTCGAGTAGTCCACTGCCCCCTCTTCAGTCATCGGCAGCTCATTCAGATCCAACGTAGTCACCTGGAACATTTCCCCAGCGCCTTCGGCATCCGACGCTGTAATAATCGGCGTGTGCACATAGGTAAAGTCGTTCTGATGAAAGAACTCATGAATCGCGAACGCAATCTCACTCCTCATGCGAAACACCGCCTGAAAAGTATTGGTGCGGGACCGCAGATGCGGATAGTTGCGAAGAAACTCCATGCTCTGACGCTTATTCTGGATCGGATTATCCGCCGCATTCGCGCCCAGCAAGGTCACGCCCGTCGCATGCAGCTCAATCGGCTGTTTCGCCTCCGGCGTTGCCACCAAAACACCCGTCGCTTCAATGGCGCTTCCGTTGGAAAAATGGCTGACGGCCTCGTATCCCTCCATCTCGTTGGTCACCACAACCTGCAAAGGCTTAAAAAACGTCCCATCATTCACCATCAGAAAGCCGACGTTTTTGGAAAAGCGCGACTGGCGCATCCATCCTTGAATGCTCACCGTTGCACCATCGTGTTGGGCGGGATCCGCATAAATCTCTTTGACCTTCATTCTTCCTCCTGCTGCTGTCCAGATCTTCCAGACGGAAATGGCTCTTTTTCTCCCGCCCCGGAACGATCTTGCTTCATCGCACGGGCGCGCAGCCCGTCCAGATATCCTTTGATTTTTGCTTCTCTTCCGATGTCTTTCGGACGATAAAACCTTCTTTTCATTATTTCATCCGGAAGATATTTCTGCAAGACATATCCCGAAGGATCGTCATGCGGATAACGATAGCCGATTCCACGGCCAAGCGCCGCGGCTCCGAGGTAATGGGCATCCTTCAAATACGATGGAATATCTGCCGGCGGATGCGTCCGGACGAAGTCCAGTGCCTCATCAATGGCTAAATATGACGCATTGCTTTTCGGCGCTCCCGCCAAAAATGTCGTGGTTTGCGCAAGAATGATCCGCGCCTCCGGCATTCCGATCTGTGAAACTGCTTGAAGACAGCTGGTCGCGTGAATCAGCCCCAGCGGCTCCGCATTTCCGATATCCTCCGAAGCGAGAATGACCAGGCGCCGGGCAATGAACCGCGGATCCTCTCCTCCTGCCAACATTCGAGCCAGATAATAAATGGCCGCATCCGGATCAGAACCTCGTACAGATTTAATAAATGCGGAAATGGTGTTGTAATGCTCTTCCTCGCCTTTATCATATTTGATGATCCGATGTTGAAGGCTTTTGCGCACCTGATCTGCATCCACAAACCGTTTTTCACCCTCCGGAGCGGCTGAGGAAAGGGCAATCATCTCCAAGGAATTGAGCAGCACCCGAGCATCGCCTCCTGCCGAAGCAAGAAGTAAGTCTTTGGCTTCCCGACTCAATTCCATCCGTTCTTTTCCCAAACCGCGCTCTTGATCCGAAAGTGCCCGATCCAGCACCTTTTCCAGCGATTCCGAACTCAGCCAATACAGTTCAATCACCTGGCAGCGTGAAAGCAGTGCCTTATTCACCTCAAAGAATGGATTTTCCGTCGTTGCGCCGATCAGCGTTACCGTTCCATCCTCCACATATGGCAGAAGCGCGTCCTGCTGTCCTTTATTAAAGCGGTGAATTTCATCGATAAACAAAATGGTTCTCTGCTGTTCAAAATGAAGGCGATCCTTTGCTTCTTGCATCGCCGTTCGGATCTCTTTCACCCCGTCGGTCACCGCAGACAAACGCACAAAGGCGCGCTGAGTCGTCCTAGCGATGACCCGAGCCAGAGTCGTTTTCCCGGATCCCGGCGGTCCAAAGAAAATCATAGAAACCAGCTGATCCGAAGCGATCATCCGTCGAAGCGGCTGATCCGGTCCCAGAATGTGATCCTGTCCGACAATCTCCTCGATGCGTTCCGGGCGCATACGATCAGCCAGCGGCGCTGTCCGTCCCCGATTCCGTTCCTGTTGCCACTCCAGTAAATTCATCATTCCTCTTTCATGTTCAACCCGTGATCTTCCATGTATAAGACATAAAAAAGCGGTGGAAAAAAATAGCGGAGACAAGCATCCGCAGAGGATGCCGTCGTCCGCCATCGACCGACCGAAGCACCGGTCTCTTATTCATCTTGTTCGATGGATGAATGCGTCTCATCAGCCGAAAGATTGTCCAGTTCACGATAAAAACTGTCGACATCCTGAAATTCATGGTAAACGGACGCAAAACGCACATAAGCAACCTTATCGATCGCGCGAAGCTCATCCATCACGAGATCACCGATATACGCGCTGGTCACCTCACGTTGATTCAGATAGTTGAGAGCCGTTTCAATCCGATCCGCCGCTTCCTCCAGAACCTCCACAGAAACCGGCCGTTTTTCCGCGGATCGGATCATGCCATTCAGCACTTTCGAGCGGCTGAACGGCTCCCGTGTTTCATCTTTTTTAATCACCACAATCGTCTGATCTTCATACCGTTCATAGGTTGTGAATCGCTTTTTGCATTTCAAACACACCCGGCGACGGCGAACGGCCAGATTGTCATCCGCCGGTCTGGAATCGATCACCTTGGTGTCCTGAAAATCGCAGAATGGACACTTCATTATTAGCGATACTTCCTCAAAAATTCGGGAATATCCATCTCGTCCGATTCCTGCTTCGACGGTGCGCTTTCCGCTTCCGCCGTCTCAGAACGACGCGGAGCCTCCCCTTTTGCTGATACCTTGCGATGATCAAATCCCGTGGCAATCACCGTGATCTTAATATCTTCGCCGAGAGATTCATCGGTTCCCGCACCAAAGATGATATTCGCATCCGGATCCACCGCCTCACGAATCAGCTCAACGGCTTCATTCGCCTCAAACAGTCCGAGATCCGCAGCCGTAATATTGACCAAAACGGCCTTCGCCCCATCAATGCTGGTTTCCAGCAGCGGACTATGAACCGCAGCCTTCGCCGCGGTCACCGCGCGGTTCTCTCCATTGGCTGTTCCAATGCCCATGTGCGCAATTCCCTGATCTTTCATGACGGACTCGACATCCGCAAAATCAAGGTTAATCATGGCTGGGACGGCAATCAGATCAGAAATCCCCTTAATCCCATTCATCAGAACCTGATCGGCCATTCCAAAAGCCTCCACCATCGAAGTGCGGCGCTCCGCAATCTGGAGCAGACGATCGTTCGGAATCACGATCAGCGTATCCACTTTATCCTTTAATTTGTTGATTCCCGCTTCCGCCTGCGTCTGGCGCTTCCGCCCTTCAAAACCAAACGGCTTGGTGACAACGCCCACGGTGAGGATTCCCAAAGAGCGGGCTGCCTCCGCCACAATCGGCGCGGCTCCTGTCCCGGTTCCGCCGCCCATACCAGCGGTCACAAAAACCATATCTGTATTCTGAAGCAAATCCGTAATATCGCTCTTCGATTCCTCTGCTGCTTTTTCTCCCACTTCAGGATTTCCGCCGGAACCGAGACCGCGGGTCAGCTTCAGACCGATTTGCAGCTTTTTATCCGCGTCAATGACGTCCAGAATCTGACGGTCGGTATTCACGGCAATAAATTCCACGCCGGCCAGTCCCGCTTGTTTCATGCGGTTCAGCGCATTATTTCCGCCGCCGCCAACGCCGAGAACTTTAATCTTGGCCAGTCCGTCGTTGTTCAATTCCATATCGAAAGTGCTCATGGCTCCCCCTCAGTGTTCTTTGTCGGCGCCGCTTCCGACGCCTTCGGCAACTCGCTTTGTGCATCCTGGGTCACGACAATCGGATTCTTTCCCTGATCTAGGAGAATCTCCTGTGCGCGTACCTCACTCTTCTCAATTTCGTTCAGAACCACCTTCAAACGAGAAAACTTCGCAATAATATCATCCGGAGTCCCAAACTGAATGACGATATCATTATACATTATAGCAACAGCCGGGGTCGTTTCAAAACGAACTTTTGTCACCTTTCCCGACCATTCAGCCCGGCGCAGCTGAAGGAGAACATCCAAAAAGCGCGTATCGGATGAAAGCGCTTCTCCCTCTTTAAGATTCATGCCCTGAGTTTCCAAGGGGAAAGGCACCATGCGGTTCGTTTCCTCATTATACTGCTTCGTGATGATGCCCTGATTGTCAAGATAAAGAGTTCCGTGATCCGTCTGAATCGAGGCCAACGCATACGTTTCAACAATCTCCAATTCCAATTGATCCGGCAATTTCTTATGCACCTTCACATCACGAATGCCCGGAATCGTCATCAGCTGCTTTTTTAACTGCCCCCCTGAAAAACGAAACAGATTCTCGTCCACATTGCCCATCGCCTTGACGATTTCGTCCTTTGAGACCAATTCATTGCCGGTAATCACCACCGAGCGAATGCGAAAAACCGGGGCAAAAAGAAGCACGCCTCCAGCCACAACCAAAACCAAGATCAACAGACCGATCAAGCGCCATGGCATCCTGCGCTTTCTTTTCATCTTCTTTCCCGACTTTCCCGGCCGCCGCTCCGGCGCCGGCACATGCTGCTTCATGATGCCCTCCTGTCCCCGCGGTCGCGCGAAATG
Organism: Bacillota bacterium; assembly: GCA_023394045.1. Lineage (GTDB taxonomy): Bacteria > Bacillota > Clostridia > Tissierellales > Peptoniphilaceae > Murdochiella. Next base: position 43,850 of record JAEXBN010000012.1, on the reverse strand, counting down.
CTGAGCAAAATCCCTGCTGCTGCGGTCATGATCGCGATGGAACTGCCACCATAGCTAATAAAGGGCAACGTGATGCCGGTCGTTGGCACGGCTCCAATCGACACCCCAATATTCACCATCGCCTGAAAAACAATCAAAAAGGTCATCCCATAAGCGAGCAGGCGTCCAAAACGCGTGGAAGCCTGCCGCGCAATCTTCAACCCTCTCCAAGCCAGAAACACAAAGAGGAGAATCACGACGGCTGCGCCGAAAAAACCCAATTCCTCTGCAATGACCGAAAAAATAAAGTCGTTATGTGGCTCATCGGCAAGATAATCATACTTTTGAACGCCTCGTCCAAACCCCACTCCAAATAATCCGCCGGAAGCCACCGCATAGAGCGACTGAATCAGCTGCCATCCGCTTCCCGCCGGATCAGCCATCGGATTGAGCATCACCATCAGACGTTCCAAGCGATAATTGCCCGGTCTGGGCCAAAAAGCAACGACCGCTCCTGCCCCGCTGAGCAATAAAAGCGGAAGCATAAATTGCCAAGGCATCCCGCCGATAAAATACAGGAACATCAACGTCACGCTCAGCACCACGACCGCGGAGAAGTTCGGCTGAATCATGACCGGTCCTACCGTGATCGCGATCAAGAACAGCGTGATGATGAAGGAACGAAGCGCCCCCATCTCCTGTTTGCTCTGACGTGAAAGCTGCGCGGACATCATGACAATCGAAGCAAGTTTGAGCCCGTCCGATGGCATATACGTCACCGGCCCGAGATGAATCCATCGGTGTGCATTGTTGATGGGCATGGAGAGTCCGGGGACGAAGACCAGCGCACAGGAAATCAGGGCAATGATAAAAAGCGGGCGCGCAAAGCGGCGATAAATCCGGTAATCGATAGACGATGCAAGGAAAAGCAATCCCACGCCCAGCACTCGGAACGGAAGATCCCGCAGTAGATAGTACAGACCCGAATTCTGGGTCTTCATCGCATAGGGCGCACTCGCGCTGAAAACCATAAAGGCGCCGAAAACAAGAAGAAAGAGGACGATCAGCAACAACGGCCGATCCATCGCTGCACGCACCGGCTTATGGCGATGCGGCGCCCGATGCGACCCGCCATCGTGTTTCGTCTTCATTTCCCCTCCTCCTGCTCTTTTTGCCAGGAAAGCACATGTTCGCGAAATTCATCGCCGCGTTCCTCAAAATGGTGATATTGTCCCCAGCTGGCGGATGCCGGAGAAAGAAGCACCATGTCCCCCGGTGCAGCCTCTGCAAAAGCCGCCTCCATCGCCTTTTTCAGCGTTCCGCACAACACCACCCGATCGCCCAATCCCCGCTCTTCCGCCTCATGTTGAATCTGTTCAGCGGTCTGGCCAATCAGAAGCATCTTTTTCCCATGAGGCCGGAATGCCTCGTATAAGGCTTCAAAAGAAACGTGTTTGTCGTATCCTCCGGCAATGAGAAACACTGGCTGGTGAATGCCTGAAAGGGCGCGCACCGTCGCATCGACATTGGTCCCTTTGGAATCATTAATATAAATCACATCGTTCACTGTCGCAATATATTCCATACGGTGCTCCACCGGATGGAAACCCGCCAGACCATCAACAATCTGCTGTTCATCCAATCCGAGATCCGAAGCGATCTCCGCCGCAAACATCGCATTTTCGACATTGTGTTCCCCAAATAGAGCCCATCCTTCATTGCGGCGCAGTTTTTCTGCAAGCGGCGTATCAAACCGCACGGGATGAATGTTGGCAGACGTGCCTACGCGCCCGAGTGCCGCCCGAACCTCCGGATCGTTCGGGTGGATCCAAAGCTGATCCTCCGGAGTCTGCGCCCTCGCGATATGCGCCTTCGCATCAGCATAAGCCTCATACGTCATATGCCAGTCAATATGGTCAGGCGAAAGGTTGAGAATCGCCGCGCGATGTGGCCGAAAAAGCCGAACGTTCTCCAACTGGAAACTGGAACATTCCAAGACAAAAATTATCCCCGGCTCCGCATCGCGCATGGTGGTCAATACAGGAATCCCAATATTTCCGCATGCTTCTGCCGCGCGGCCAGACGCTCGGAGAAGATGCGTCAGGAGGGAAGTGGTCGTCGTCTTTCCATTTGAGCCCGTAATCGCAACCATATTCTCTCCGCCGAATAAACGGTAAGCCATTTCAATGTCTGTGATCACTTCCAGCCGGCGGCGGCGCGCCTCCTGCAAAAGGGGACGGTCGGGAGAGATTCCCGATGCCTTCAAGAGAAAATCAAAGCTCGATGGATCCGGAACAGGCATCTCCCCTTCGATGGTGATGGAGGAGCTTCTCCCGCCGGCAAGAGCAACCAGCTCCTCACGTTCCCGATCAGAAACCACCCCATCAACATAAATATGGACACGGCAGCCCGCCTCAGTCAAAACGCGAACCGCCGAACGCCCTGTAACCCCGAGTCCGTAGATCAGTGCCCTTTTCCCGTCCAGGGTGATCTGATATTCCATGCGCTCCTCCTGACTTTTTTCTGTCGCAAAAGATGCGACTCAATCCCTCTTACCAAAAGACGATCGCTAAAAGGCAAAGACCTAGGCTGACCAACGTGAACGCCGCCGTCACCTTTTCTTCCGCATATCCTTTTAACTCAAAATGATGATGAATCGGGCTCATCAGAAAAATCCGCTTCCCGCCGGTCCGCTTGAAATAGGCAACCTGAATCATGACGGACAGCGCCTCGACCAGATATACCCCGCCTAAAATCAGCAGATACGGCATCCGGTTCATCACCAGCAATATCGCCGTCAAAGCTCCTCCAATCGCCATAGAGCCCGTATCGCCCATGAAAAGTGCCGCAGGATGGCTGTTGTAAAACAGGAAGCCAACCAGAACTCCGGCAAAAAGAACCGCCGCGATTTCCGGAACCGCGCCGCCAAATGGATTGTTTATGGCTAATAAAGCGATGGTCAAAAACACCGGGATGGACACCCCGCCGCACAATCCGTCCAACCCATCCGTCAGATTCACCGCATTCACCGTCCCCACCATGATGAAGGCAAGAACAGGAATCCAAAGAACGGACAGATGGAGATTGATACCAATCAGCGGAATCTTTTGTGTCCCCACCGATGGATCAATGAGATAAACCACCATAATCAGCAACGCGGAAAACACAAATTGCAAGATCAGCTTCTGTCTGGGGGTTAATCCCTCACTCTCATGTTTCCGCACTTTCTGCAGATCATCCAAAAATCCGATGCCCCCGAATCCCAGGGTTCCTGCCGCGATGATCAACGTCCACTTTGAAAATCCGGCGCAGAGAAAAAGAAGAAGCAGGAAAACGAGGGTAAATGCCACACCGCCCATGGTCGGTGTTCCTTGTTTTTTATAATGTGCTTTATTCCCTTCTTCCCTGATTTCCTGTCCCAACGATTCCTGCTTTGAATAATAAATCCAAGCGGACGTCGCCGGAATGGATATAAAGATGGCTACAAGGCCGAATAAGGCCAACCTGCTCCACTCAATCATCGCTCTCTCCCTCCGTTGCTCCCGGAATCAGCTCAATCACGGCCGATCCGGAAACCACCGCATCGGCTTCAGGCTGCTGCGAGATCACCCGTTCTCCCGCTCCCTCTGATCGGTGCACCTGAAGCCCTGCATCTTTTAATTTCGCCTCTGCTTCATCAACGGACATGCCCACGAGATTCGGAACGCGCAGACTCCTCTTTTCATCCGGCTGCAGCTGCACTTCGTCGCCGGACTGTGCCAGACTTCCTGCTGCCGGTTTCTGTGCGCCAACCAAACTATAGGGCGTCATCGCCCCGAACGCCGATGCCCGAAGTCCAATCGTTTCAAGCGCTTGGCGCGCCTCCTCCACCGTCATTCCGGAGACATCCGGGACGCGCACTCCACTTTCATTGGGCGCTTCTCCTTTTTGAAGCGAAACCAGACGCTCCAGAATATGCGCCGATACTTCTCCCGCCACAACGCTCCCAAAGGTGTCTCCTTTCGGGCGTTTCACCACAACCAGCATGGAATACCGAGGTTCCTTTGCGGGGTAGAAACTGTAAAACGAAGCGATGGTATCGTTGGTATAGGCACCATTTTCCAGCATCAATGTCGTTCCGCTTTTGGAGCCGATCTCCACATCTTTAATCTTTGTCACGTCCGAATGATTTTTAATGCTGGTGTTGAGAAGATAACCCCGCATCGTCTCCACCGTCTCTTGAGATAAAATCGGATCCGCAGAAGGCGGCTCGTACGTATGGAGAATCTGTCCATCCGCATCAAACGATGCAGAAAACAGATGGGGAACGCGATAATATCCCCCATTGATGACCGTATTCGCCGCAGTAATCATTTCCAGCGGGGTCACGGAGACACCATGACCATAGGACATCGTCTGCATCTGCACATCGCTCATCGCTTGAACCGTTTCAGGAAAAAGTGATGCCGTTTCTCCCGGAAGATCAATCCCTGTCGCCTCCCCCATATGGAAGGAGCGAAGATAGGAATAGAAGGCCTCCGATCCGATTTCACGAACAATCTGGACAAAGGCCGGGTTGCAGGAATTAATCAACGCTTCTTCCAGCGTTTGCCATCCATGCGGATCTTCTTCTCTCCAGCAATGAATATAAAGACCAGGTGCGATCTCAATTTTCCCCGTGCAAAGATATCGCGAATCCGGGTGGGTCGACTTCGTCTCCAAGGCAATGGACGCAGTCAGCGTTTTGAAAACCGACCCTGGTTCATACAACGTGGAAACCGCAGGATTTTTCCAGCGCGAATACAAATAGTCCAACTGATCCTTCTCATCCATGGCGCCCCATGCCGATTTCGTCGCTGTGTCCAGTGGCTCGCGCGGTTTGTTGGGATCAAACGTCGGCAAATTATCCATCGCCAGAATGTCTCCGGCATTCGGATCCATTAAAATCGCCGTAATGGCTTCCGCCTGAAACTTTTCCATCCCTTTTTGAATTTCTTCAGCGACAATTTTTTGTGCATCCAAGTCCAATGTCGTGCGTAAATTCATGCCCTCGACGGCGCCTCGAGTCTGCAGCGATTCCGTTGGAATAATATTTCCGCTCAGGTCTCTCGAATAAGCAATTTGGCCTCCGATGCCATGCAGCAACGAATCATAAGCGGCTTCAAGACCATACGTCCCTTCCCCCTCGCCATCCACAAAACCTAGGGTCTGGGCAGCTAAGCGTTGATTGGGATAAAACCGCTGCGGCTCCTGCTCCACGCGATAGGCGGTTAACCCGGCGCTCTCCAGACGATCAATCTCTTCCTGGCTCACTTTCGTCTTCAGCTGAACGTAGTCTTTATCTCCGGAAAGCATCTTTTCAACCGAAGATTTTTCCAGACCAAGCACATAAGCAAAACGCTCCGCCGCTTCTTCGCGCTTTTCTTCAGGAATTTGATTCGGAAACACGTACACGGAACTGACCGTCACGGAAATCGCAAGAGGGCGATCCTGACGATCATAAATCGCGCCCCGTCGAGCAGGAAGCTCAATCACGGTTCGCCGCTGCGCGACTGCCGCCTCTTGAAGCGAACCATCTCCAAAAACTTGCAAATAAAAAAGCCGCCCCAGAAAATAGAGAATCACCAGCCCTGCGACAAAGATCACAACTCGCAAGCGCCAGTTTCGTCCGGCCTGGTTCGGCGAAGAGTTCGATTGGAATCGCTTCATAGATACCTCATCTCCATTGAGATCGCTATCTCTGAGATGCCGCAGAAGCCAATGCCGCGAGCTGGGGATCCGACCCCTCAGCGGTTTTCTCCGGGCTTTGTGCTTCTTCGGCAAGAATCACCTGAGCGGATGAGGGGTGATCCATGTGCAGACGCTGGCGCGCAAGCGTCTCAATCCTCGTAGGATCCAGATATGGCGTCAGATTCATCGACAACGTATCATGTTCAGCGGTCAATGAATCAATGGCTGCAGAAAGAGCGCGATTCTCCTGATTTGTTTTCTGTAGATCAGTATACCGCAACAAGAGAGAAAAGCTGGTATAAATCACCACGCCAATGACCAGTGAAAGAATCACCCAATACCGAATGGCAACGGAGGATTGTGTTTTTGAGACTGCTTTGCGTCTTGCTTCAGCTGGGACTCTTGCAGAAGATGCGGTATAGGTCCGGCTCCGTTGCTGCTTTCTCATCTGTTCTCCTGCCGCAGGGCGAGCTTTTTTGCTCCGGCGGACAGCCGACGAGGATGACGAGTCTCCGTTCCGATTCGTTCGCGGCGCAGCACTCCGGTTTCGACGCTGTGGTTCTAAAGGCACTCCTGTAATAGCGCGTGATGCAGTGACGGTCATGGCCGTTCCTTCCCCATTCTTTCCGGTTCAAAGTGACGTGATTTTTTTTCGAGAATGCGCAGCTTTGCAGAATGTGCGCGTGGATTCTGCATGCATTCAGCATCATCAGCAACAATAGGCTTCCGGTTCACACGAAAGGCCGGAGAAACGTAGTCGCTATGCCGAACAGGCAGATGAGCTGGAACGGGAGGTCCTTGCTCCATCCTTCGAAAGGCTTGCTTGACGATTCGATCTTCCAGCGAATGAAACGTGATAATACACAGGCGTCCTCCAGGAAGCAAAACATCCACTGCCTGCTGGATCGCCTCCTCCAGCGCCTCCAATTCATGATTGACTTCGATGCGAAGTGCCTGAAACACCCTTCGTGCAGGATTTTTATCCTGTGACCGCACTTTTTTAGGGATGGCTTTCTGGATGACCTTGACCAGATCAAAGGATGTTTCAATCGGCTTCGCACCTCGTTCATCTATGATGAAGTCCGCTATACGCTTCGACCAGCGTTCCTCACCATACGTATAAAACAACTGAGTCAGCTGCTGTGCTGAATAAGTGTTGATAATGTCACGGGCAGTTGGAATCTCCGCATTCTGATCCATGCGCATATCCAGCGGCACATTTTCCTGAAAGGTGAACCCCCTGGATGCCTCATCAATCTGATGGGAAGAAACCCCAATATCCATGAGAATGCCATTGGCGCCGCTCACTCCGAGGCGATCCATGATGTGTTTCAAATGTCGGAAATTGTCATGCACCCATACGATGTGGTCTTCATAGTCCGACAGCCTCTCCTTGGCCGCCGCCAGCGCCTCTTCGTCCTGATCGATGGCGATCAGACGACCCGACGTTAATTGGGAAACAATGCGAAGCGAATGACCTCCGCCCCCCACTGTCGCATCCACATACGTTCCTTCCGGATGAATGTTTAGTCCGCGGATGCTCTCTTCGAGAAGCACCGGAATATGTTGAAATTCCATGCTCGCCCCCTAGAGATCCATTCCGCTTTCATCCAGCGCTGCACTCAAATCGTCATAATTCATCGCATCCGAAGCCAAATAAGCATCCCATTTGTCTTTCGCCCATACCTCAATACGATGAGAAACCCCGATGATCACCGCTTCCTTATCAATCTCAGCGAAGGCCCGAAGATGTGGCGGGATGAGAAATCGGCCCTGTTTATCGCAGGAGACTTCCATTGCCCCGGAATAAAACAAACGTGAAAAATCGCGTGCGCTCTTTGCCGTCAGGCGGGATTGACTCAGTTTGGCATCCATGGCCTGCCATGCCGCAGCATCATAGATAAACAAACAGCTCTCCAACCCTCGTGTGATGTAAAACGTGGAAGACAGTTCTTCACGAAAACGAGAAGGAAGCGATACACGCCCCTTCGCATCAACGCTGTGATTGTATTCACCAATGAACATATCCCACATTTCCCCACTAAGTACCACTTATTGCCTTCTGCATACCATTTTAGAAGAAGAAAAGAGGGATTTCAAGACTACATGATGAAATTCCACAAGAGAGCGCCATGCAGAAAAGAAAGAAAAAACAAAAATGCGCCAGCATGACCATCCCGTCATGCTGGCGCATTCAAAATCTCGATGCGAATCTTCAGTTTTATTCCGACTTCAACGATTTCTGATCGGTTTCTTCCGTCCACTGCCCGATAAAAAAGCGAATCCGAGCAAGCCGATCATCATCCCAATAAGCGCCAATACCTGCGCCACACGAAAAGCTCCAAAATAGAGGCTATCCGTTCGAAAGCCTTCCACAACGAATCGGAGAATTCCGTACAAAACGAAATAAAGCATCGTCGTTTGTCCCTCTTTTTTCGCAACCCGACGGAGAAACCACCACAGAAAAAGAAAAATCAGAACGTCTCCGACAGACTCATAAAAGAACGTGGGATGATGCGGAACACCATCAATCATCACCGCCCATGGAACATGAGCTTCATAGCCAAACGCTTCATTATTAAAGAAATTCCCCCAGCGTCCGATTCCCTGCGCCAGTGGCAAAAAGGGAATGATGCAATCTGCTACAGAAAAAAAACGCAGCTTTCTCCTTTTCGCGAACCACAGCATCACCAGAATGCCCGCCATGACGCCGCCTTGAATCGCCAATCCCCCCGATCGGAGATTGATCACATCAAAAAGAGAATGAAAGCGGTTCGGCTCAAATAAAACATACCAGAGGCGAGCACCCACCACCCCCAGCGGAAGCAGCCAGAGTCCCAAATCATAGATCAGATCGCCATCCATTCCCGCTCGTTTGACCTCGCGCGATGAAAGCAGAACCGCCAGCATCATTCCCAGAACGATCAGCACCCCATACCAGCGCACTCCGATCCCGAATAGCGTAAAGGCCACTCCATCTCCGGTATACTCAAACATCTCCCCCTCCTGTCGTTCTGACGATCTGATCCGGTGCGGCTTGATGGCGGCGATGCCAACGCACCAAAAGCCATCCGCCCTCAAGCAGCAGCGTCATGCCCACCGATTTCAGCGCAATTTCAATCGCCATGCCAATAAAAAATGGCGCAGGCATCATCTGAATCATCAGATCCGTCTTCGGATTGAGCAGCCAGAGATCATTGCGGAAAAAGAGCTGATGAAACTGAGTAAACAGCACATCCCACTGTGCCATCCCCCACAGAATGAGGCCTGCCAAAACCAACCATAAAATCACCTGTGTGAGGAAGACGCCTCGACGCGAGACCATCCCGGGGGCGCGAAAATCTGCAAAAGCGAGCAAGACCGCGCCAGCCGCGCTCACGAACGCCACAATCCGCGCCGCTGAAAAAAGCCGATAAACATCCGCCATATGTGCCGTCTCGCGCGAATTAAAATGCGCTGCCATCAAGGATTCGTCCCCGTTTTTCAAATAGAGAATCGTATCCGCGCTGACCTGATCCAATGTTTCCTGCGTCTTTCCCGTCGATTCCGAAATGCGATGCTCCGTCTGAAACTCATGATAGTAACCCGCATCATACGCCACATCAAAGAGTGCAGTGCACAGAGCGAACAGAGATAGGCAAACCGCCAGCAGCACACCGCGAAACGTGTTCATTCCTGCTCCCAATTCGAATAGACATCCTGCACGTCGTCGTCCTCTTCCAGAACATCGATCAGGGTTTCCATCAGCTTTCTGTTTTCGGGATCCTGAATGCGAACCGTATTTTTCGGCAGATAAGCGGTCTGAGCCGTAGAAAAGTCGTACTGCTTTTCTTGCAGCGCTTCAATGACGGAAGCCAGCTGAGCCGGATCCGTTGTGATCTGAATATAATCCTCTTCAAATGTCACATCTTCCGCGCCCGCGTCCAGCGCATCCATCATCACTTCGTCTTCCTCCCGGCCTTCGCGATCCGTAATCAACACACCCTTAAAATCAAACTGGAAGGTGACCGACCCAGAAGTCCCCAAATTTCCATGATATTTATCAAAATGATGGCGTACATTAGCCGCCGTCCGGTTCTTATTATCCGTCAGGCATGTCACGATCACCGCCACCCCTTCCGGACCATATCCTTCATACGTCATGGATGAAAATTCCTGTCCATCCAATGCCCCCAGCCCCTTTTTGATCGCACGGTCAATATTGTCATTCGGCATGTTTTCTGCCTTGGCTTTATCGATCGCCATCTTGAGCGAGGCGTTATAATCCGGATCCCCGCCGCCCTCGCGCGTGGCCACCATAATCATACGGCTGAGCTTCGTAAACGCACTGGCGCGCTTGGCATCTTCTTTTCCCTTAACGTTTTTCACTTTACTCCATTTATTGTGTCCTGACATATTGCCTACTTTCGTTTTATTGGTTTCCCGCTGGCATCCGTGGGCTCCATGCATTCCTGAATGATCTTCCACGTGAGCATACCACTGGTCAAATTCAACAACACTTCATGAACCTTGTCAACATCCGCTTCAGCCAATAGAAGATTCAGCGTGACATTCGCTCCGTAATTTCGTTTCAAAACCGTCTGCCCCGACAATGCGTAATCCACCCGCCCCTGCGCCGCATAGGAAAACGAGGCTTCCACTTCCACAAACGGGCGAAACATGACCAGACCGGCAGCATGCAGCGCCTCCGTACATCCCCGTGTATACGCTCGAATGAGCCCCGGCGCGCCAAGCAGTATTCCTCCAAAATATCGGGTCACGACCACGCAGACATTACTGACCTCTTCCCGAAGGAGCACTTCCAACATCGGCCGTCCTGCAGTGCCCTGAGGCTCTCCATGGTCATCTGCTTTTTGTATTCGTGCCCCCGGTTCCAGACAATACGCATAGCAATGATGTGTCGCAGCTGGCTCCTCACTCCTGATCCGATGAATAAAAGCCTCCGCCGCCTCCTTGGACTGCACATGCTGCGCCCGTCCAATAAAAATGGAACGTTTCTCCGTGAAGCGACTTTCTCCAAAGCCATTCACACTTTTATAATTCACAAATGCAGCCCCCTCTCCCGAATCAGCTTCAACACGCCCGGGCGAATTTCCACAAGAAGTCGATAGCCATCCTCGGAAGCACTTTCTTCCTCAATACGCCCCATCCGATGCAGGGGCTCCAGCAAGTCCATCCGATGAAAGGGAAGCAAAATTTCCTGGACGGATCGCGAACCATAAAGCCGCCTCAAAATTTCTTCGTTCAAAGACTGGATATCCTCCGCCCGAAGCGCACTGATCGGCATCCTCTCTCCATTCGGAACCTGGACATTATATCCTTGATCACTTTTATTCATAATATACAGCTGTGGAGTCGTGCCTCGAAGATCCCGAATCATCTCGTCCACCGTCTCCATGCGCTGCTCCGCCCCATCCTCAGACGAATCGACGATATGCAGAATCAGATCGGATCGTTCAATTTCGTCCAGTGTGCTCTGGAAAGGCTGCCGTAATTTCTCCGGAAGATCATGAATAAAACCAACCGTATCAGCCAAAAGATAAGCTCCGTCGTTAGGTGGAAAAACGCGGCGCAAGCTAATATCCAACGTGGCAAATAAGCGATCGTCTGCATACACCATTTTCTCCGTTTTCCCAAAAAGATCCACCAGACCATTGAGGATGGTTGACTTTCCCGCATTGGTATATCCCACAAGGGAAACCACCGGCAACGCACCTTCTTTTCGGCTTTTGGCTGTTTCCTTTTCCTGTGTCGCAATCTGATCACGCTGTGCCCGAATTTGCTTCATCTGCTGCTCAATCGCCCGCCGGTCAGTCTCCAGTTGCTTCTCTCCCGGGCCTCTCGTTCCAATGCCTCCGCCGGTTCTCGACATCATTTTTCCATAGCCGCGAAGATTGGGAAGGCGATAAGCCAGCTGCGCCCATTGAATATCGAGCTTGGATTTCAGCGACCGCGCACGAAGGGCAAAAATATCTAAAATCAAATCGACGCGATCCAAAATTTTACAAGGAATCTCATCGGAAAGATGAGCACGCTGCGATCCGGTCAGCTCCGTCTCAAAAACCACTAAGTCAATCTGATTTTGCTCCACGAACTCAGCGACTTCCCGTACTTTCCCGCTCCCGATCACCGTCCGTGGGTTGATGCGATCCGGTTTCTGAAAAATCACGGCTTCCACCACACCGCCGCAGGAGCGAACAATCTCTTTTAATTCCGTCTGTCTGCGTTCCTGCTCCAACTCCGTCTCCTGTTGAAAGACAAAAACGAGGACGGTTCGCTCTTGTTGAAGCGTATCCGCCTCCAGCAGCTCTGGCTGATCCATGACTCTTTTTCTATTCTCACTTAAAGCCACTTTTTTATTCACGCAGATTTTCCTTTCACATTCAGGGTGTATTTTGATTTTAACATATCTCTCATCGGTGACCTTCCAGGCACAGACAGAAGAGGACATGATGTGATACAATTACTGAATAATAATGGAGTTTGGAGGCTGCTTTCCGTCATCATTTCCTTCCAAACGATCCACTCGAGGGGAGGCTCCCGGTGAAAAAAAATCTACACACAGCACTACAGATTCTGGCGATTCTTGTCCTGTGCTTTCTCATTTTTTTAGCGATTATTTGCGGGTATCTGGCAGGAGCAATGCTCCAGATCGCAAAGGAATCGCCGGAAGTACATGCGGATCGGATTCTATCCGATCTCAAGGAAAACTCACAGATTCTGGATGCGAATGGAAATTTAATTGAACAAATTGAAACCACGGAATATCGCAAGATCGTGCCCTACGAAGAAATTCCCAAAAATTTGATCAACGCATTTATCAGTGCGGAGGATCGCCGATTCATGGAGCATGACGGGGTCGACCTGATCGGCATCGCCGCGACCGTTCGTGATTTTTTAACCAGCGGTGATCTTCGGGGCGCTTCCACCATCACCATGCAATTGGCTCGGAATGTGTACCTTAATAATGATGTGAACTGGACGCGCAAGATTCAGGAAATCTTCCTTGCGTACCAGATTGATGACCAGCTCAGCAAAGAACAGATTATCACCTCCTATCTGAACCGCATTTTCTTCGGTCAGAATGCCTATGGGGTTCAAGCGGCGGCGCAAATCTATTTTTCCAAAGATGTCAAAGATCTCAGCTTGGCACAATGCGCTGCGTTGGCCAGCATTGTCCCCGCGCCATCTCAATACGCGCTGTATTCCACCTATCGTCCTTCCCAAGTCACGGATGAACGGGTTTTGGACGAGACGCAAATCAACGGCGAACGCTATCTGGTGGTTTATAATCCTCCGGCCTATAAGCGTGCGCATTGGGTTCTGGAACAGATGAAGAAAAACGGATATATCAGCGAAGCGGAGTACAACGAGGCCATTAATACCGATGTTTCCGCAACCATCAACGCGCCGGATCGCCGTGCGGAAAACGTCAGCACCTATATTACCGATCTGGTAAAGGAACAGACGATCAACATCCTGATGGATACGCAGCACATCACGGAAAATGAAGCCCGTGAAATGCTGATGTATGGCGGTCTGACCATCACGTCGACAGTCGATATGGATCTCCAGCGCAAGCTTCAGGACAAAGCGGCATCCTTCACCTCCACGCTGACCTCTCCAACGGGAACAACCGATCCGCTTCAATTAAAGCTGGACTATGATGATTCCGGAAACATTATCGGGCGCGATGGCAACCTGCTCTATTACCGTGCTTCCAATCTCATGGATGATCAGAAGCGCTTTGTTCTCCCAGATTCTCAATATGATATCGATGCCGACGGCAATCTGATTATCTATCGCGGCCGGATTGTGGGGCATCAGGGATATCTGGAACTTTCCGATTACTATACGTTTGATGACGACAATGTCCTTCACACGCATCAGGTGGGCACGATCCCCATTGATGAAAAGTATCTGAGCTTAGATGATGCTGGAACGATGCACATCGATAAAGCGGCCTTCTCCTCTCCGGATAAAGAGCCTCTCTACGAAATTAAAGACGATGGTTCCTTGGTGCTGAATCCAACATATTATACGGTCGATGAGCTTGGCGTGAAGCAGCCCCAGATCGCCTTTACTGTCCTGGATTCCCAAAGCGGACAAGTTCGCGCGATTATTGGCGGACGTGAACAGGACGATCGGCACTTCTTAAACCGCGCCGCCCTCTATCCGCGCCAGCCGGGATCATCCATCAAACCCATTGCTGAATATACGGCAGCGTTGGCGGCAGGAAACAATGCAGGAGTTGCTCAGGAAGATGCCCCCTTTGAAATGCTGGATAACCATCCATGGCCGGTGAACGTCGACGGACGCTATCGGGGTCTGCTCTCCATGCAGGAAGCGCTGGTTCTTTCCTCCAACCCGGTCGCCGTCCGATGGCTGAACACCGTTGGGATTGAGGCCGCAAAAGAATACCTCGCCCGCTATGGCATCATCAATCGCGATCATCCGGAACGGGATCACTTTGTCGAAGCGAAGGAAGACGGACAGTTCAACGATGAAAATCTGTCGCTGGCGATCGGCGCAATGACTCATGGGCTCACCACGCTGGATATGGCTGGCGCATACCAAAGCATCGCCAATAACGGCGTCCATGTTCCTGCCATGAGCGTCCTCAAAATTGTCGATAATAGCGGACATGTCTATTACGAAAATAAGGGCGAAGGAAATCCAGTGCTTTCTCCTCAATTGAACTATCAGCTGCTTTCCATGCTCCGCCATGTGGTCAATGATGGCTATGCAAGCAGCACACTGGTGCATGATGGCATCGATATGATCGGTAAGACCGGAACCACCACCAACGAGATGGATTTCTGGTTCGCCGGCGCCTCCCCCTACTATTCCACGGCAATCTGGGTTGGCGCTGATAGTGCGCAGCTGTCGCTGGAAGGAGATTCTGCGGTCGCCTCCAATCTGTTCGCAAATATTACGGCCATTTTGAATGAGGGAAAGGACGATAAGGCATTTGCCGTTCCCGATGGAGTCCGGAACGAAGAAGTATCGGATAAATCGGGGCAGTTCCCCACCGATGCCACGCGCTCTGCCGGAGGAGTCATGACCATCCCGGTCAGCGATGAAACCGCTCCGAAGAACCCGGATCCGGTTTATGTCTTCCGCCAAGTGGATACCCGCAACAACCTTTTAGCCGCAGATGATACGCCGTCTCGCTTCCGCGATTACCGTGTGTTTCTGGATCGGCCGGCTGGCTATGAACCGGGCACTTTTGGCGGAATTGTTCCCGAAGACTGGAACCGCAATATTCCCTCCGCGTATTCGGATCTGGGTGCATTTATGCCAGATGAATCGCGAACCAATCCAGACGGAACCACCACAAAACGCGTTTATAATCAACAGGATGGCAGCTATACCGAAACCACCGTTCTCCTCGATGGCTCTACTCAGGTCACCAGTTTTGATGCCGATGGGCATGAAAAATCAACGACGATCACTCGGCCAACGGTCCCGAATCCGGCGGTTCCCGGAGCAGCGGGAACCGCCACGCAATAACACGGGAGGATCACTCATGGAACAGAAACTCCGTATTCTTTTAGTCGAAGATGAAGAAAGCATCATCAATATTGAAAAAGCGTATCTTGAAAAAGCCGGATATGAAGTCGAAAAGGCGATGAACGGAAACGAAGCGCTTTCTGTGTTTCACACCTTCTCGCCTCACCTCGTGGTGCTGGATCTGATGCTGCCGGAGCTTTCAGGAGAAGAAGTCCTCGCACGCATTAAAGAACAAAGCGATGTCCCAGTCATTATCGTCTCCGCGAAATCCGAAGAAGATGATCGGGTCAACAATCTGCGCAATGGCGCAGACGATTACATGGTCAAACCTTTTTCCGCCCGCGAACTCGTCGAACGCGTCAAAGCCATCCTTCGCCGCGTCCCTGTGGTTCCCGAAAGCGATATTCTAAGGACACGTGATGGGCGCTTGCAAATTGAACAATCATCCATGCGCGCCTTCGTGGACAACGAAGAGATTCATCTGACACGAAATGAGTTTCTGATTGTTCAAACACTATTTACTCACCCCAATAAGATCTACACCCGCGACGAGATCATCGAAGTCGCCTTTGGCATGGACTATGAAGCATTTGACCGCGCGATTGACACGCATATCAAAAATATTCGACAAAAAATAGAACAGGATCCAAAAAATCCGGTTTATATCCAGACGGTCTATGGCGTGGGGTATCGAGCCGGAGGCTTTGATGAAGCTTAGAACACGACTGTTTCTTTCGGTCTTCCTCGTGGTTTTAGTGACCATGACCGTGATTGCCTATGGCCTGCAGCGCGCCTATTCTGACTCTTTTTTTGTCTACCTTGAAGAGGAAGAGGAAAGCCGGATGAAACGGATTATCCGTGATATTGGAACAATCGCCAGATCCGAGTCCATCGATCTTGCCTCCGATCAATTGAATGCACAGCTGCAGCTCTATGCGAGGGATTCCAAAATCAACATTACGATTATGGATCAAGAGTCCCGCATCGTCGCCAATTACCGAGGGCTGGACAACACGGTGACCTCCGATTCGAATATTCAAGTTGATCAATATGATCTTCTCAACTCAAAAAAAGAGCGCATCGGATCCATGCTTCTCACATATAATCGCAGCAATCCTGCGCTTTCCGCTTCACTGAGAGAATTTCAGAAGCGCTCGCTGAGCTCTACGGCTCTGGGATTGTCCAGCTTTGCACTGGTCGCCCTCATCTTCAGCTATTTCTTTTCTAAGAAGATCACTGACCCGATCGAAGCGTTGCGGGATGCCACCAACCGGATCCGCGAACATGATTATACGATCGATCTGGAAGACACAAATATTGAAGAATTGCAGCGGCTTTCAGGGAACGTGCAGTTTCTGGCTCGAAGCCTGAGCGAGCAGGATGAAACCCGTCAGCAATATGCACAAGATATTTCCCATGAGCTGCGGACACCGCTCACCAATATGAAACTCCATATTGAAGCGATGAAAGATGGAATCATTCCGGTTGATGATCGCAACCTGAGCGTTTTGGATGCAAACATCGACCAGCTGACGCTTCTGGTCGAGCGATTGAAGAAAACCTTCCATGACGCATCACTCATCGCCTCAGAAGACATTCAGGATGTGGATGTTTCCGCTCTTATCGCGCGTATTCTGGACGGCTTTGAGCCTCTCATTGCACAACGTCACGGACAATTTGAACGAGCCATCAGCCCCGATCTTCATCTCGACACGGATTCACGCCTCTTTTCGCAAGTGCTCAGCAATTTGCTCAGCAATGCCATCAAAGCCATTGAACCCGAAGGTACCGTCCGTGTCGCCCTCGCACGTGAGGGAAAAAATCTCATTCTCATCGTGGCCGATAATGGCGTTGGCATTGATCCCCAAGCTCTTCCTCATATTTTCGATCGATTTTATCGCGTTGATTCCTCCAGAAACCGTAAGGTTGGAGGACAGGGGCTGGGGCTGGCGATCACCAAAAGCATCGTACAACAGCTGGGAGGACGAATTGAAGTCGCCAGCCGTGTGGGAAAAGGCACCACTTTCCGTGTCCTTTTTCAGGTGGATTTCTTCCATCACTCTGTGCAGCCGCGCGAATCCATCGCTTCTCGCTCATGAACTTGATCGACAAAGGTCTTCAGTA
Source organism: Bacillota bacterium (assembly GCA_023394045.1). Classification (GTDB taxonomy): domain Bacteria; phylum Bacillota; class Clostridia; order Tissierellales; family Peptoniphilaceae; genus Murdochiella. The sequence continues at coordinate 26,525 of JAEXBN010000012.1, read as the reverse complement.
TACTGAAGACCTCTTTTTTTGTCTCTGCGGTCATAATCTTTGCCTTCGTCTTTCCTGCGCCATAAGTTCCCGCAATATACCAAGCGATATGTTTCCGCATTTCCAGAAGAGCGCGCGTTTCTCCCCGCATCCGCACTTCTTTCTCATAATGCTTCTTCAACGTCTCGATGACGACGTCAATCGACGGGCGAGCATAGGAACCATGCTTCAAATAGGATTTGATTTCCTGAAACAAAAAGGGATTGCCCATCGCTCCCCGGCCAATGGCAATGCCGTCGCATCCTGTATTCTGAACCATGGCCAGCGCCCTCTCCGGGGTATCGACATCACCATTGCCCACCACGGGGATGCGGACTTCTTCCTTGAGCCGTGCAATCGCAGACCAGTCCGCCTGTCCAGAATATTGCTGCTCCCTCGTCCTCGCGTGCAGGGTGATCTGAGAAATCCCCTCTTCCTCCGCAATATGCGCAATCTCAAGATAATTGATACTCGTCTCGTCCCACCCCAATCGCATCTTGATATGGACGGGCTTGGAGGAGGTCTGAACCATGGCACCTAAGATACGGCCAACCAAAAGCGGATTCTTCATGAGAGCGGAACCCTCCCCGTTTTTTACGATTTTGGGTGCCGGGCACCCCATATTGAGTTCAATGGCTGAAAAGCGAGGATCCTCATTAAAATGAGTGCGGATCACCTGTGAAAGAATATCCGGGTTCTTGCCAAACAGTTGCAATGTGAGCGACCCTTCCTCCCCCTTTTCAAGCAAATCCTCTGTTCGATGATTGCCATAAAAAATCGCCTGCGCGCTGACCATCTCCGTTGTTGCGCCATCTGCACCCCAGGAAAAACACAACTCCCGGAAAGGCATATCGCTCACACCTGCCAACGGAGCAAGGGTCACAAAAACAGACGCCGACGAAGAGCCGACGTCTGTTTTTACATTTCTCTGATCGAACAAGGGATTTTCATTCCCTGCGTTTTTCTGACCCTCAGGCATGATCCCTTGCGTTTTCATTCGCCCTCGCTTTCATGGTGCGTTCATAAATCAACCGAAGCCCTTGCAAGTTCAAGTCTCCATGGACGGTTTCAATATACTTAGAATTTAAGGTCAGTAACGATGAAAAACCGCCCGTCGCGATCACATGCGGCTTTTTATCGGTGTGCTGCGCCAGTTCGGACAAAATGCCCTCTGTAATCCCATCAATCAAGCCGATAAACCCACGAATCAAGCCCACCTGCATGGCTTCGACCGTGCTCGTCGCAATATAACGCTGCGGAAGCACCAGCTCCACGCGCGGCAGCTTCGAGGTTCCTTTGGTCAACGCTTCCGAAGCGATCCCAATGCCCGGAGAAATGGAGCCCCCAATATATTCTCCTTTTTCGTTCACCACTTCATGGGTAATCGCAGTCCCAATATCGATAATGACCAAAGGACCGCCATAGATCGCATATCCAGCCACCGCATCCGCAATCCGATCCGCTCCCACTTCACGAGGATTATCCACCCGAAGAGGCATCCCTGACTTCGTCCCTTCCCCCACAATCATTGGGGTCAGGTGCAGATATCGGCGGGACATCGCACTGATCTGATGAATCAATTCCGGCACGACGCTGGAGAGAATCACATCCCGGAATACTTTACGGTGAAGATGAAAGTGACTCAAAATGGCTTCCAATTCCACGCCGTATTCATCCGATGTTTTTTCACTATTGGACTGAATTCTCCACTGATGCAGAATGGCATCATCCTTGAAGACCCCGAAGGTAATATTCGAATTTCCGGCATCAATCGCCAATAAAAGCGAGCGCTCTCCCGGGGCTTTTTCGTTTTCCATGCTGTTTTTCCTCATCTTTTCGATAAACATGCCAGAGATGCTTTCACTGATTGCCCATCATTCAAAATTTTATCCGCGTGCGTAACAAACGAGCCACCGGCGTTGCCACCACAGCAGCCAGAATCGCCTCCGGAATCCCATTTCCGATCACCGTCGCCCAAACCAATGCGACGACCGCCGAGGCGCTGAGGCTCTGATTGCTCGCCACCTGTTCTCCGAAAAGAAGGTAGAGCATCGTCATCACCATCGCTGTATGCGCCACAGTCCCCACCAGCGCCGGAACTGTCGCCGACAGAATGATATTTTTATTCCGAAGCCGATCGGCAAGAAACCCAACGATCAGTCCAAAGCAAACACGCGGCAGGACGCTCACCAGCGGATTCATAAACACGAAGGACAACGGACCGGATAATCCCTGAATGCCTCTCAGCATCGAGCTTAATCCGAAGACGAATCCAAGCACCAATCCGTAGGGTACGCCTCCTAAGATGGCGCCCAGCACAACAGGAAGATGCATGGTCGTGATGGAGATCGGTCCTAATGGCAAATAGCCCAGAGGGGTATAGCTGAGAACCAGCATTAAAGCGATTAGGATTCCCAATCTCGAGAGATGGTGTGCAGAAAAAATTGATTTTGTTTCCATAATTCCTCCGATCCGGCTCCATTCAGGATGCCGGTCATTACAGGATAGCTGAAAAATCAATTTCAGCCTTAACCGGACGCTGACGCGCCTTGCGCTATTCCGCTTTGGCCGAAGCCTCCGCTTCCAACAATTCCCCCCGTCGTTCCAATGCCGCACGAATCAAACCCGTGAACAGCGGATGCGGAGCATTCGGACGTGATTTGAACTCCGGATGGAATTGAGTCGCAATAAAATAGGGATGATCGGGACGCTCTATAATCTCCATCAAATTCTTCGCCTGCTGAATTCCACTGAAGACGATGCCTCCCTGCGTCTCAAACGCTTCCTTATACTTATTATTAAACTCGTAGCGATGGCGATGGCGTTCAACAATACTGGTCGACTGATACAGCCGATGCGCTAACGTTCCTTCCCGGATCGCGCAATCATTATTGCCCAAACGCAATGTCCCGCCAAGATCAATATCTTCATTTTGCCCTTCCAAGAAGGTAATGATTAAATGAGGCGATTGGGGATCAAACTCAAGCGACGATGCCCCCTCTAAACCGAGAACATTCCTTGCGGTCTCAATGCAGGCAATCTGCATTCCCATACAAATGCCAAGATAAGGAATCTGATGCTCGCGAACATAGCGAACCGTCTCGATCATCCCTTCCGTTCCCCGGGATCCAAAAGCCCCTGGAATGATGATCCCATCGTATTTAGAAATCAGTCCGCTGACGGTCTCCGGTGTCACGGTCTCGGAATCAATATAATCGACTTCTGCGTGCGCTCCCAAATTAAATCCCGCATCGCGCACCGCTTCAAGCACGGAGAGATAGGAATCATTGAGCTGTGTATACTTCCCCACTAAAGCGATGTGCACTTCCTGATCCGCTGCTTTGAATGCTTTGCACATTGCTGCCCATTTTTCGGTGCGATCCGCCCGCGGTTCCAGATGAAAATGATTCAAAATAAAGCGATCCAGCCCCTGCGCCTTGAAGACCAGAGGCACTTCATAAATCATATCCACCGTTTTCGATTCGATCACCGCCTCCCGTGGGAGATCGCAAAACAAGCTGATCTTCTTAAAGACTTCTTCCGTAATCGGCTCCGCTGCACGCAAAACAAACACATCGGGCTTGATTCCATAGCTCATGAGTTCCTTAAATGAATGCTGCGCCGGCTTCGTTTTCAACTCATTCGTCCCCGGAATGGTCGGAATGAGCACCGTATGCAAAAACAGAACCTGATCCGGATTCTCCGAATGGATCTGGCGAATGGCTTCAATAAAAGGCTGCGATTCAATATCCCCAACTGTGCCGCCAATTTCCGTAATGATGAAATCCGCGCCCGACTCTTCCGCAACAGAATAAATTTTTTCTTTAATTTCATTCGTCACATGGGGAATCACCTGAACCGTCTTTCCCTCGTAATCTCCTGCACGTTCTTTCCGGATCACATTGGAATAAATTCTTCCACTCGTGACCGAAGAATTTTTAGTCAATTCTTCATCGATAAAACGCTCATAATGCCCCAGATCCAGATCGGTTTCGCCTCCATCTCGTGTGACAAACACCTCACCATGCTGATAGGGGCTCATCGTCCCAGGATCAACATTCAGATAGGGATCGAATTTCTGCATAAAAACAGAGAATCCATTATCCTTGAGCAAGCGTCCCACACTCGCCGCGCTGATCCCCTTTCCAATGCCGGATACCACACCACCGGTCACGAAGATAAACTGTGTCATCACGCCCCCTATTTTTTTCTGCGCTTCTGATGCGATTTTCCTGTTCCCTTCAGTCCTACACGATGTTCTGCTGCTTCCTGCTGTGTTTTCTGATCGGCGAAACGGTTTTCTTCCACAGCCGCCTCATCCAAAACGGCATCTTCAAGGCTCTCGGGTGCTTCCAGCGGCTCCGGCTCTGTGCTGTCTGTCTCGCCCGGAATCACCGGCGTTTTTCCCAACTTGAACTGACGAAAACGCTCATTGATTTCCGTCATCTTCACTCTGCCGACCTGCAGCACTTGGCGCTCCATCTTTTTTCCGCGTGTCTTTGTCACGATGACCAGATTGCCGCCCTCGACATCCCATGCCCATCGCCGCACCTCGCCCCAGGTAAAATACTTATTATCTGCAAAGAACCCTTCTTTGGCGACGATCACGCGATTTCGAGAGGAGTATAAAAAGACCAATCCGAGCAGAATCATGATCACTCCCGTCACATAGGACTTTTGGAGGACAAAGGTAATCACTCCAAAGCCAAGGATCATCACGGTCAAAATCAAATTGATTGTTTTGGGACGCGACTCAAACGTATACTTCGGTTCTTCCAGACGGCTCAGCACTTGATGGCTGCGAACGGTCTGGTAGGCGAGAAAAAGAAGCATCGCCAGATACAGAAAGTCAATAATCGTCAACGTCAATCCGCCCACCGTAAAACCTGGCAAGGTCTGCGCGGTCTGTTGAGATGTGGCCTGATTCATTACGCATCTCCTTTGATTTCATGATACGAAACGCCCATCTCCTGAAAGAGCGCTTCAAATTCCTCACCATTCAACGTTTCGCGCTCCAGCAGGCGCTGCGCCAGCGTCTCCAGCATCTCGCGATTCTGTTTCAAGATTTCCATCGCCGTATCTAAAGCTTTTTTCATGATCCCGCGAACTTCCAGATCGATCGCCTGCGCGGTTTCTTCCGAATAGGTGCGGATCTGACCGAGATCATTTCCGAGGAAGACATTGTCCTTTCCCTCCTCATAAGCCACCGGCCCCAACGTCTCACTCATCCCGTATTTGACAATCATATTTCTCGCCATATGCGTGGCGCGTTCGATATCGTTGGATGCCCCCGTCGACACATCGCCGAGAACCAGCGCCTCCGCAGCTCGGCCGCCAAGAAAGGTCACGATTTCGGTGAGCATCTGATTCCGCGAAAGGAACTGCTGATCATCCTCCGGCAAAAAGGACGTAAAGCCGCCCGCCATGCCACGGGGAACAATCGTAATCAGGTTGACCCGATCGGATCCCGGAAGCGCGCGAGTGACGATCGCATGACCGCCTTCATGATAAGCGGTGAGGCGCCTTTCCTTTTCCAACACAGTCTTCGACTTCTTTTCAGGACCAGCCACCACTTTGATGGACGCTTCCACAAACGTAGCCATGTCAATTTCACTGCGCCCGGCGCGCGCGCTAAGCAGCGCAGCCTCGTTCGCCATGTTTTCAAGATCTGCCGGAGTGAACCCTGCCGTCTGACGCGCCAAATCCCGGTAATCCACATCCGCCGCCACCGGTTTATTCCGCGTATGCACCTTTAGAATTTCTTCACGTTCGCGCACATCCGGCATCCCGACCAAGACCTGCCGATCAAACCGACCGGGACGCAGCAACGCCGGATCCAAAATATCCGGGCGGTTCGTCGCCGCCATGATAATGATGCCCTCATTCTTATCGAAGCCATCCATCTCAACCAACAGCTGATTCAGAGTCTGTTCTCGCTCATCATTCCCGCCGCCCAGACCGGCTCCACGGCGCCGTCCCACTGCATCAATTTCATCCACAAAAATGATGCATGGCGCATTCTTCTTTCCCTCTAAAAAGAGGTCCCGAACGCGCGAGGCTCCCACGCCGACGAACATTTCTACAAAATCCGAACCGGAAATCGAGAAAAACGGCACTCCGGCTTCGCCGGCAACTGCGCGGGAAAGATATGTTTTTCCGGTTCCCGGAGGTCCGACAAGAAGAACCCCCTTCGGAATACGCGCCCCGATATCCGTAAACTTTCTCGGATTTTTCAGGAAATCCACCAGCTCCGATAATTCTTCCTTTTCTTCTTTCAATCCTGCCACATCAGCAAATGTAATCCGGCGATTGGTATCCTTGTTCAAATGCGCCCGGCTTTTCCCAAAATTATTCATTCCTCCATTCTGCATCGCCTGACGTTTATAGAATGTATACATAATCAGACCGAACAGCAAAATGAGAATGACGTCCGGCAACATGGCAATAAAGGGATTCGGTTCCGGCACCGCTTGGAAGACCATATCCAGATCGCCATTGCTCACGTGAGGTTTGACATTTTCATCATAGAATTCCTGAAAATAAGAGGCAGGAATCACGACCTCAAATGAAGTTTTCGCTTCATTCTTCATCACGCCTCTCAGCTTCTCTCCCTGGTAGACCAGACTTTTCACTTGGTTCTTCTCCAACGCCTGAACCAGCTCATTATGAGTCATTTGCTGGGGCGGTGCCTGACGCTGATTGAAAAAGATAAAAATCAGCGCAATCATCACCAATGGCAGAAGATAGCTGATGGTCAGACCAAGGCCATTTCGGTTATTGCGTTTATTCATTCATTTTCCTTCCATCGCACCGGAGAGCTCTGCTGTAATCTCCTCATTTGCGCATTTCATCCCGCATCCCGTCATCCATCGCGATGCGCGGTCAATCACGGTAATAGATCGGATTGAGCGTTCCGATATATGGAAGATTCCGCAGTTTCTGGTTGAAATCCATCCCATATCCGATCACATACTCATCCGGCACATCAAACCCGATGTAATCTCCCTGAAGATCCACCACGCGCCGTTCCTGCTTGTTCAAAACCGCCGCGATTTTGACACTTCGCGCTCCGCGGGACAACAAGTTGTGCACCAAATAATCCAATGTATACCCGGTGTCAATAATGTCCTCGACAATTAAGATATCCTTGCCCATGATATGCTGATCCAGGTCTTTGATAATCCGCACGTCCCCGCTGGAAACCGTATGTCCGCCATAGCTTGAAACGGACATGAAATCAATTTCGACATCCAGATCGATATGCTTCATTAAATCGCCCATAAAAATTGTGGCGCCTTTTAATATTCCCACTAAAAGAAGATCGGCAGAAGCATCATGATAATCTCGCGTAATCTGCTCACCAAGCTCCTTGACGCGCGTCTGAATCTCTTCTTCTGTGAAAAGAATCCGGTCAACATACTGATCGATATGCTTTGCTGTCATTCCATCCTCCAAATTACACGAATCGCCGGCTCTCCCGGGCGGGCACGTCGCAGCCCACTGCGTCCACACCCCGGAACCCAAAGCAATCCGCCTTCATCTGCCCAAACCGGGCAGCGTTTCCGATAAACAGCAGGAACGCCCCATTCCGTCCATAAGCGCCGAAGCGGCTTCGACTGGCCATTTTCTCGAATCCACACTTCGCCTGAATTCGCCGAACGCAAGGTCATACGATCCGCCCCTTCCGCTGAAAACAGCGCCATCATCGGTGCCTTTTTTTTCAATTCCTCCAGATCCGACAGGGTCACGCGTTCCAAGAAGAAACACGAAAAGCCCGGCGGTACTGGCGCTACACTCCGTCGGACCTGATCCACTGAAAGGAAAACGGCGGCAGGCATGGTTTCTTCGCGCAGAGCCGCCCAATCCGCTGAAGAAACCGCATGCACTCCCGCAGCATCATTCAGGAACATAATACCATAAAGAAAGATCTGATGCCCGGCTGGTTTTTCAAAACAGGATCGAAGAATTTCCATTCCATCAAAGGAGAGTGCCGCGTCAGGATGCACTTGGCGCACCCACTGCATGATCACACGGCGCTGCAGTGCTAAAGGCAATGCCAAAACGTTCTCTTTGGGCAGCGCGACACTTTTAAGCCAAAAAGCATTACGCCGCAGAGAGCTAAACGACACGTCTCCAGCTCCGAAAGATGGATGGCGTCCATCCAGCATGACTTCCCGTAGAAAGTTCGATGCTTCGCGGCTCAAATAATCTTCGTCTGCTGCAACAAGCTGCGCACAACGAGTTAATGCCTCATCCACGGAAGGATTGATCCGCTCCCGGACGCGCGGCAACACCTCTAAACGCAGACGATTGCGCGTGGGAGCCTCCGATGCATTGCTCAAATCCTCGTTCCATCGAAGACCACGATCGAGGTTATATTGAATCAATTCCGCTTTAGACCATTGCAGAAGAGGCCTTCCCAACAGATATCCTGACCGCGATTCCACAGGCTGCATGCCCACCAGACCAGTGGATCCCGTCCCGCGAAACAGATGCATTAAAATCGTCTCGGATTGATCTTCACGATGGTGTGCTAAAAGCAGCAGAGAGCGATCGCGCGCCGGAAGTGCTTCCTTCATGTCGGAAACAGGCAGCCGTACCTCCAAACGGGTTTCATCTTCATCTCGGGTTTCATCTTCATCTAAAGAAGGTTTTGCGCCATCATTAAAACGACTCATGGCCTGTTCAAAAAAAGCATAGCGGGCTTCACGTCCAGCCGTTTCTAAAGACTTTTTTTGGTTTCTGGCCTGCGCAAAAACATCCACCGAAGCGGAAAAAAAGCGAAATCCCGCACGCTCTGATGCCTCGCGCACCAGCGCCTCATCCCGATCGGATGCTTCCCCTCTCAAACGATGATTGAGATGAAGCACCACCACCTCGTCTCTCGGGCGTCCCGCCGCCTCAATGCATTCATCGACCAATCCCAAGAGCGCTATGGAGTCACTTCCCCCAGAGATGCCCAAAAAAAGTTGGCGCCCTGAAGAAAACTCCTTGAGAAACTGCAAAAAGGCGTTCACTTTTTGATGAGGATGAATTTGAGGATTCTTTTTTCTTCCCATTACTGTGCATTTTCTTCCGATGCTAAAGGCGCATCATGTTCCGTTTCGACCGCTGGGTCTTCCCGCACCGGGGCTCCGCTGGCTCCATAGCCAAAGTTCGAAACCCCGCCAGCCGCAGACGCGGATTCCTCCGGTGCCGCCTCAGACGAAGAACCCTGCGGCGCCGTCCCTCGTTGCTTCGCCTCATACGACGAATAGGCAGATTCATTCAGCGTGACGGTGCCATCATCCATCTGCATGAGAATCTCGTTGGGGCGAACCATGCCGAGTTTCTCATGCGCATATTTTTCAATAAAACCATCCGTGTTGACAATATCGAGCTGGCTTCTCAACTCATTAACTGAGGTTTGCAGTGCATCGCGCTGCGTTTCCAGCGAAGACTGAAGAGCCTGCGTCTCTTTTAGATTTTTTCCTGCTCCACGAAGAGCCAGCACAATCGGAACCAAAATAATGAGAAGAACCACAATCACCGCCAGGACACCAAGCGTAGAGGCATTCCAAGATGTCCGCTTTTTGTGCGTGCGCCCCCGCACGTCCGATCCCTGACCTGCGCGAGTTTGCCGATCGCGTTCGCTCCGTGCGCCCCGCGCCGCAGGATCTCTCCGTTCCCTGCTTCCAGCACCCTGGTGTGCTTCCGCCCGACGCGGCGTTCGAAAATCCGATTCTCCATTTGGCTTTGGTTCTTTGGGCAAAATCGATTTAAACTGAGCCATTATTCCTCTCCCACAATCCTGTACATGCTTTCCGCCTGCTCCTTCCGCACCACCTCAGGAACGGAAAGCACTTCAACCTCCACCGTCTGCTGGCCAAAGGCAATCCTCAAACGATCTCCCGGCTTCACATCACTTCCCGCTTTGGCCACGCGGCCGTTGATCGCAATTCTCCCCCCGTCCGCCGCTTCTTTCGCTACCGTCCGCCGTTTCATCAAACGGGAGTTTTTAAGAAATTTATCCAGCCGCATCAGCCCCTCCTCTGCCGTTTCTATTATCGCTTATTATCGTTTTTCGTTTCGATGAGATACGCCCCGATTGCACGCGCTAAAATCGTCCGCTGGAGCCAAATCCGTCTGTTCCGCGCTCCGTCTCATCCAGATGTTCCACTTTGACGAGATCCGGACGAATCATAGGAAGAACGATCATCTGAGCGATCCGCTCACCAGGTTCCAACGTGATTTCCTCTGTCCCATGATGAAACAGTGGCATACGTATTTCTCCGCGATAATCGGCATCGATGATCCCCACGCCATTGGAGAGGACAAGCCCCTTGCTGCCCAATCCGGAACGAATCGCCACCAAGCCAAACGTCATCGGCGGCAAAGCAACAGAAATCCCGGTATGCGCGGTCAGATGATCCCCCGGCCGCACCGTCAAGGCTTCTTTTGAATATAAGGGAAGATCCAGCCCCGCAGCATATTCATTCGCATACACAGGATCCTTTCCTTCGGACAAATAAGGCATCTTCTGTTCATTCTGTTCGTTATGCTGCTTGCTCATTTCCCTCTCCCTTTCTCCGTCTTCTCATGTTGCTGAATATCCCCGATGATTTTCCACGCCGCGTCGGCAAAACCATTTTGGTCGACAGGAGCAACCACAAAATCCGCTGCCATACGCGCCGCAACAGAACCGTTACCCATCGCAAAGCTGAGTGCAGCCTGTTTCAGCATGGGCACATCATTATCGTAATCGCCGATCGTGGCAATCTCCGAGTCCTGATATCCCAGCGTCTGAGCTAAAACTCGGATCCCTTCCCACTTGGATACGCCGGCAGCCTGAATTTCAATTTTTCGGGGAGAGGATGTCGTCACGTACAATGCCGGATCCTGATACAAGGCGCGGAATGAACCCGCCTTCGCCCCATGTAGCGCATAAAGATTGATTTTTGTGATCTTCCATTGATCCAATGCCTCCCCCCTCCATCGCACGGGCAGGATGCCCGTTGACCGATGCACTTTTGATTCAATCCATCCTCCATGCACCAAGGGAGCCCATCTCGGAATCAAACATCTCGACTGATCGTAGGCCGCGAAAAGCCAGCCTCGATGCGTCGCGCCTTGAAAAATCTTCATCGCGATTTCAGAGGGCAGCGGTTTTTCTGCACAGATACGACCGTCTGCTGTCGCGCTGAGCGCTCCATTGCACGCCACAACATGTGCGTTGAGATGATGCCGCCTTAAAATTCGCACTGCATTCGCGTAAGGGCGTCCGGTCACCAGTGCAAAATCAACGCCGGCATTTTGAAGCGCGCGAACCGCCGCGCAATTATCCGCAGAAATACGCCCGGAACGTCCCAACGTGCCATCAAAATCCGAACAAAACAGTCGTATCATCTTCCCTCCGTTCTCAGGGTATCATATCACACCGGAATGCATGAAAACACGGCTCTATCCTCAGTCGCTGAAGAAAGTCAGAGAAATTAAAATCCGCGGTATGCGGCCAGCTTCCATCTCCCTCCTCCCATCACTCTGCCCGGCATCAGAAAAAGAAAAATCCGCCGGAAATGCGAATTTCCAGCGGATCTAATAAAGCCGACAAAAGGACTTGAACCCTCAACCCTCTGATTACGATTCAGATGCTCTACCAATTGAGCTATGTCGGCACTGACTGACCTAAATAGTGTACCAATTCGGATTCAAAGTTTCAAGCCTTTTTTCTGTTTTTTAATCGAGAACAGGCACTCAACTGAGACAGCCTGAGCCGCCGCTACTGGAGCGTCAACGGCTCTTCCATTGTTTCACCAAACAGCTCCACGCTGACCCGGTTCATTTTCACCTCTTCCAGGGGACGATCCTGAAAATCCGTCGGAACCGTCGCCAGTTGATTCACCACATCCATGCCCTCCATCACTTGGCCAAAAGCAGCATAATCGCCATCGAGATGCGGAGCGCTTTTATGCATGATAAAGAACTGGCTTCCCGCTGAATCCGGCGCCATACTCCGCGCCATCGAAAGCACTCCCGGCTCATGTTTCAATGGATTGTCAAACCCATTATGCGCAAATTCGCCTTTGATGCGGTACCCCGGGCCGCCCATTCCCGTGCCCGTGGGATCTCCGCCCTGAAGCATGAACCCGTTGATGATTCGATGAAAAATCAGACCATCATAAAAGCCTTTCTGTACCAAAGAAACAAAATTACGTACCGTATTCGGCGCGACTTCAGGAAATAGTTCCGCCTTGATCACGCCCTCATTCAGCTCAAATGTGACAACTGGATTCATTATTGTTCCCCCTCCTTTTCATGCGAGTGATCAAAATATTTTGCTTTCTTTCGACTGATCGTCGATTTCAGATGCTTTTTCTCTAAATGTGCCCGATGTTTCATGGATTCTTTCGTATATTTTTTCCAGTCAATCGAACGAAAAAGTGCCGAAAAAAACGCCTCCCCGGATTTTTCAGAAGAAGACTCTTTGAACTCACGAAAGACCCGGCGGATCCAAGAATCTTCCGCTTCGCGCTCTTCTTCATATACACGCTCGGAAGCCAATTCCATCGCACGTTCATAAACGATCCGGAGACGCTCTCCGATCCGATGCAGATCACGCTCCTGCGCAACGGAAAATGCCGCATCGGTCAGAGAAGGAAGCGACCCGTCTTGCAATCCGCGCAAACGCGCCTCAAATCCTTCCAAATCTTTTGCCATATAGGTATTCACCCCATCTTTTAGCCATCCTTCAAAGACCGGGATGTCGCGAACCACAAAATCAGCGCGCGCCGCACACGCTTCAATCGCCGGAATCCCCTCTGTTTCTTCCAACGTGGGAAACAGAAAGACATTTGCTCCCTGCAACGCCAAGATAATCTCCTGATTTTCCACATACCCCGCAAAATGCAGATTAGGCAATTGAGTCTCCACCGCCTCCCGGATCTCCGAAGGCACCAGATTCAGATTGGAATATCCAAACCATACGAATTGCATATCCGGCATCCGGCGCGCCAGCTCGACAAAATCAAGGATCCCCTTCCGCTCCAAATAAAGACCGATTCCAATCACCACATAGTCCTGATCAGAAAATCCAAATCGCGCCCCATAATGTTCCATAAACTGTTTCCGTGCGTCCGGAATCGGTTGAAACCGATCCAGCTCAATGCCGTTGGAGATCACTTCAATCTCACGACCCATTTCATAGCTTTCCAGCAATTTTTTAGAATAAGGCGTTGGCGTCACGAGAATATCCCCCACACGGTAACAAAGCTTCAGCCATTGTTTGAACGCTGGCGCCAGTTGATTGGAAAAGTGAAAGGAATTTTCAAAATCTTCTTTGGTGGAGTGGGCATGGTAGACAACAGCCTTTCCCTCTTTTCGGCACTTGCTGGCAAAAAAGAAAGACTCCGGAAAATAAGTGTTGATATGAAGCAGATCAAAATGATCGTTGGGATCCAGCGTGTATTCGATCCCCGCCTCCTCCAACGCAGTCTGCTGCAGGCGAATTGCTCGTCCAAGCCCTGATTTGCTGATTTTATCCAAACCTTCTGAATAGAGTAATACTTTCATGATTCCCTCCGTTTTATGATTATATCATGCGGTCATGACGACTCCGAGAGAATAAAAAAACTTTAATTTTTAGAGCGAGGATGAGAACGACAGCCTTCCGATTTCTTCCAGCAGGTCTTTACATCAATTCCATGTTTCGCTATAATTTTCGTGTTATATCGCTTGGGGAATTAGCTCAGCTGGGAGAGCGCTTGAATGGCATTCAAGAGGTCAGGGGTTCGATCCCCCTATTCTCCATTGCATGAAAATAGCCAATCCGCTGATTTCAACGGATTGGCTATTTTTCAATGTTCTTAGAGCTTTTGTCTTTCACGCTTCGCCACGAATGATCGCTAAAAAGCTCATCACTAATCGGCTCTATGGCAAAAGGCATGGAATCAAAAAAGCGCCACAACTCACGACGTCGTGTTCGCTTTTTATCTTCCGATGATCCTGAATGCGCATACCTGCCATTCAATGAAACAGCCACCGGTCACTCGGCGTCTTAGCGGTGGCTTAAATCTCAAATGCTTCCCTTTGCCTGCCGACGTGTTAGAATGAGATGAATTCATAGCTCCTCCTTGTAGAAATGTTTGTGGTGAAATCATTCTAACAAGAAGTCGAGCTATGGATTTTTTATTTCGCTATGGTATCCACGTTCATTTTACAATTCACCATTCACAAAAACCGGAGGAAAGGACTGGACAACAATTATGCCGCGCGTTATAATATCAAGATAGAAACGAAAAAGGGAAACACGAAAGGAGTTAAGACCGTGAACAACGAACAAGAAAAGCACAACATAGGACTAACGGACAAGCAGTCTCAATTTTATACCAGGCAAATCGCGCAAGCCGTCGCGCTGATTGTGAAATCCTATCACCTGCCGAAAGAAACAGAGACGGCACTTATTACCGAGCTAACGGAGTTTTTAACCGATAGCAAAGAAGGAAACAAACAAGAGTAAACCCGAAACAACGGAAACACGGTGATAAAGCAACCAACCCCCGCCGTGTTTCCCCCGTTTCTACTTGAGTATAACAAGCGGGGTAAATCATGACAACATCAGACGCGCAAAAACGCGCAACAAGAAAATTTGAAGAAAAAACCTACAACCGTTATATTATCCGGCTCAGAAAATCAGAAGACGCCGATCTGATCGCCGATATTGAAGAGGCAAAGACGCGCGGCATCAGTTACCGCGATTATCTGAAAGACTTATATCAAAAAGCGCGCCATTCAAGAAATGACTGACGCGCTCACGCTGGAAAGCTAACCAGCAAAACCCGGACGGGTCACAATAATAACGACCTTGCGCACTTGTAACCCGTCCGCGCTTCTATTTGAGTATATCAAGCGGGGGAAATCATGACAACATCTGACGCGCAAAAACGCGCAACAAGAAAATACCAGGAAAAGACATATCAAGCCTATCTGATCAAATTTCGCAAAAAGGACGACGCGGATTTAATTGCCGATATTGAAGAGGCAAAGACGCGCGGCATCAGTTACCGCGAATATTTTCGCGGGCTGTATGAAAAAAGTCGAAAAAAAGCTTGATAACGAATTATACGATATAGTATAATTCGTTATCAAGCGGAAATGCTTGAAATTCCCTAACGCGGAGGTAGAAAAGTTATGGACGACGTGACAAAGTTTGAAGCCAAAGCGCTTCTGCTTGCTATCCTGCAAATATTAAAGGATAGCGCAACCATTGAAGAGGCAACCGAAAAAGTCGAGGCGCTCATCAAGAGCGCCGAAGACTAAACATGTAAACCCAGCAAGCACGGAAACGGCGACAGCGTCACCGCTCCCCCGCTTAGGCGGATTTTATCACGGAAAGGTCAGCATGACAACATCAGACGCGCAACAAAAAGCATCAAAAAAATTTGATGATAAGACATACAAGAAAATTCTTGTCGCGTTTAGAAAAGCAGACGACGCGGATATGATTGCCGATATTGAAGAGGCGAAAGCGCGCGGAATTAGCTACCGAGAATATTTTCGCGGGCTGTATGAAAAAAGTCGAAAAAAGAGTTGACAAGTTATAACAGTACTGATGCAATGCGGTCAGCGTTAATCTATGAAAGGGGGCTGCCAATCACATACACAGAAGCAAGAAAAAGAGCGTCGCAACGATGGCGCAAGAAAGTAATTAAATCATATAGCTTAGCGCTGCACAAAGTGAATGACGCTGATATTATCGCCTACCTTGAAGCATGTGAAAATAAGCATGGATATTTACGCCCATGTGACGAAACGGACGCGTGAAGAGAATATGGAAAAGCTTGTTCAGCTCATTGCAAACTAGAAAATAAATTTTAGATTCCTGCGAATCGCCCCGGAGCATCACGCTCCGGGGCGATTTTTCTGACTAACTTTTGACTAACTTTTTAGCAGAACATTGCCCTTTATTGCGCTTTTACCAAAAAGCCTCAATACCCGAAATGGCTATTTGATGCCATTTGCGCGGTATCGAGGCGATTTGAGTTTCTATGGATGGATCTGATGGGATTCGAACCCACGACTTCCACGTTGCGAACGTGACACTCTCCCAGCTGAGTTACAGACCCTCAATCAATGCTATGGTATGATACCGCATTTGATGTGAAAGCGCAAGTAGATTCTCCACATGTGTTGTCGGTCAGCCTTCGCTATCAAGACAGATGTGACGCTTGCCCACGGAAATCCGTGGGCAAGCGAGATGAAATGTTCTGTTGCCTACAACCCCGTAGGCACATCCTTTTTTTATCGATTGACATACGCTTTTTGTAGGCTCACGCCCCATTATGAGCATTTGCATACGGAAATCCGTGGGCAATCTCGTCTCACTGCTCTTGCGCCTACAAAATCGTAGGCAACGAAGAGTGATTCGCCTCTGCCTACGATTTTGCGTAGGCAGAGGCACCATTTTAACACTTGCCAACGTCGTGTAGGCACATTTGCATTTGACGTGCATATCCTACATGTTTTGACCTGACTGCATGCTAACGCCATCCGCTGCCCGACGCATAAGCCCGTCTCCGCTATCGCAAGAGGCGATAGCGGAGACGGGCAACAACATGAGAGGCGCTGAAAAAGTGGAGTTTTACAATGCTGCCTGATAGATGGCGAGCACATCATCCTTCGCCAATGGCTGAAATCCTTTGATGGTGCCACCTCGATGCGAGGTCACATGCTCCGCCATCTTTTCAAATCTTGTCGCATCAATGCCGACTTCGTGAAGCGTCATCGGGATTTTCATGGAGGCGAAAAATTCGGAAAGAGCCTGGATCCCCTGCTCTGCCTGTTCCGCCGGATCGGCGCTGCTAATGCCAAATACCTCCCTGGCAAAACGCGCAATCCGCGGACGTGTTGCTTCATTGTGAACATGGCGCAGCCAATGTGGCGTCAAAATGGCGAGACCGATTCCGTGGGTCAGATCATATTCCGCTGAAAGTTCATGCTCGATATCATGAACGCTCCAGGGCTGATGCTTTCCGGTGCTCAGCAAGCCATTCAAGGCCCAGGAGCTGGCCCACATCAGGTTGGCACGCGCATTCAAATCATCGGGATGAGCGATCGCCTGCGGTCCGAAATGAATGGCTGTCCGCAAGACCGCTTCCGACATCGCATCCTGAAGATACGACTCCTCATCCAAAGAAAAATATTGTTCCATGACATGACTCATAATATCCGCAGTTCCTGCGGCCGTATGCCACGCATTAACCGAAGTCGTATAGGCCGGATTTTCAAGCGTCACCGCTGGAAGAACCAACGGACTGCCCCACCCAAATTTTTCCGTCGTGTCCGCATTGGTCAACACCGAACTGGAGTCCATTTCCGAACCCGTAGCCGACAAGGTCAGCACGACCGCAAGCGGGAGCGCATCTTTCACTTTCACTTGTCCCGTCACGATATTCCAAGCAGGCTGCTCTTGGCGCGCGCCGGCTGCAACCAGTTTAGCGGTATCGATGACGGATCCGCCGCCGATCGCCACAATCAGATCGACCTTCTCCGCTTTTGCCTGCGCAATGGCAGCTTCTGCATCCTCGACCAACGGATTGGGTTTGATGCCGGAGAAATCAACGGTCTGCACCCCGGCAGTATGAAGGGCGTTCACGACATCGTCATAGGCGCCGATTTTTTTTGCACTGCCTCCGCCAATCATCACCATCGCTTTTTTCCCCAGCCTTGAAACCGCTTGCGCATAGGCTTCCGTCTGATTGGTCCCAAAAAACACCTTCGTCGGAACATGAAATACAAAATCTTTCATGCAAGCCATCCTTTCGTTCTCTTTCGTCCTCGCTCCATTTCAACCTCTATCTACTTTCCCCTTACCCGTTTCTGTTGGCATATGGTCGTGCATCGCATAAAAAACATACTGTTGCATGATGCCAGCGCTCTCGCCAAAAGCAGGAAACGGATTGACATCATGAAATTGTTCATGAATGGCGCGAGAAATCCAGACATCAATCGGCGCACTGGTCATGCGCCCAAAACCATAGAGCGCCACGCAATGCGCCACCTTGGTTCCCACGCCGTGCACCTGCATCAACGCATGCAGTAAATCCGGTGTGGAGACTTGTTCCAGCTCTTTGAGATTCAGCCGCTGATCCACAACACGTTGAACGGCATCGACCAGATACGGGGCACGGTATCCCATGCCCATTTGGCGAAACGTCTCTTCGTGGACCGGCTTTAGCGCCTCTGGAGAGGGAAAAAAGAATACGGTTTGTCCCGCCACCTCCTGTTTCTCTCCATAAACTTGGGATAAATCCTCCACCGCTTTACGAATCGCTGGAATATTCTTTCTCTGCGAGAGAATAAAGGTCAGGAGCATCTCCCAAGGATCCTGGCGTAAAATGCGAATGCCTTCCCCATAATGCGCAGCTTGAGCAAGATATCCCCCGGCACGCTCTGCCTGAACGCGAACGGAACGGTAGGAGCGATCCAGATCAAAGTAGCGCGACCAGACAGCATCCCATTCTTCCGCGCTACACGATACTTCAAAAGCTCCTCCGCCTAATGAGCGCATCCACAACGCGGAGCGCCCCGTGATAAAAAAGTAAGATCCATCTGAGCCACGCCGTGCCCGAAAGGTCTGACCGCTCTGTATGATCTTATCCGGATCAAAATCATCCTGAATCTCCACCAAATGGCTCTGATTTTGGATCTTACTCATACTCTTCCCACCAGCGCGGTTGCTCGGATCCTAAAAAATCACCCGTTTGTGTTTTGGCATCCGTCTGCGTGTCTTTACCCGTTTGTGTCTCTTCACCCGTTTGTGTTTTGGCATCCGTCTGCGTGTCTTTAGAAGAAAGCGACTCCGGACGGGCGGAAGAATCCTCTTCATCTTTTAACGCACTCTTCCCCCAATCATAGGGCTTTTCGTCATCCAAGCTCCGCACGACAACCGCAGGAACCCCGGCCACCAAGGTATGCGGCGGCACATCATCATGCACCACGCTTCCTGCCGCAACAACGGATCCCTCACCGATCGTGACCCCAGGAAGCACCGTCACATGACCACCCAGCCAAACATCGGGGCCAATATGGATAGCGCGAGCCTGCTCCAGTCCTTCTTTGCGCCGGTTCACATCCATCGGATGATTCACGGTATACAAGTGCACGCCGGGGCCGATATACACGCGATCCCCCACTTCAATGCGCGCAGAATCTAAGAAAACACAATTCGTTCCGATTTCACAGCCGGATCCAAAAACAATATGGATGCCATAATCACAATGAAATGGCGGAGTTAACTTCAGGTGATCCGGTTCGGAACCAAAAAGAGCGCTGAGCAGATCATGAATTTTCCCTGCATGATCCGGAGCAGTTTGTGAAAGCTTCCAACATTTCTTATGCGTCTTTTCTCTCCATTTAATGAGTTCTTTACTATCCGGCCGGTACCATCCTCCCTGCTCCATGATTTCACGCTCTGTTTTCATCGCTGCCTCTTTCTGATGCTCATCTCACCGTTCATTCTCATCAATAAATGGAATGAATCCTTCTATTTCTATTTTCATTGTAGCAGAGCTTCCTGTTTATAGCAGAGCTTCCTATATGCTTCATCGCTTCTTATATAATGATAGGGAAACGGTAAGAACGCGCGAAGCGGTGATATAATAGGCGTTATCGATTGCGCTTCTTTCCTTAAGACCTTAAGACCTAGAGAACAGGTCTCGAGAACTCGACCGGAAGAACCGTATTGACCGCCATCCGACACGGTTTGCTCTTTCAGCCGTGGGATAAAAAATCAAAAATGGAGCATTCTATGGAGCTGATCACTCAAATCAATGCGCTACGGCAAGCCCAACAGAGGCTTGCTTCCGCGTCCGCGGAAACCAAAAATCAAGCCTTAAAACAGGTCATGCTCAGCCTTTCAGAGCATCGTGAAGCGATTCTCGCTGCCAATTCCAGAGATGTCCAGTCCGCCCGGGAAAAGGGCATGAGCGAAAGCCTTGTGGATCGTCTTCAGCTGACCCCAGGGCGTCTGGGCGCAATGAATGAAGCGATTCAACAAGTCATCGACCATCCGGATCCCGTCGGCCGGATATTGGATGGCTGGACGACGCCGGAAGGATTGAAGATCCGCAAGGTGACCGTGCCTTTCGGACTCATCGCCATCATCTATGAATCCCGCCCCAACGTCACCGTCGAAGCATTTAGCCTTGCCCTGAAAAGCGGCAACAGCATCTTGCTGCGCGGATCCGGAAACGCCTTATCCTCCAACATCGCCATTGTTGAAGCCATTCGCGCCGGTCTGGCCAAAAGCGGCGTCATGCCCGATGTGGTGGATCTGGTTCGCGATCCAGCACACGAGGTGGTGGATCGCCTGATCACGATGCGGGATCAAATTGATCTCATCATTCCGCGCGGCGGCGCAGGGCTGATTCGTTCCGTCGTGGAGCACGCCACGGTTCCGGTGATCGAAACCGGGGTGGGCAACAACCATATTTTTGTGGAGCGTTCCGCCGATTGGAATCAGGCGCTTGATCTCATTGAAAATGCAAAAACGCAGCGCCCCGGAACCTGCAATGCCGTGGAAACGGTGCTGGTGGATGCGCCCATCGCAAAGGACTTTCTGCCTTTGTTGAAAAAAAGGCTGGAGGGACGCGTTCAGCTCCTCGGCTGTCCAAAAACCCAGTCCATCATCGACGTTGCGCCTGCAACAAATGAGGACTTCTCCACAGAATTTCTGGATCTGATTCTTGCGATCCGCGTCGTTGATGGGATGGAAGAAGCCGTGGCACACATCGCGCAGTTCGGCACGCATCATTCCGAAGCCATTTGCACCGAAAACCTGAAAGCGGCTGAAGATTTTCTGAACCAGGTCGATGCGGCTGCCGTTTATGTCAATGCGTCGACACGCTTTACCGACGGCGGCGTCTTCGGCTTTGGCGGTGAAATGGGCATCAGTACGCAGAAGCTGCATGCCCGCGGTCCCATGGGAATGGACGCCATGCTGTCATACAAATATCTCATCACCGGCGACGGTCAAATCCGCTCTTAATCCGATCCCTCTTCATAAGTCTAACCCTCGGAGGTCTGAATGATGAAACAGACAAAAGAATTGCTCGCCCAAGCCCGCAAAATCGTCATTAAAATCGGAACCAGTACCTTGGCCAATGAAGACGGTTCGGTCAACGTTGATTTTCTCGACAATCTGGCCGCTTCCATCGCTACCCTGCATGAATCTGGAAAACAGGTGGTTCTGGTTTCCTCCGGCGCACGGATTGCCGGTGTCGCGCGGCTGGGCAAATGGGCCAGAAAATCTGATACCAACTATAAACAGGCGCTCTGCGCCATCGGCCAGGTGGAACTGATGGCCTCATACAGCAAGATTTTCAAAGAGCACCACCTGACGGTGGGACAGATTCTGGTCACAAAAAAAGATCTGACGGAAAAAGAGCGCGAGCTCAACATCCGGAATACGCTGTTTACGCTGACCGATGAAGGCGTCGTGCCCATTGTCAATGAAAATGATACGGTCAGCGTTGAAGAAATCAAAGTGGGCGACAACGATACCTTGTCCGCTCACATGAGCGTCCTTTGGAATGCCGATGCTCTGATTCTGCTCAGCGATATCGATGGGCTGTACGATAAAAATCCGAAGGAACATGCGGATGCCGCCTTGATCGCGACCGTGGATCCGAGCGCACGCGCCTTGCAAAACATCTCCATCGGTGATGCCGGAGGCTTCGGAACCGGCGGAATCGCGACCAAAATTTCAGCCGCGAAAATCGCAACCTCATACGGCATTCCCGTCGTTCTGACCAACGGCTCCACTCCTGATGTCCTGTTGCAGCTCAAAGACGGAGCGGTTCCCAGCACCCTTTTTGAAGCGTAAGCGCAACGAAACTTGAAGCGCAAACACAACGGAGTTTGAAGCACAAACACAACGAGATTTGAAGCGGAAACGCAACGAAGCCTCATCCCCAAGATACTCTTATAAAGATAAAGGATCCTTTCATGAAACATCGCAAACTCTATCTCTTTACAGGCATGCTCTGTCTCTTCTTTACCGGATTTCTGTATGCCTGGTCCATCTGGAAGGCTCCGATTGCACAGGCGCTTCATTACTCCATCACGGAGCTGGCGGAAGCCTATAGCCTCTCCGTGCTGTTTTTCTGTCTGGGCGGAATGGGCGCTGCCTGGCTGCAAAAACGCATCTCCTTCCGCCTCGTCCTGCCCATCGGCGGCGCGCTGATCGGTCTGGGATTTATGCTGCTTTCACGCGTACAAACGCACAATCTTCTCGCGCTCTACCTCTTTTATGGCTTGGTCAATGGCTTGGGCATGGGGGTCGTCTATAATGTCATCATTTCCGAAGTCAGCGTCTGGTTTCCGGATCGCCAGGGCTTCTGCACCGGTCTGCTGATGCTCGGGTTCGGCATGAATGCCGTCCTATTCGGGCAAATCGCCTCCCGTCTGTTTCAAGCCCCCGGTTTTGGCTGGCAGCGCACGTATTTTCTCTATGGCATGTTCTGCATTTTGGTCACGCTGGTCAGCGCACTGATCCTACGCCATCCAAAGCCAAATACCGTTTTTCCCGCCCCCAAGGCGCGCAAGAGTTTTGAACGCTTTGCCCCGCTCGAATCCACCGCAAAAGAAACCTTGCATGAACCATCCTTCTGGCTTTTCTATTTCTACGGACTCACCGGCTCGGCCGTGGGAAGCGCCTTGATCAGCTTTGCACGTGACTTTGCATTAAACGTAGGAACTACGGTTTCCTTCGCCGTCTGGATGGTGGGCTTGCTTTCTCTGGGCAACGGATTGGGACGCGTGGGATGCGGTCTGTTCTATGACCGCTTCGGGCGGCGCCTCACGCTTCTGATGGGCGGAATCCTGGCCATTGCTGCCCCATCTTTGCTTTTGGCCTCCCTCTTCACCCATCAGCTCTTTTTTCTGATCGCCGGTTTCGCTTTGGGAGGACTGTCCTACGGCTTCATGCCGACCATGCGCACCGCGTTCATGCTCGATTTTTATGGGCGGCGCGACTTTTCGATGAACCTGAGTATTTCAAACACCAAAAACCTCTTTTCCTCGTTCAGCGCGACCATCGCCGGCTTTCTGCTCACCGCATCCGGCTCCTACCTTCAGCCCCTGTTGCTCCTTCTCGCCTTTGGGCTGGCAACGCTCTTTCTCAGCACCCTGATCCGCCACCCGATGGAAAAACGCACGATCAAGCGCACGATGCAGCAGCGTCCGTAAACGCCGTGCCTTTCTCTGATCCCCTTGGATCCTCTTTAATCAAACATCCTCATGCATCAAAAAGCGACCGCCGCTGATTTCTCACCAAACGAAATCAGCGGCGGTCGCTTCTTTTTACTCCTCACGTCCCGGCTGTAATTTAGGATAATACCGTATCGTCGAAAGCCGGCGGCGCCAATACATCAACCACCGCGCCAGCGAACGATCCTTCTCATACCACTGGGTAAAAGCAAACCCCCGCTTCAGCAGCGCCTTCACCCGATCACGATCCCCGGGCGCACAGTACTTTTTCAGCACATAGGGATCCACATAGAGCCAAAGTCCCTCTTGTGCATGGTCATGTTCCGGCACCTCCCGGTGATGAATCAAATCTTCAACTAGGTACGTCACAAAATTGCATCCGCCTGCCGTCATATAATAAGAAGAACGCCCCTGGCGAATATTAATCTCAAACACCTTCAGTTTCCCGTCGCGGGCATCATACTTGAGGTCAAAATTCGCAAAGCCGCGATACTGAATCTGTTCCAGAAAACTTCGGAAGCGATCATATACTTCCGGATTGGACATCGTAACCAGCGCATTATAGTTGCCGATGTTTTTCGGAAGACATTCATCCAGCAAACAGCGCCCCAGGCACATCATCGTCACTTTTCCATGAGAATCCACATATGCATTTAATACCGCCATGGTGGAAAAATCGCCCGGAATAAAATCTTGTACGATCAAATCCCCCGTATATCCCGCATCATAGATTTGATGCACCGTGCGGCGAAGCTCCTCCTCCGTCTCCAGGCGGTAAGCCTTCTTTTTCCCTGCAAAATCAACCGCCAGATAGGCGATGGAATCATCGGGCTTCAACGCCACGGGAAAGGGAACGCGCACCACAAAATCATCCTTCATCGCCGGCGTAATCACCTGCGTTTCCGGATAATCCAATCCATAGGCTTCACACGCCGCATAAAACGCCGCCTTATTTTCCAGCCGCACCTGCAACGCATGGTCGATATAGTTAAACACATATCGTTCTTTTAGCCTCTCCCGGTGGCGCGTAATCAGCGCCGTGTAGCCATCCCCACAAGAAATTAAAAGCAAAGGCTCCTGAAACCGCTTCCCCACCTCGTCCAGCACCATGAGAAAAACCGCGTCATCCTGAAAATCAGGGCGCGTCTCCACCGAACAAATCGATGAATGCTGCGTCGGCGACAGCGGCGCGATCCCCAGACATAAAGAGGTCACCCCATACGCCTCATGAAAGGATCGTGCCACGCCGTACGCATTGATATCCGTCCCTAAAATAATCGGCTTAAACTCTGTATGCATCTTCACACGCTTTCACGGCAGCGCCGAATCGACTCACGGCCGAGAACTTTCAAGGCATCGATCACGTGCCGTCCATGAATATCAATGGTCGAAAGTTCCGTACAAGCCAAAATCACCTCGCCCTGTTGGGCATACTTATCAATCAGCGTCAAAAGCTCTGGAAACTCGCGGACATTCTGCTGTTTCACCGCGTAGATGATCCGCATCAGCGTCTCCACATCTTCCGGATCGATCGCGACCATCTCCAGCTGCGCTTTGCGCGCATATGCCTCATACACCCCGGCTGTAATGGTTCCTTTCGTCGCCAGCACGGCAATGCGCTCGGCTCCGGCACGCTGAGCCGCCCGCACCGTCTCCTCTACCATGTTGATGATGGGATGCGCAGAAAAGCTCTGGAAGGTTTCAAAAAAATAATGCGACGTGTTGCACGGAATCGCCACGGCTTTGAGCGGAAGCGCATTCAAAAGACGAAAATCGCTCTTTATCGCCTCAAGAAGCGGCTCCACCTCCCCGCTTAAAATGGCTTCCGTTCGATCGGGAATGCTCGCATGATTCAAAATCACGCAATTGATATGATCTTGATCGCGACATGCCGGCGTATGATCGATCAGGTATTGAAAAAAAACATTCGTCGCCAGCGATCCCATGCCGCCAACCACACCCAGTTCGTAAGTCATCGTTTTGTCCTTCCTTTTCTTTTATCTATTTTACCCCAACTCGGTTCGCAGGTTGGCAAAACAAGTGGCATGAGGATGAAGTTTAAGGGGATGGGATGGAAATCCACCTGCGGCATGTACAAGCAAAAAGGTTGAATGCTTCTTCTCAAGGTAAGATTCATTCGGATCCTTTCGCCCCACGTTCAGCTTGTGTATAGGTCACAAAATGATGCGGAAAGAGCGGGAGGACTCATCTCTTTTTACATCAACTTGGTTTATATGAGCGCAAAAAGAATCGGAAGCGTTCAATAGTTTGTTTAGTAGCAAAGAAAATCATAGTATCAATATTTATCCCCATAAACTAAGAAGATCAGCATTCTCACTATTTGGAGATTCGTCTCTGGGCAGTTTTTCTACCTGTATTAACAATGGCATCTCAAAACTTGTGCCAGTAATAATGCATTGTCCCGGTGCTAAAGCCGGTATCTGACTTCTTGAGACTGCATCCAAAGAGCTGACTGTATTAGCAATCATTTTTAAGTCTTGTTCATTTACGAGTCGATGAATGAAATAATTATGAATTTGAGAAATAATTGTTGGCGATATGTCTGAAGGCCGTTGACTGGCCAACGTAAGATAAAAACCAAATTTGCGGCCTTCTTTAATTATTTCTTCAAAAACTTCCAAGCGGTAATCTTTCCATGATTCATCTTCACGGGTAGACTGTTCGGATAAAATATTATGCGCCTCATCAATGATTAAGTGCACAGTTGAACTTATTTCATCCGTTTCAGAAATATCCTCTTTATGTGTGTCGTAGAGTTGTTTTGCAATTAATAGCGGAAGCATTTTCTTAGTATCAGAATTACAGTTTCTAAAAGAGATAACAGTTAAAACGCCCCAATTTTCAGGATTTGTAGATAAGTAAAGAGTTTTTTCAATAAAGCTTGATCTGGCCTCAATGCGTTGTATTAAAGGATTGATATGTTCGAAAAACACCTTACCATATGCCAGACAATAGATGAGATGTGAATTAACTGCTATCCTGAGCTTTTGAGTCACTGTTAGATCATTAATTCTCTTAACGAATTCATCACCTTCTAACACGTTCTGCAGATTTTGGCGTTTTTCCAAAATATATTCATTTGAAAGACTATTTACATAAAGTTTATTCGCTTTTTTTTCTCCAATTGCAATAATAACTTGGACACTTTCTAAGCCGCCCATAGTTGCTCAAGTTCTTGTTGTATACACTCCCTCGACGTCTTATAATTGAGCGATTTTCTTGGGAGTTCGTTACACCAATTC
>JAEXBN010000037.1 GCA_023394045.1 Bacillota bacterium | reverse complement strand
GTATATGCCTGATAGAGTTCCATGGCCGTATATTCCGGGTTGTGCTTGGTGTCCATTCCTTCGTTGCGGAACATCCGTCCCATCTCATACACCCGGTCAAACCCTCCGACAATGAGGCGCTTCAAATAAAGCTCATTCGCGATACGAAGATACATATCGATATCCAGCGTATTGTGGTGGGTCACAAAAGGACGCGCCGTCGCTCCGCCGGAAATGGTGTTCAAAATAGGAGTTTCCACGTCAAGGAAGCCCCGCTCATTGAGGAAACGATGAATGGCGCTCAAAATTTGAGTGCGCTTGATGAAAACATCCTTGACCTCCGGATTGACGATCAGATCCACATAGCGCTGACGATAGCGCAAATCGGTATCTTTCAGGCCATGGAATTTCTCAGGAAGCGGCGCCAGCGCCTTGGTCAGCAGCTTCATCATGGAGAGAGAAACAGAGATCTCTCCGCGATCCGATTTCAGCACCTCCCCTTCAACGCCGACAATATCGCCAAGATCCAGCTTCTTCACCACATCAAATGATTCGCCCATCAGATCTTTTCGGCAGATCAGCTGAATCCGCCCCGTTGCATCCTGAAGATCGAGAAAGCTCATGCGCCCATGGCCTCGTTTGGCCATCACTCGTCCGGCCATCCGAATCTGCTGCCCGTCCATCGCTTCAAAATCATCCCGAATCGAACGGGCATGCGCGGTCACATCAAATTTTGTTTCACGATGCGGATCCATCCCTGCGTCGCGGAGTTCTTGTAGCTTCTTTCGACGAATCTGAAGCTGTTCATTTTCATTCACCGGCTGCTTCATATTTTCCTCCGCTATTCTAGAATTTCGAGAACCTGATAGGTGACGCTTCCGCCCGGCGTTTCCACGAGAAGAGACTCCCCCGTTTTCGAGCCAATCAATTTTGCCCCCAGAGGCGACTCGTTGGAGATTTTATTTTTCTTCGGATCCGCCTCGACCGTCCCGACGATGGTGAAGGTCATCTCTTCGTTATACTCGACGTCCAGAACTTTGACCGTCGAACCCAATTGAACCGTGTTGGTTTCCATTCCAGCATCTTTTTTGATAATCTGTGCGTTTTTTAATTGCTGCTCAACCAGATTGATCCGGGCTTCCACTTCCTTCTGTTCATCTTTTGCCGCGTCATATTCGGCATTTTCAGAAAGATCCCCAAACCCACGTGCAACCTTCAGATGCTCAGACACCTCACGCCGGCGTGTCGTTTTCAAATATTCCAGCTCTTCAACAAGTTTCTGATATCCTTCTTCTGTTAAAATTGTTTGTTCCATAAAATCCATTTTCTCACTTTCAAGCAAAATAAGCAGGGATGCGCCTGCTTCCGCTCATTATATAAGCAGATGAGACGCATGTCAAAATCCAAATGGCTCTCCATTGGAAGCCGGTGAAAAACTACCCCAGTAATCTTCCAGTGATGGGGTCGCGCTTTCCCTCTCGAACATCCTGTTGCAGCTCAGCAATGGATTCTGTACAAATCGCCTGCTCGGGGATCTCAAAGGTGCGATAAAATCGATTCAATCGTTCTGGCGAAGAGGCTTCTACTTCGACATATGAAAAAGGAAGCGTTTCGGTATCCCATCGGTCAAACTCAATCCGAAAGTCCTCCCAAAGATACCGACGTCTCTGCTTTCTTCCGCGTTGCTGCTGATCGTATCCCACCTGCCTTAAAAGGGATAAGAGCGCATCCGCATCTTCGACGGAGACGGTGAATTCTTCGTTCACTCTGGCCTGATGGGCATTCACCCGACGCTTAAAGGTCAATTCGTGCCGATCCGCCTGCCCAGAGATGCGAATGGTGCGAACGCGAAGATAAGAAGGATCAGGAATGGGATGTGAAGTGGAATTCACTCGGACATTGATTTGTTCTTCTTCAACGTCAAATCGCGCCCCATGTTCTAATAGGCGCGATTCGAATCCTTCGTCGAGGTGAATCAGCTTCACCTCAATTTCCCGTTCCGGATTATTCATTTTTAAGCTCATCCTGTAAAAGTTCAGACAAAATGGAAATTTCATCACGGGTGAGGGTCAACCCTTTGCTCATTCGAGTATGATCCGGATTCCAGCTTCTCAGATCATATTTTGGTTCGCGCTCATTCCAGGATACAAGATTGAGTTCTTTGCGCCATCCCTTGGCATCTTCGCTTAGAACGCCAAGCTGCTCGACAATGTCATATTTTAATTCTGCCATCGTTGCTCTCCTTTTTTTTCTTCCTTTCGCTGTCTACTGTTTCAAAAAGTCTATCACATCCGAAATGAAACAGAGTCCCAACTTAAAACGGAAATCGATCAGCGGATACCAACCCTCCGCATGACCCGGTCATGCTATAATGAAAAAAAAGGAGCAATTATGCATATTGTATCAATTACCTACCAGGACGAATATGGCTGGTTTTTATTTGAAATGAATAGCGGAGAAAAGCTGCGCATCTCTTACGATCTGTATATGGAATTAAGCCTGCATCAATCGGACGAGGTGCCCAGCGACATCTATGAACGACTGCGGGCGGATGATGAACGGCTGCGCGCTTTCCTATTGGGGCGCCGCTTTGCTCTATATCAGCCGAGAACCGAAGGCGAGGTTCGGCAGCGCCTGATGCGCGATCATATTTCTTCTGAAATCATCGAAGATGTCCTCTTGCAGCTGCGCCGGCTGCATCTTCTTGACGATCAAAAATATGCGGAGCTCTATGTTCAAGAAAAAGTATCCAGACAACATTGGAGCCGCCGGCGCATTCAGCACGAATTGTTTCGCAAAGGGGTTCCCGCAAACATCATCGAACAGGCGCTCTCCATCATTTCTAGGGGTACCGAGTCTGAAACGATACGAGAAATCGTTCAAAAAAAATATGCCCATCGCGATCTCAACGACCGCAAAATGTTTGATCGCACCGTCCAATCGTTAATCAATAAAGGATTTTCTTTATCGCTGATTCTTCCCATTCTGAAAGAGAGGCAACATGGAGAAGAATGATCAAAAAACGCGTTTTTTTGTCTATATTCTCCGGTGTTCCGACCATTCTCTGTATACCGGATATACGACCGACGTGCCGCGCCGCCTCAAGATGCATAATCTTGGAAAGGGCGCCAAATATACCCAGTCCCGGCGCCCCGTAAAACTGGAACAAGCCTGGGAAGTTGGCTCCCACTCTTATGCTCTTCGGCTGGAAAGTGCCATCAAAAAGCTCAGCAAGAAGAAAAAAGAAGCACTGATTGCTGATCCAGGATCCAATGAAGCGCTGTTTCACTCTTTGCTCATGGACAGCAACGAGTGAAACGGTGACGATGTGAAAAAATGAATCCCTGATGAGTTCATCTTCCCGAAGGCTCCAGAGGATCCGTATAGATGACTTGAGATTGGCTCATCTCGCCTGACTTGAATTGCTTTTTCACCTGTTCTCCTTGCTCATCGTAAAAATATTGCAACGATATGATGTCGGTATTGGCATCCAGCTGAATGGAGAGCAGCGCTTGATTTTCAATGGTCGTTCGCGTGCTTCGATAGTACAGAAGCTCATCCTCGTTCTTGATCCAAATACGGTCGGACATCGGCGAAGCCGAGGCGGTCGTCGCCAGAGGCACTTTATTGATAATCCGCGTCCACGAAATCGCATCCGACGGCGCATCAAAAATTTTTAGTTGCGAAACGAGATCCAGATTGATGCGCGACGGAAGGCTGACCGATCCGGAAGACCAATTCATGCTGGTCACAAAAGTCCATCCCGAGTTTTGCCGTAAAATTCCTAAATTGGTATCATCGACAGGAAATTGTGCAGGATCGACTTCTTTGTTTGGATCCAGAAAAGCAAGTTGCGCGCTGACTTGCTCGCGGAACGCTTCCTCTTCTGTTTTTCCGCCAATATCCAACACGCTGAGCGAGTGATCCGCATCGAGCTCATCAAGACGATGCAGTTCATATTTTCGAATGGTGCTGTCATTGGGTGGATAGGTGCTGGGCTTTTCAAACGAGATGATGTTCCCCCGCGCAAAGGTAATTTGGCGTCCCAAAGTATCGTATAAATATTTAGTTTGCTTTTGATCCACGTCTTGCAAGGCATAATATGAGTACGTGCCTTGCATCACCTGATTATTCTCATCGGCTTCTGTCGGCGTATAATCCAGAATCCACGGCATGCGATCATCGTTCAATAGAAAAAGATGATTCATCCGATAGACCTCCGGACGCTTCATATCTGGAAAATCGGCAATCAGATAGCTTGCGTATTCACTGTATCGCACGCCATTTTCGGCGTGAATCTGTGTTCTTGTCCCGATCACCGAGACAATTTTGCTTTTTTCCACCGTAAATTGCTTTTCGGAATCTTCCGTTTGCGCAAACGCCAGATATTCTTTTTTGATCGGTTCAGGAACCAGACCATTCTCATGAGTCAACGTATAGAGACGCGACTCAAAAGAAAAAAGGACGGTGTTTTTATCGACTTGAATCAGATCCAATGAGAAAAGATCATTATCACGAATCATGGCAACATACGCAGATTGATCTTCAGGAAGACCAATCGATTTGGTGATAAAACGGAGATCTTTATACTCGCTCACAGAAATATATTTGGAAGAAAACGTCGGAGCCACCGTGACGGAATCGCCAATCGCGACAAAAGAAGGATCGATATACAGCTTATCGCCAACCTGATAGCGTGAGGCAGTCTGAGGCGCGGAATCGGTTGCATCTTCGATCTTTGTGATCGACCAGACCCCTGCCAAAGGAAGATCAGATACTGTCGGCGCGCGCAGCAGCATCGTCATATCATTCTCTCCCAATCCTTCTTCAGATCGGCAGCCTGACAGGACGAGCATCAGAAGGCAAAGTGCAAGGAAAAAAGTTCGAACAGAGCGATGCTCATTCATCATGCGATTTCCTCCTCTTCCGTACCGATGGGCAACGTAATGGATACGCTTGTTCCTGCACCCAGCTTGCTCTTGATCGATAGCGTACCGCCATGAGCCTTCACAATCTCTTCGCTAATCGATAATCCAAGACCGGAATGCGATTGACTTGAGGACCCCTTCCAGAATTTTTCGGTCACCAACCCGATTTCATTTTCGGAAATTCCAATGCCCGTGTCAGTGACGCTCACACGGACGAATCCGGGAGTCGTCGAAATATTCAGATAAATCGTTCCATCTTCGTTGGTAAACTTAATCGCGTTATCCAGCAAGTTGAGAAGCACCTGCTTAATGCGCCCCTCATCGGCTCGAATCATCAGCTCCGGTTGATCGTAGTTGTAGTTGAGATGAAGCTTTTTTTCTTCCACGCGCGGCCGCATCTGAATCAAAATATGATTGGCGACTTTAATTAAATTGAAATTCTTCATTTCCATTTTCAGCCGTCCTGCCGAGAATCTCGAAAAGTCAAGCAGCTCTTCCACCATCGCGCCCAGCCGCTCTGACTCTTTTTCAATAATTTTCAATCCATCGTTCACCAATTCCGGTTTGATTCCTTCCGATTGCAGAGTAATCGCCCATCCCTTGATCGACGTCAACGGTGTGCGCAGCTCATGGGACACCGATGAGATAAATTCATTTTTCAAATTCTCTTTTTCCTGGATATTGTCGCTCATCTGATTCATGGTTCGGGCTAATTCCCCGATTTCTCCACGGGAAGTTTCATCGGCGCGCTCCTGATAATATCCGTCCGAGAATTTCAGCGCCACATCCGTCAAGTTCCGAATGGGATGCACAATGGAGCGTGACATCAGAAAAGACAGAACCCCGGCGCTGGCGATGACAAACAGGCAAAAGGCAAGCGATAGAAGAATGCGCTCCTGAATGCGGTGATTGATCTCTTTCAATGACGTCGTCAAACGAAGAATGCCCACCTGATCCGTTTGATTTCGAAGAGGATACGAGAGGCTCATCACGGTCTCATTGGAATACGAGACAGGACCGACATAAAGCCCGGGATAGTTTTTCTGAGCCGACAAAATATCACTCGTTTTGAGTTGTGTTCCCGGAAGAGATGTTCCTTGATTATCGGAAAGCACAATTCCACTATTGTTCAAAATCTGCACTTGAAGATTGCTGGAACGATAAAATTGATTTTTGTTTTCCAGAACCACGGTATTGATATCATTGTCCGAAACATAGCTGAGAAACAGCTCGCCATCATACCGAGCCTGAGATAAAAGCGTACCGCTGACATTATCATAATAGGCATCATAGAGGGAACGGACGTAAAAAACTTCAAAAATAATCGTTCCAAACACCAAGATCGTCAAAAACAGCCCCATGATACGGAATCCCAGGCGATCCGTAAGATCGTCTGGAATATGCGGCCAGAGAGAGGGATGTTCCTTTTTATCGCTTATCTGTTTTTCTTCCACCGGTATCCTACTCCCCAAACGGTTTCCAAATATGTCGGCTTTGCTGCGTTATCTTCGATCTTCGCTCGAATGCGGCGAATATTGACATCGACAATCTTCGTTTCGCCCGTATAGTCATTCCCCCAGATGGCATGCAAAATTTCTTCGCGGCTTAATGCCTTGCCGGGTTCGGTCATAAAGAGGTGAACGATGGACAATTCCGTGGGGGTCAACTCCACCAGTTCTCCGTTTTTATAAAAAGTGCGCGCATAAAGATCTAGGATAAATGGACCGTCTTCGATTTGGTGAGACGGAGACGGCTCTTTTTTTGTCTCTTGCGGTTTTGAAACTCCAGGGTCCAGCCTCAGGCGGCGCAGCAACGAGCGTATGCGCAGCACCAATTCATGCGGATTGAACGGTTTCATCATATAATCATCCGTCCCTTTTTCCAAGCCGAGAATACGATCGACTTCCTGAGACTTTGCCGTCAGCATAATGATCCCAATATGTGGCATCTCGGTTCGGAGAATTTCACAAACTTCATATCCGCTGATTCCAGGCAGCATCAAATCAAGCACAACCAGATCCGGATGCTCTTCGCGTGCCAATTGAATTCCCTGCTCTCCGGATCCTGCCTCCAAAATGGAAAAGCCCTCATTCTCTAGATTGATCCGTGTAAACATACGGATGGGTTCCTCATCCTCAACGAGAAGAATTTTTATACTCATCTGATCCTCCTACCTGACGCAACATTTCTGCTAAATGAATGAACGGATTCGTTTGGCGAGAATAAAATTCCTGGCCATCATCCAAACCGAACATTCCCCCGTCTTTGAACCGCAGGCGATAAGACAGCAGCTGGTGATGATGAATGCGCGAATCCTTCATACGAGCGCCATAAGCATAATCTCCGACAAGGGGAAAGCCTTCTGAGGATAAATGCGCGCGAATCTGGTGCGTTCTCCCAGTATGCAACGTGACCTCGAGAAGCGATACCCGCTGCGATGTCCAGCGCGCTTTAACCTCCGTGTAGGACTCCTTCCCTTCCGGATCAGCAAAACTGTGCCCGTTCACCGTTTTTAAGGGAGTATGGATTTCTCCCGGTCCATCCCATTTTCCCTCAACGATGGCTAAATAGGACTTGATCACGCTTCCGTCCTGAAGCGCCTTCGGCAGCCCCATCAACGCATCGTGAGTTTTCGCTCCAATCAGCAGCCCAGAAGTATTCGCATCCAAACGGTTCACTAAAGCGGGGGTGAAGCTTTTTTCTCTTCGCGGAACGTATTCTCCTGCAAGAATCAAATCCTGCACAAAGGCATCCACAATGGTGTGACCATAATCGGCTCGAGAGGCCGGATGAACCAGAACTCCTGCAGGTTTATCGATAATCGCCAACTGATCATTCTGATAAATATACCGGAGAGCGCGCGTCGATTTTGTTGATGCGATTTGCCGTTCCAACGGCAGGAGCACTTCCTCGTAAATATAAAGCTGTACCCGGTCTCCCATACGCAAAATCTGATCAGCCTGTGCGCGAGCATGGTTCACTTTAATTTTCTTTTGTCGGATCATCTTTTGCAGAAAAGATCCACTGGCTCCTGGAAATGCTTTGGACAAAAAGCGATCCAAACGTTGTGCGGCATCATTGGATCCGATCGTTAACTCGCGCATCGCCCTGCCCTGCTGAAATAAAAAAGAAAGGCGCATTCAGCCGAATGCGCCCGATTTCTTCCATTCTTTTCATTCTTCATGACCCAGTGATTCAATGATCTTTACCCCATCCATCTCAGGAATTTCCTCAGCGGATTTGTTGAGAGCCAGAATGAAATCGGCCGAATTTTCGGCTGAAAGTTTTGCCAGAGACTCAAGCATCCCCTTCAATGAATCCTGCGCTAACATATCCTGATGCAATCCATCGACAAAAACGCGTTCAATATCAAAATCATTCGCCAAAATTCCGGCAATGAATCCAAACAGACGATCCGCAGATTTGATGTGGTACTGCTTCATATCAATCAGTCGAACCGCGTGATCCAGACGAAACATTTGCGAGGCGTTGCTGTCAACAAAAACGATATGGCCATTGCGCGATTTATACTCTTCATTTGCGCGGTCAATCAGCTTTGTCGTCTTTCCACTTCCGGAAGGTCCCAAAATCAATTCAATCATTCTGCGTCCTCCTGTTCTTCGTGCTCCTCGTCATCCTCTTCGCTTAGAACACGATCAGCTGCAGCTGAAACTTTTTCATATTCCTCATCGGTCTCAATATCTGAAATCAGCATTTCGCCATTTTCGTCTTCTTCATAGCGGAACAGCAAAATCTCAATTTCTGCCTCTTCATCTTCATTTTCCAAATCTTCCACTGGAACCAACGCGACATATTCTCTATCTTCCACCGGGAAGATCTCAAGAATGACGCATTCGCTTTCCGTATCATCATCAAACGTGATGACGATGCGATCTTCTTCTTCCCACTCTTCGTCCTCTAATTCTTCGTTCGTCATCGGCTCACTATTTTTCATCTCATCCGTCATTGCACGTCCTCCTGATTTCGGGATTGCCCCGTAATGATTCAACTAATTATACTCTTTTTTCGACTTCCGTTGCGACCCGAAGAACCAATTTTTTCAGCATCTCATAAGTGCGCACCGTGGATGCAATGTTCAAGCGCTCCCCTATCGTGTGCGCTCCCTCCAGTTCAGGACCGATGGAAATCATGTCCAAGGATGGCTTCTTTTGCGCAAACATCGCACATTCCAAACCGGCATGAATGTCGAGAATCTGAACTTCTGTTCCGGTTTCCTCACGGTACACCTCTCCAAACAGATCACGAAGACGCGATTCCTTTCGAAATTCCCACGCAGGATATCCATCGAAAAAGTGCCCCTGCCCATTAAAGGTCTCTACGGTCTTCTGAATGGAGGACTGAAGCTGCTCAAGAGTGCTTTCTTTGCCGGAGCGCGTGGAGAGAAGAAGCGACGCTTCGTTCTCTTCTAGGCGAACAATCGCCAGATTGTCTGATGCTTCGACGCCAGAGTGATCCGGCCTCATGCGAAAAACACCATGGGGCATCACATCAATGAGGCTCAGGAAACGGCTGCATGATTCTCCCGAAAGTGGCTGAGCGTCCGTTTCCCCTCTTTCCACAGAAAAATGAATGTCCGGCTCTTGTTTCAAAACACGATTTTGAATCGTTTCCCAAGAGGATTTCAGTGCGAATTCCAGCGCCTCCGTTTCCTGTGTCGACGAGGAAACCCAAGCCTCTGCTTCGTTCGGAATCGCATTATGTTTTGATCCGCCAGAAAAATCATGAAGATGAAGAGCGTGCACCTGAGAGGCGCGACGAATCCATTCAGACATGATTTTTATGGCGTTGTTCGGTTCCGTCAAAATATTCATTCCGGAATGTCCGCCGCGCATCCCGGAGACGCAGAGATGAAGCACCTGTCCCCCAGAGAACGCCTCGCGATTCACCGGCAAATGGAATTCCCCGGTAGAACCTCCTGCGCATCCCCCTGTCACGTAGCCTTCTTCCTCGGAATCAATATTGATGAGCATCTCCCCATCAAGCCAGTCTTCCTTTAAGGCGATCGCTCCGCTCATGCCCTCTTCTTCATCTGTGGTAATCAAGATATCGATCGCCGGAAGAGCCATTTTTTCCGAAATGAGCGCCAGCCCCATGGCGACGCCGATTCCATCATCGCCTCCCAAAGTGGTATCTTTAGCCTGAAGCCAACCATCCTGTTCAACCATCTCAATGGGGTCTGTATCAAAATTGTGGAGGGAATCCTTGGCTTTGACACAAACCATATCCATATGCCCCTGAATCAACACGCGCGGCGCCTGTTCAAACTCTGGGTCAGCCGGACGGCGAATCCGCACGTTCATTGCCTCATCCTGCTCCGTGAGATATCCCATCTCGGTTCCAATGGAAACCAGCTCACGGCTGATGGCTGCTTCGTGTTTTGACGCTCGTGGAATTTGGTTCATCCGATAAAAATACTGAAATACCGGGTGATCGTTCAAAACATCCTTTGCGTTCATGATTTTATCCTTCCTCTGGCTTTCGGGTGAAAGACGCCCCCCTCAATGCCTTTTTTGATCTGTTTGATTCTCCAAAAGGCGAATTCCGTCCTTTTCAAAACGAATGGTTCTCTGCTTCAATAAGCGTCCTGCCGCACGTTTGAATTGTGCTTTACTCATGCCAAATAAGGCGCGGATCGAATCCGGATCGGTGTGATCATTCACCTTAAGGAAACCATGATTGGCGCGTAACATGCGATAGATGGTTCCTGCATCCTGATTGAGATGCTCGTGCGCCCGGCTGTACATGCTTAAATCGATCTTGCCATCCGGCTTAATGGCCTGCACACGAAGATCAAGCTTCTGTCCGACCCGCAATGCCCCAAGCATATGCTCCCTAGCAATACGCCCGTTGAAATGGCCGTTCACAAGGACAAACGCTCCAAGCTCGGGATTCACGGAATAAATCAGTCCGGCGACATGATCATTTTCCTTTAGATCCCGAGGAAACAAAAACTTATCTTTAATGCGCATCGTGGCGCAAATGCGGTTCGATTGATCCAAATAGCAATAAATCAGCACCATTTCATTAGGGCGAACCTGATGCAGCTGCTCCCGGTAAGGGAGAAAGAGATCCTTGTCCATCCCCCAATCAAGAAACGCTCCAATGCGCGTCACATCGCGCACCTTGAGCATGGCGAATTGACCCACTTCAACCAAGGGATGCCGCGTCGTCGCAATGATTCGGTCCTCCGAATCGCGCAGCAAAAAAACTTCAATCTCCTCCCCTGCCGTGGCGCCGCCGGGAACCCATTTTTTCGGAAGAAGAATATCTCCCGCCAAAGTCGCCCCAATGCTCCGGATGGATTTAATTTTCAGTCGTTGTGTCTTCCCCAGCTCCATACTCTCCTCTTTCTAGCTTCGGTTCAGAGGGCAATGAATAAGTAAAGCCTTCTCCCATCACCTCGTTGGCGGAATAAACAAAGACGAAAGCTCTTGGATCTGTTTTCTCAATAAAATCTTTGATCCGAATATACTCCGCATTATGTACCACCGTCAGGATCACAGACTGGCGGCGTTGTGAATAGCCTCCCTTCATCGGATAAATCGATGTCCCTCGGTGCATGACATAGTTGATATAGTGGTTGATCTCATCCACGGATCCCGTTGTGATGTTCATGACGATCCGCCGTCCGAATCCGGCGATCATCCGATCAAGCACCATCGATTGAAGATAGATGGCAACAATCGCATACAAGGCGCTATCCAAAGAAATAAAAATCCCTCCAAACATCACCACGATGCCATCCACCAGAAGCAAACTTTGGGCAAGACCAAGATGCGTCACATTGTGGATCAGCGTCCCGAGAATATCTGTTCCTCCCGTGGAAGCATGTTGATTGAAGACAAAGCTGAGACCGACACCGCTCAGGGTTGATCCAATCAAAATCGTCAAAATCAAATCATCCACAAGCGGTTTTGAAATGGGCGCGACCCGCTCCATGAGCATGATCCATAGCGAATAGCCAAACGATCCCACCAAAGTGAGCAAACCAAACTGACGTCCCAAGGTGAAGAAGCCGAGAATAAACATCAGCGGGTTGGTAATCAGGAGAATCGTTCCAATGTCCCAAGAAGGGATCAAATAGTTGACAACAATCGCTGCCCCGCTCAATCCGCCTGAAGCAATATGGGTCGGTCCGAAGAACAGATGAATCGATAATGCGATTAAAAAGCTGCCTGCCCCAATCCAAAGCAGCTTTTGAATCAACTCATTGTTTCGAACTTTGTTCATGAATCGCCTCGTATGCCATTACATCGTTCACCGTGGCCAAACCCAATATTGCCCGCGCTTCTTCCTGCGCATCAGAATACGCCGTTGACCGGATGATATCTTTCAGCTGAGCAATTTTAGCGGCAGGAACGGAAAACTCATCCAGCCCCATTCCAAGCAGCATGCGTGTCGCACGCGGATCCCCGGCAAATCCCCCGCACATTCCGCACCAGATGCCGGCAGAATGCGCTTCCTGAATCACCAGCGAGATGGCGCGCAGCACCGCCGGATTGAACGAATTATAAATCCGAGCGACCTTTTCATTTCCGCGATCGGCAGCCAGAATATACTGGGTCAAATCGTTGGTGCCAATACTAAAGAAATCGCAATGCTCCGCCAGCGCGTGCGCAGAAAAAACAGATGCCGGCGTTTCGATCATCACCCCGACCTGCATATTCTGACGATAAGCGATGTGTTCCGCGTCCAGCTTTTCACGCTCTTCAGACAGCATCTGCTGAACACGTATCAGCTCATCCACAGAAACAATCATGGGCAACAAGATCTTGAGGTTCCCAAAGGCGCTTGCCCGCAGCAAAGCGCGTAATTGCGTGCGAAAAACATCTTCACGATCAAAGCAGAACCGCAATGCTCTCCATCCAAGGAACGGATTATCTTCTTTTGGAAACTCATAATAGGGCAGTGACTTATCCCCACCGATATCCAGTGTGCGAATCACCAGCGGCTTTTCCCCGAGGCGCTCTGCTGCCTCCCGATAGACAAGGAACTGTTCCTCCTCTGTTGGGAAATGAGTATTGTCCATATAAAGAAATTCGGTTCGAAACAGTCCGACGCCCTCAGCGCCCTGCGCCAATCCCAGATCAAGATCCCCTAAATTCCCGATATTGGTGACCATTTCTATTTTCCGTCCATCAGAAGTCATCGCCGCTTCAAATTGTATGGACTTGAGGCGCGCTTCTTCCGCCTTCTGCGCGTTCAGCTTTGATTCATATTGATGCCGGGTCTCTTCATCCGGATCCAGAAAAACCATGCCTTGATTGGCATCAACAATGATAAAATCTCCATCCTTGACCTGCTGGCTGATGGTTTTCATGCCGACGAGACAAGGGATGCCCAGAGTCTGCGCAATAATTGAAGTGTGTGAAGTGGCTCCGCCTAGGTCGTTGGCAAAAGCCAAAACATACTCTCTCTTCATCTCTGCGGTATCTGAAGGCGCCAGCTCTTCCGCAACAACGATGACCGGTTCAGACAAATCGGCTAAGGAAAGCCCGCTCACGCCCTTGAGAATCTGAAGGAGATTGGCCCCAATATCCCGATAGTCTGCCCCGCGTTCACGCAGATAAGGATCGTCCAACGATTCCATCATGGATGCCATGTTGGCTGTCGTATCATCAATTGCCCACTCCGCGGATTGGAGCTCTTCTGAAATCCCTGAGGAGACCGTCTCAAAATAATAGGGATCTCCCAGCAGTTCCTGATGAGCAAGAATGACTTCCTTCTGCGTCTCAGAGGCGATCTCTTCCGTCTGCTTTTTCAATTCAGAGGCATAAGCATCAAACGCATTTTTCGCCCGGATCACTTCATCATGAACCTGTTCCGGATGAATCTTTGTATGATCGATGACCATCTTTTCCTTTACAAATCGTTTGACGCGCCCCATGGCAATCCCCGGGGATGCGCTGATTCCGTGAATGATATTCTGCATGTGGATCTCCCTTCAGCCGGTTTCTGAAATGGCGGATACGACTTCGAATTCAGAAAAAGTCTCCGCCCATTCTCGCATGGAGAAGCGGAGAAAAAGAAAAGGGGCATCCGCCGGATGCCCCTGAATCGCTTAATCCGTCAAACCCGAAATGAACTCGACAATTTTATCGACATGTTCTTCCGCATCTTCTCCTGTCACGCGGACGGTAATCTCCATCCCTTTCGAAATCCCTAAGCTCATCACATTGAAGATGCTCTTTGCGTTGGCGACCTTTCCCTCTTTAATGAGTTCTACCTCTCCGGGAATATTTTTTACAAACTGGACCAGAGCCGCTGCAGGCCGCGCATGCAATCCCGTTTCGTTAACAACCGTTACCTTTTTCTCTGCCATGAACAACCTCCTTCAGGTTTTTTATTCTTCATCAGTTATACCCTAACTCGATTTTTTTGTCGACTCACCTTCAATGATTTGCGTTGGTAAAAAGAGCGTTTGCTTCAAAGGAGCTTCTTCCTTTAATGCCTTGGTCAATGAGCGCATCGCCACGGCGCCAATATCATAGTAAGGCTCTTCCACCGTCGTAATTCTGGGGCGGACAATCTGCGTAAAAGGAGACCCCCCGAATCCCGCAACACGGAAACGATCAGGAATCACAATCTGATGATCGTAGCAATACGTAAGGACTCCCAACGCAAGATCATCGTTTTCGCATAGAATCGCATCGAACGGATCCCTCTGGTACAAAAGCTCCAGTTCTTCCATGATTCGATACCCTGCATCGGAGCTATTTCCATCCGTTTCCATTCGCATGGGAAGCAAATGTTCGCCTCGCACCGCCTCATCATATCCCGCTGCTTTTTCTTTTGAAAGTTCATATCCCGAATTGCTGCGAAGATAGACAATCTTCCTCTCTCCTTGATTCAGAAGATAGGTTGCGATGCTCTTCATTGCCTCACGATAATGAATCGTTACCGTGGAAACATCCGTTGTTTGGTAACTCCGATCCAGAAGAACATAGGGAAGGTGATATTCTTTCACCTTTACGATGGATTCTGGGTCGATTCCCTCTGTAATCAGGATCATCCCCTCGACTTGCTTGCGATACAAAAAATCGATCGCCTTTTTTTCAAGCTCACTTTCTCCATAGGTGCTGGAAAGCAGAATATCATAATTGTACATGCGGCCAATTTCTTCGGCGCCTCGGATCATGGCGGCCATATAATTAATGCCGATGTCTTTTACAAGAATCCCTATCGAGTTGGATTTTTTCATCACTAAGCTGCGCGCCAGTTCATTCGGCTTAAATCCGAGCTTATTGATTGCATCCAAAACCTTGCGTTCCGCCTCCGGACTGACGGGCTTCGATTTGTTCATGACACGCGAAACCGTTGAAATGGAGACACCCGCCAGCTTCGCAACATCTTTAATTGTCGGTTGTGCCATCTTCATCCTCTTTTCTTTACCGCATTTGCTTTCTCAACCAAACATGAAAAACCAGTTGCTGCAATGATAGCATAAAAACGATTCCATGTATATCATTTAAATATGATTATTCAGGGTTTCTATTTATATTTCCCGTTTTCCTTTCATCAGGAGATGCAAACGCCTGCTCTTCATATAAAAAAGCAACCGGAAACTGGCTTCTGAGTTCTTTCGCAATCAAAAGATTTTTGAAAAGCTCATCTCCAGATCCGGTTGTTTCCCGATCAGCACCACAAAATTAGCGGCACCGAATCGCATTTATTTTCGTATGACATCGCGCACGATATGGGCGATCTCGCGCATATAGCTCAACGTTGAATTGCCGCGATTGACACCTCCGGCGATCGCATCTGCGGCATCGACCGCCGATGTTGCCACATATTCAACAGTATCCGCGATGTCCGATGAAATCCGTGTCGTCTGAACCAGCGTATTTTTTACCTCAGACAAAGACGTGACGATATCATCCGACGACTGATTCAGAATCTGATTCACCTGTGTTAAGGAAGACTCCAATTTATCGGTCAAAACCGGAACGGATTTCAGCGCCAGATCCAACTCTTCATTATTCTTTTGAAGAATCGTATTTAACTGATCCGTCATGGCACCGACGTTTTTCAGCACCTTAATCAGAAATACGACAGCAACAATCGCAAGAACCAGAAGAATCATGACCAAAACGCCCTGAAGCGATACGGTAAAGGTCAGATCATTCATGAGCGCTCCTTACTTTGCTTTTTTCTCCACGTTTTCAGCGGCTTTTTTTGTATCCTTAGCAACATCTTCCGCTGCGTCTTTCACATCTTTTCCAACCTCTTTGGCGCCTTTTTTCACCTCTTCCGCGACATCTTCCGCTTTTTTACGAAGAGAATCCTCTTTTTCCGCTGTGGTTTCATGGTATGCTTTGCCTGCCGCGTCCAGTCCACTCTCCACAGCCGGACGAATACTGGTCAGCCGATTCCCCATATCCGATCCAAAGTCACGCGCAATGTTCACATATTCATCGGTTTTTTCACGAACCATATCGCCGGCTTCACGCGCTTTCTTCACCAGATCTTGGCGCGTTTCCTCGCCCGATTTGGGTGCGGTGAGAAGACCGATTCCCGCGCCGACCGCCAGACCAAGAATCATGCCCAGCCCAACGCGTTTGCTATCTTCCACTCGTGCACGGAACACACGTTCACGATTTCTCTGTTCGATATAATCAATAATCCCCATGGTTTCCTCCTTGATTCTCTGCTGTCGCCGATGTATGACTCCGTGGCAACTGTCTTATATTTGCATTATACCCTTTTCTCTTCGTTCAATCGTGAAGATAAAAACAATCGTGAAGATGAGCCGTTTTATTTTCCCTTGCATCTTCGATGATCGGAGACGCATAAGATGTCGCCCGCGATGGAGAGTAAAAATGGAGACAAAGAAAAACTCCCGCCATGCGGCGGGAGGAATCTTCAAATCCTTGGGCCCTACTAATTTAATACCTTCGTGTAACTGAAGGTGGGTTCGCTGCCTTCCCCTTTAGGCGTCCCCTCGAGAGGGCTTGCCCGCCAAAGCCGGACTCCGCAATCCCTTATAAATAGCGTCGGTTTAATGTTCAGGCTTGTTCCAAGGACATTTTTAGTATAGCAAAAAGACGTTTTCCCTTCAAGAATTTCACGTGCGGCATTATTTCAGGTGTTGAATATGGTAGGATAGGAGAACATGAAACGAGAACTGGCGCAGGCGGAGTAGAAATGATGAATCGAAAAATTAATCTATTTATGAAACCGGGAGCCGACTCAATCCCCGTTCATTCGCGTGTTGAGTCGTTCTTTGAAGAACACGGCTTTAAGATATACCACTTGTACCAAGATGATTGCGCCTTTAACATTGTCATCGGAGGCGATGGATCGTTTTTACGCGCTGTGCACATGAGCCGCTTTTCTGCCATCCCCTTTGTGGGGATCAATACCGGCCACCTTGGCTTTTTTCAGGAAATCAGCGTCTCCAATCTCGAAGAATATCTGAATCTGCTGATTCAAGGGCAATTTGAAATCAGCCCGCTGGCTCTTTTATCCGCTGAAATTCAAACTTCTTCCTGGACTTACCATCTGAAAGCTGTCAATGAATTCGTCATTCAAAGCAATGATTTCAAAATGCTTCATCTCAACCTGTCCATTGATGATGTCCCCTTTATCAACTCTTCCGGCGACGGGATGATTATTTCCACACCAGCTGGATCCACGGCATATAATTTATCGGCAGGAGGTTCGATTCTGCATCAGACCCTGAGCGGTTACCAAGTGGCGGCGATCAGCCCCTTGCGTTCCCGAAGCTATGATTCGCTTCCTTCTTCTCTGGTGCTTCCCGCGACCTCACGAACCACTCTTCATACGGAGCCG
The DNA here is from genome assembly GCA_023394045.1 of Bacillota bacterium. Lineage (GTDB taxonomy): Bacteria > Bacillota > Clostridia > Tissierellales > Peptoniphilaceae > Murdochiella. The sequence continues at coordinate 28,318 of JAEXBN010000037.1, read as the reverse complement.
AAGGACTGGGATCGGATCAAAATTATTTGCGATGGTCAGGCGCACCATTTTCTGGAGGTAAAGAAAATTACCCTTTACGTCCCGGAGGAAACCGTGCAGAGAGTGGTCTTCCATCGCAATTGGTACTGGCACAATTTAAGGGAAAAATTGTTTTGAAATCATGCGATAAAGTCGGATAATGAGACCATCAGACAGGGTTGAAGGAGAAGCACATGGATATTGTTGTGGTTGGCGCCGGTAAAATGGGCCAGGAACTATGCCTCTTACTGGCAAGTGAGGGACACAATATTACACTGATCGAAAAAAACGCGGAAAAGCTCAATGCCTTGCTGGAGCGAACCGACATCACGGGGATCGTCGGCAACGGATCTTTCTATGAGATTCAACGGCGCGCCAATGTTCCCTCTTGCGATGTATTTATTGCGGTCACAGAGCAGGATGAGGTCAATATCATTTCCTGCGTCATCGCGAATCGAATGGGCGCCAAATATACCGTCGCCCGCATTCGTACTCCGGAATATGCGGAGCAGGATTTTGCGTATCGGAATCTGGGCATCTCATTGATGGTCAATCCGGAACGCGAAGCGGCTCGGGAAATCTTCAGAACGATACAATTCCCTGCAGCGCTGACCGTGGAGCCCTTTGCGGAAGGACGCGTCAATATGGTTCAGCTTCAGCTCACCGCCAACAGCCCGCTCATCGGCATGAATATGATCGCTTTCCGAAAGAGGTTCCCCGGACTCATTATTGCCGCCATTCAAGATGAGAATGGTTCGACCATTCCTAGCGGCGAAACAACGCTGAATCCCGGACAGCATTTTTATGTGCTGGGAGAGCATCATGACCTGAGGATGCTGTATGCCGAAGTCGGAGGACTGTCGCGCATCAAATCGGTGCTGATTGTCGGCGGCGGCCGCATCTCGCGTTATGTCCTGGATATGCATCGTAAGACCTCAAAACACATCAAACTGATTGAAAGCAAAGAAATGATTGCGGGCGATTTGGCGGAAGAATTCCCCAATGTCGAGGTCATTTTTGGTGACGGCACCGACCAGGAAGTGCTGAAAGAAGAAAAAATTTCGGCGTATGACTGTCTGATGGCGATGACGGGAATTGATGAAGAAAATATTATTTTGAGTATGTTTGCCGCTTCGCATGGCGTGCCCCGAACCATTACCAAGGTGAATCGTCTGGCCCTGCTGCCGATCGCATATAGCGTTGGCGTCCAGACCATCATCACTCCGGTGAACCTAGGGGCAACGGCCATTATCCGCTATGTGCGCTCCATCAGTAATGCGACCCAAAGTTCCAATATTGAAGCCATGTATCGCCTCTCCAGCAGCAACGTCGAAGTTTTGCAATTTTATGTGAGATCCAGCTTTCGCGGCATCGACCAGCCTCTATCCGATCTGCAGTTCAAGGGCGATGTGCTCGTTGCGATCATTGTACGCGACAAGCGCATCATTATTCCAACCGGTCAGGATACCATTCAAACCGGTGATCGCATCCTTCTGGTGACCAGCCAGAGTACAGCCAACGATCTGAACGATTTTGTGGAGATGGAATCATGAACCGATCCGCCATTCGTTATATTTGCGGACGCGTCTATGGCATCTTCGCGCTCCTATTGGTGATTCCCTTGGTCGTCTCACTGATCTACAGAGAATCCTGGATGATCTGCCAGTCCTGGCTCGTGACCATCGGTGGGTCTGCCGCCGTTTATTTTCTTTTAGGCCGAAAAGAACCGGAGGATATCACGATGTATGCGCGCGATGGGATGGTGATTTGTGCGCTCTTATGGATCAGCCTTTCCCTCGTGGGAGGCATGCCTCTCTACCTGAGCGGACAATATCCCACGATCGTGGACGCTTTTTTTGAAATCTCTTCCGGGTTAACGACCACAGGCGCCTCCGTTTCCACCAATGTCGAGGCGCTTAGCCATTCCATTCTGTTTTGGCGTTCTCTGACCCATCTGATCGGCGGCATGGGGGTTTTGGTCTTTTTTCTCGCCCTGATCCCCCGCGCTTCCGGAACTTCCGTTCAGATTGCCAAAGCGGAAATGCCCGGTCCCACCTTTGGAAAAATCGTCGCGCGCCTTTCTGATACGGCTCGCATTCTCTACTCCCTCTATCTGTCCATGACTGCCGTCTTGGTTCTCCTGCTCCTTCTCGGCGGGATGCCTCTGTTTGATGCGCTCTGTCATGCATTTGGCACCGCTGGAACGGGAGGTTTCGGCATCTACAATGCATCCGTCGGCTACTATCACTCTGCCTATATTGAATGGGTGCTGGCCATCGGCATGCTGGTTTTTGGTGTCAATATGAACCTCTACTACTTTGTCCTCATTGGTAAAGCCCGAGAACTGTTTCATGATGAGGAGTTCCGCTGGTATATCGGGTTTGCCGCTGCGTTCATCGTCGCCATCTACCTGTCCATTGCTGCTCCCTACGCCATCCGCGGGTTCGGTTTGGAGCGAACCCTGCGAGATGCCTCATTTTCATTGATTTCCCTGATGTCCACCACAGGATTTGCGACCGTTGATTTTTCCAAATGGCCCCTGTTCGCTCGGGTGGTACTCATGCTTTCCATGATTGTCGGAGGGTGCGGCGGTTCCACAGCGGGCGGCTTCAAGGTCTCACGCGTCGCACTGTCTCTAAAAACCACCATGCACACTCTAATCCAGTCACGCCATCCCAGACAAGTGGTGCCTCTGCATTTTAATGGCGAAGTGGTTTCCGAGTCGAAGAGGAAATTGTTGCATGGCTACCTGGCCATCTATTGTTTCATCGTCATTTTTTTGCTTCTCGTGGTGAGTCTGGATCCATATTCAGATACCTTAGAAACGGCACTCAGTTCGGTGCTTGCGACATTCAACAATATCGGTCCCGGAATCGGCCTGGTCGTAGGGCCATCCGGAAATTTTGCCGGCTATCTTCCCTGGACAAAAATCATTCTCAGTCTGGGCATGATCGCAGGGCGGCTCGAAATTTGGCCCATCCTGATCCTCTTTACGCCAAGAACTTGGAAAAAACTTTAATCTATTCCGCTTGTCGATCCAGCGCAGAGCGCAGCAGATCGGCACAGATCGGCAGCGCGGATTCTGCGGCCGTGCGTCCATCCTGTTCCAAGACCACACAGACGATCACGCGCGGGTGATCGGCCGGAGCAAACCCAATCGTCCACGCGTTGGTCAATCCATCCGTGGTTTGCGCCGTTCCAGTCTTTCCCCCTGCTGCGACTCCCACCTGATCGGACAGCCCATCCGACGCCGCCGTCGCAATCAGTCCGTCCCGAATGGTCGACATTCGCTGCGCATCCAGCGTCCTCAGAACCTGCGGAGTCGAGCTGGTTCGAACGTGACCGGAAGGATCCAGAATATCCTGAATCACATACGGGCGCAGATAGTTTCCACCATTGGCGATTGCGGAAAAAGCCATCGTCATCTGCAACGGAGAAGCTAAAATATCTCCCTGGCCAAAGCTATCGGATACTTTAAGATTTAAGTCCATTCCCTCTGCATAATCTGCTCTGGATTGCGATGTGGGCAAATCAAACGGAAGTTCTTCATTAAAACCCAGCTCTTCTGCTGCCTGTCTTAGAACCTGAGGCGACACATCCTTTGATTTATCAATAAAATAAACATTAGAGGAATGCACCAGCGCCTCTTGAAGACCGATGGAGCCGTAAGCAACGCCGTCATAGTTTTCATAAGAAGCGCCATCGATCGTAGTATGACCGGTATCCTCATAAGAAAGCGGCGATCCGTTTTCCAACAAAGCCAGCGAGGTAATCGCCTTCATCACCGAACCAGGCGTATAGAGTCCCTGCGTGGCTCTTGGAAACAGACGATCCGATGAATCTTCAATCAGCTCATTCCAATGATCGTCAATCGTATTGGCATCAAAACTGGGCAGCGAAACCATCGCCAAGACGGCTCCGGTTCTCGGGTCCAAGATGATGGCTGCGCCGAGGTGATCTTCCATCGCCGTATACGCATCATATTGCAATGCATTGTCAATCGTGAGGCGCACATCGTTTCCTGTTCCTTCGTTCAAAACACTTCCGCGCAAGGCGGCGATGGCGTTATCCGACGACAGGTTGAGGAGTTGCGCATTCAGACTCGCTTCCAGTCCGGATTTCCCATAAATGGGCGAATTGTATCCAATGAGATGGGAATACATATTCGGATAGACCAAGTAGCGATGATAGCTTCCATCTTCATTTTTTTCGCGTTCCACTAAAACTTCCTGATTGCGATCATAAAATCGCCCTCGGCCAAATTGCTTCTCGTCGACCTGATTTCTCATGTTTCGTGAATCTGCCCGAAGATCGGGAGCCTGGTTTAACTGGAAAAAAACCATATAGAGCACAAGCCCGAGAAAAAAAATCAGAATCAGCGCCAACAGCAAAGCCAAACGCCGTTTACTTCGTTTCATCGCCACCTCGTTTCAATATCAGATGTTCCGAACAAATCTGTAAAGCCGCCAGCAAAATAAAGCTGGAAAGCAGAGAGGACCCTCCATAGGTGAGAAAGGGGACGGTGATTCCGGTCAATGGAATCACTTTCAACGTTCCTCCAAACATAATCAATGCCTGAACCGCGAAGATGACGCTAATCGCCACGGCGAGAGCCGCGTAAAAATCACGTTCCTGCTGCATGGCCACTTTAATGCCGCGATACAAAAGAAGAATGAAGAGCAACACGAGACAGATCCCCATGAACATCCCCATTTCTTCAATGACGGAAGCAAAGATGAAATCAGAATATCCCAGCGGAATTCGTTCCGGGTGCCCCAGACCAATCCCTGTTCCAAAGAAGCCTCCCGCCGCAATCGCGAACAGCGCCTGGATGATCTGATAGCCCTTATCATTGAAATCCTGCCATGGATTGAGCCACATATCAAAGCGCACGCGCACATGTCCAAAGAGATGATAAGCAACAAACAGCCCGACAACAGCCATGATGATATTGATCACGATCAGATAACGCCTTTTTTCAAACGCCACTTGAGTCGCGATCAAAACGGCAAAAAAGACGGCCGCCGTCCCTAATTCCCGCTGTAGCACAAAGAGCCCCATCAGAAAATAAACCGCGACGGACAGCGAGTAAATCCCCCAGGGCTTCGCCGTATATTTTTCATAGTTCATAAACCATGATGCCACAAAGAAGGCGAAGGGAATTTTAGCAAATTCGGAGGGCTGAATTTGAATTCCCGCAATGCTGATCCAATTGCGCGCTCCTCCCAGCGTTAAACCAAACACCAGGGTGATGAGAAATAATCCGACGGTCAACGCATAATAAAAGACCGTCCGGCCTTCCCAGAACGAATACGTTCTCCGAAGAAAAAAATAGACCGCAAAAAAAGCCGCCAGACTCCCTAGATAAATCATGAGCTGCCGCTCTCCGAGAGCCGGATCAATCCGATAGATCATCAATACGCCGATGGTAAAGATCATATTAGCAATCAATAAAAAATAGGGTTCTCCGCGCGTCACAAAGCGCAGCAACGTAATGGATGAAAAAGAAGCAAACAACAGACCGATGCCGAATAAAATGGCGCGAGTATTTAACTCTTTGATGTTATAAATATAGACTAATACCAAAGCAAGAAGCTGAAAGAGAATTAATAGCCATTTGGTATTGGAAAAGGCGAGCATCGAAGCTTCATCCTGATCCTTTTTGTTCATCAACCATCTATTCTTCATTTTCATCTGTCTCCCCATGAATGAACACAAATTCCAATCCTCCCAGCGTGAGAATGTCATGAGAGTGAAGCTCGCGTGGCTGCGTCACCACTTCCGCATTCACACGAGTCGGGTTGGTGGCCTTTAAGTCATCGATGAAAAACCGGGTTCCGTTCTTGACGATGCGCGCCTGGTGCTTACTCATCTGGCGGTCTTTAATCACAATGGTATTATCATCTGCGCGCCCGATGGACGTGTTGTCCGAAAGAAAATAAACATCGCGGATCGGAAAATCAAGAAACTGAGGATTTTGTAATAGCTTTAACGACGCGGCTTCATTCGGGCTTCTCCGCACCGTTGCTCGAATATCCATCGTGATCATCCGGACAATTCTGCTGACGAAGATCAGCACGATCAGAACAAAGATGAATTTCAGCACCGTTGAGAGAATGGTATATAGATCGATACTTCCAATCAGATCTGTAAAAAACAGCGCTTCCATCGCTGAAAAAAAACCGTTCATTTTTGCCTCCTTACCGTGTAAGTATAGCATGCTCCATTCCGAGGCAATGAAGACAATGTTAAGATTGGCGTATTTAAGAAAGCGCCGGTCTCCTTGACCAGCGCCTTCTTAAGCAGAGGGTGAGATAAGCTCAAATCGCATTCATCCGGTGAGCAATCTTCTCGGAATATTCCTGCACCTTTTGCGCAGCTTCTTCTTCTGTGTTCCCCACAGCATAGACATAGAGTTTAATCTTCGGCTCTGTCCCGGAAGGGCGAACCGCGCACCAGCTCTCATCATCAAAGATGAATTTGAGCACATTCGATCGGGATAATCCCGTTTCATCTTTCAGATAATCGATGCGCTGAATCACCTGGTGACCTCCGATATCTCCAAGACCTTCCGTGCGTAGGGACTCCATGATGTTCTGAATCTGCGCCTGTCCCTTGGAGCCCTCTTTCACCACCGAAACTAACGCATTGTCATGATATCCGTATTCTTCATAAATATCATGGAGAACCTCCAGAAGTGTTTTGTTTTGGCTCTTCTTGTAGTAACCAGCAGCTTCAGCCAATAGCATCGCTGAGGATACCGCATCCTTATCCCGGACGAAGGATCCGCGATTGTATCCGATACTCTCTTCATAGCCGAACAAAAATTCATGCTCGTGTGTCGTATCCCATTCGTTCATCGGTGCCGCAATATTTTTGAATCCGGTCAGAACCTCAAGCAAGGTCACCCCATACTTTTTGCAGATCTTCCTTGCAATATCGCCGGTCACAATCGATTTAATGACCGCCCCATTCGATGGAAGTTCGCCCTTTGCCTTTAACTCGGAAAGAATATAATGCACTAAGAGTGCGCCAATATGGTTGCCATTCAGAAATTGATAGGAACCATCAGGACGGCGCACTTCAATGGCTAAACGGTCCGAATCAGGATCCGAAGCCAGCAACAGTTCCGCCTGAACCTTTGCTCCATCACGCTCAGCAAGACGGAACACCTCCGGACGTTCCGGATTGGGATAGCCCGTCGTGGTAAAATCGGGATCTGGCTGCTCCTCCTCTGCCACAATATGAACCTGATGAAACCCTCTGCGCTTGAGGATCGTCTGAATGGGAATGTTTCCGCATCCATTGAGCGCCGAGTACACAATCGAAATCGAAGGGTCAATGTCCTCGTGAATGGTTAATGAAAGCACATCTTGGTAATAGTCCTCCAGCACCTGATCAGAAATCATCGAAATCCATCCCTCGGCAAGACCTGCATCAAAATCCATCCAGCCGATCTCGCCATCGGCGACTGCTTCCTGGGTCAGATGTTCAATGGCATCCGCCCAATCGTCAAGAATCTGAGAGCCCTCGGTTCCGTAGGCTTTATAGCCGTTGTACTCCCTGGGATTATGCGATGCCGTGACCATGACGCCGGCAAAGGCATGCAAATGGCGAATCGTATAAGAAACTACCGGGGTCGGTTCGATCGTCGGGAAAAAGTGCACGCGAATGCCATGCCCCGCAAAAATCTCGGCAGCCAGATGAGCAAACTCATAGGACATGTGCCGGACATCGTAGCCGATCACGACGCCTTTCTGTTTCGCTTCCTCTCCCTCGGATTGAATCATGCGGGCAAATCCTTCACTTGCCCGAGCAACGGTAACGACATTCATCCGGTTGGTTCCTGCGCCGAGTTTTCCACGCAACCCTGCGGTTCCAAACGTCAACGACTGATAAAAGCGATCTTGAATTTCCTCCGGATTCCCCTCGATGGCTTCCAATTCACGACGCAGATCCTCATCAAGCGTCGGATTTTGACGCCACTCTTCATATACTTTATAATAATCCATCTTTTCCTCCTGCTCATTGCGTTGCTACAAGATGCGCCATATGGCGTAAACCAACATTCTCATTCATTAAAAGCGGAATCCTTTATCTCAAAACGTTGATGTCCAAAATCACCATAGATAAAGGCTGTACGGGATATTGAAACCGCTCCTCTTTCAAAACTTTCGTTTTATTATGTGCCAACGCGCCCCTCCAGTCAAAAACGCGCTGCGCCTCAAGTTCCTGGGCATCGAATGCCTCAAACAAGAAGGTGCCATCCACCTTCTGTTCCACTAGACCATTATAATAAAAACACACATAATATCTGTTCGGATCCGAAACATCCAACTGGTAGGCGCAGGCCACCAAATGAGGATCCGGCGGCGAAAGAAGCTTGACGCGCTCAAGCACCTCCTCTCTGGAGCGAAGAGAAAAAACATCCGTCGAACGCCGAAAGGCAATGAGGTCTTTCACATAGCGGAACAAATCGCGATGTTCATGTTTTAAGCGCCAATCCATTCCATTGATCGCATAGCCCGAACAGTACGAATTCGCATCGCCCTTTTTATCCCGGCGAAACTCATTGCCTGCATGAAAAAAAGGAATCCCCTGTGAGGTCAAAAGCAAGCCGAACGCCAGCCGTGTCATCGCATCATGATCAGCTTCCGTCCCCATGGAGCGAGTCAGCTTGTCCTCCAAAATGAGGTTGTCATGCGCATTAAAATAGTTGATCGTATCGACCGGATCACGGGCTCCGCCATTTCGCATCTGAAAATATTCAATGGACCCCAACAAACCGGTCTCCACATCCATTCTGCAATCCGTATTGCCTTGCACAAATCCGCGCCCTTCCCCATTATTATCTCCACGAAGCGCATCGCGATATCTGGCGTTAAACAGACCAAAGCCGAGCGCATTCTGCGTTGTCCATAGGGTCTGAAGATGAGGCGCCAAGGCAGATGGTCCACCCGTCCATGGTTCCCCATAAATGAGAACATGAGGTTTCTCTTTTCTCAGATGATGCACTGCTTCGCGGACGGTCTCACGATCCATCAGCGCCATCAGATCAAAGCGAAACCCGTCGACATGATATTCACGCTGCCAATAGAGCAATGAATCGAGAATAAACTGCCGTACCACCGGATGTTCCGAAGCCACTTCATTTCCCACACCCGAACCATTGGAAAATGCGCTGCCATTTTTACGATAATAGAGCCCCGGAGCCAAGAAATTAAAGTTCGAGTCCACCGTTTTATAGGTATGATTGTAGACCACATCGAGAACCACCCCAATCCCCGCCTGATGCAAGGAAAGAATCAGTTCTTTGAATTCACGAATCCGATTTTTAGGATCTTCGGGTCTCGTGGAGTAGCTTCCCTCCGGAACATTATATAATTCCGGATCATATCCCCAATTGTAATTATCTTCGGATCCAAAACGGGAAGAGGTTTCATCGACCGTCGCGTTCTCCGCTACTGGCATCAAATGAACATGGGTAATTCCCAATTCTTTCAAATGATCAATCCCCGTCTTTTCTCCGAGACAAACCGTTCCTTCTTCGGTAAACGCCAGAAACTTGCCACGGTCTTTTACACCGGAAGAGGGGTGAAAGCTGAAGTCTCCGATATGCACTTCATAGATGATGGCCTGCTCGCATGGAACGGGTTCAAAAGAATCCTGCTCAAACCCCGGCGGATCCGTGGAACGAAGATCGATAATCGCACTCCGTTTGGCATTGATACTGCACGCAACGCTATAGGGATCCGTCACCTCAAACACGTCGCCAAAATAGGTATAGTAAAGCCCGTCCAAATCCCCCAAAATCTCGCAAGAAAAGTATTCCCCCTCTTTTTTCATGGGATAAAGACGTCCCCTCGGATCCCGCGCCTCCTTATACAGGCAGACTTTCATTCGCTGCTGATCAGGCGCCCAGACCCGAAAGGATGTCTTCGTTTTTGTATACGTTGCGCCCAAAGCTGGTGCGCTCGAAACAACATCAGCCAAGGCGGTAAGCCACTTCTTCAATCGCGTTCCTCTTCCTCTCTCCCTTCAGCCGGCGAAGCTGTAAGGAGATTTTCATCTTTCCTTTTGATGCTTCGGCGCAAAGGGATTCAATGATTCATATAGGTTCAAATATTCACGGCTTGATACTGCCCAGCTGAGATCCTTCGCCATTCCGCGTTTTTGAAGATTCTGAAACGCTTCCGGATCCTCACGATAAAGCTTACAGGCACCTTGAATCGTATAGAGCATATCATGTGCATTAATGTTGGCAAAGGAGAAACCTTCGCCGCTTTGCGTCTCACGGTGATAGGGGTTGACCGAATCACGCAGTCCGCCGGTTTCCCGAACGATAGGGACCGCTCCATACCGCATGGCGATCATCTGCGATAATCCGCAAGGCTCCACCATGGAGGGCATCAAGAACAGATCGGCTCCGCCGTAGACCAAATGGGATTCCTCATTGGAAAAGTGAATCCGCGCAGCCATTTTATGGGGAAAGGCCGACTGGAACCCTCGAAACATCTCTTCATATTCCGTATCACCGCTGCCGAGCACCAAAAATTGCACATCCTCCTGCAGCAGTTCTCCCAGAATCGGGCGAATCAAATCCAGCCCCTTCATAGCGGTCAACCGCGTCACCATACCGATCAAGGGAACATCCCGTTCCGGAAGCCCGGAAAGATGTTGCAGCGCACGCTTAATCTCCCTTCGCTCAGAAAGATGATCTGCATCGTAATTCAGCGGAAGCAACGCATCCGAAGAAGGATCCCACACTTCCGTATCAATGCCGTTCAAAATTCCCGACAATTTCCATGAATAGGCATTAATGACGTTCTGGAGTCCCTCAGCAAAGAACGGATAATGAATTTCTTCCGCATACGTCGGAGAGACCGTGTTGACTTTCGTCGCATGAACGATCGCCCCCTTCATGAAATTCATCGAATCATAGAATTTCAAATCATAGTCTGAAAAATAGGCCGGATCAAGGTTTGTCCAGAAGAAAAGATCTGGAGAAAACTGCCCTTGATATTTCAGATTATGAATCGTAAACAGCGATCGCGTATCCTGATAGAAAGGATCGCCGCGCCGGTAATCGTTCAGGAAAACCGGCGCGAGTGCCGCATGCCAGTCGTTCGCATGCAGCACATCGATCGGCCAATCGAGCACACGCGGAAGCCGAACCGCCGCTTTGGCAAAAAAGATGAACCGTTCTCCATCGTCCAGCTGACCATAGATGGTCGGACGCTTAAAATAATATTCATTATCGAGAAAATAGTAGATCGTTCCCTCGTACTCCAGCTCAAAGATGCCGCAATATTCACGTTTCCATCCAACGCTGACATCAAAGTGCCCGATCATATGCATCTGTCGGCGAAAGGTGGCGGGAATTTGCCCATACAGAGGCAACACGACGCGGCAATCCGATCCCAGCAGATTGATCGATTTAGGGAGCGATCCAGCCACATCCGCCAAACCACCCGTTTTGATAAAAGGCGCCGCTTCCGCAGCAACAAAAAGGATATTCATACTCACCTCGTCACGACGACATTTTTCCCCACGGTATAAGGATGAGCATAAGCTCCCGCCACGGTCACGCTCTCTTCAATCGTCGCGTTCTTATCTGTCACCGTGTTCACCACCACCGCATTTTCTTTCACCACCGTTTTTTCATTCAAAATGCTGTTTCGAATGATGGCGTTTTTAGCGACATGAACTCCGCGAAACAGAATCGAATTCTCCACTTGGCCTTCGATCACGCAGCCATTCGCCACTAAACTATTATGCACATGCGCGGTATCACCGTACATGGTCGATGGTTCATCTTTGGATTTGGTATAGATCATGCCGCCGCGGAAAAAGATCTCATCATAAATTTCCGGGTTCAGCAATTCCATGTTCGCGCGGAAATAGGAGTTAATATCGTTGATGACCAGTGCGGGGACACGAATATCATAGGCTCCGATGTTCATCCGCGCGCGATTATTGCGAATCGCCTGCACCAGAGAAGAGGCATTCCCCTGCTCCATCGAGTTTTTCACCAGATCCACAAAGACACGCTTCTTCATAAACAGCCGGTCAATATAAAGCGGAAATTGTTCATTGGTTCCCAAATTCACACCAATATTGATGAAACGTCCATTCTCATCAAGAATGAGTTTGCGCATCTGAGTGTAGAGTCCTTCCCGATCGCTGACATTCTGATAGAACAGCATGGCATCCCAGTTCTGCTGCTTAAACTGCTCATAGGCCTCGCTGAGATCCACCTTGGATAGGATCATCGGATTCATAATCATCACATTATCAGCTTTCGTTTCCTCAACAAAAGTGATCACGTCATAGAACGCTTCAATGGTGGACGTATCCTTCCCTGAAACACGATTTGGCGGATTGATGAACAGCCCATTATTGCGCCGGTTGAGTTCCCAGCTTTTTCCATCTCCAACATGATCCAGCGTCGAGCGGAGATATTCGCCGCCAACCAGCATGACCCGCCCCATACTGTAATTCGACATGCAAGATAAGGCGAAATCAACCAGACGGTATCGTCCTCCAAAGGGAATCATGTAATCCGAACGCGTTTTCGTCAGAGGGCCGAATCCAGAGCCTTGCGGTCCGTCCTGACTGCTAATAATAATTCCAATGCAATCTTTCATGACACCCTCCTACTCTTCTGTCACGCACCCATCGGCAACCAAATAGACCTTATCCGATGGCTCGTGTCCGATGACCTGATTTTCTTCGATGATTTCATTTTCACCAACCACCGCTCGAACCACCTTTGCGCCCTTGCGGATGACGGTACCTGAAAGAATCACGCTATCCTTTACCTCGGCGCCTTCTTCAATCACAACGCTGGTAAACAACACGCAATGATTCACTTTCCCATAAACGCGGCAGGCTTCATTCACCAGAGAATTTTTCACCTCAGCGCCGTCCGCAACGAAGTGCGGCGGAAGATTCTTGGCGGACGTGTAAATACGCCAGTTGGATTCATAAATGTCCAGCCCATTATTCGGATCAATCATCTCCAGATTGGCTTCCCAGTAGCTCTTTACCGTCCCCACATCCTTCCAGTAGCCATTAAAGTGATACACATACAAAGGCAGATGGTTTGCGAGCATTTTAGGAATGATATCTTTTCCGAAATCATAGCTGGAGTTTTTATCCTCATAATCAGCGATCAGCGCCTTACGCAGCGTCGGCCAGTTAAACATATAGATGCCCATTGAGGCAAGATTGCTCTTAGGATGCTCCGGCTTTTCCTCAAACTCGATGATGCGCCCTTCATGGTCGGTATTCATGATGCCAAAGCGGGAGGCCTCCTCCCAGGGCACTTCCATCACTGCGATGGTCGCCTCCGCACCGCTTTGCACATGAACATCCAAAAGCTCGTTATAATCCATTTTATAGATATGATCGCCCGAAAGGATCAACACATATCTCGGATTCAAATTATCCAGATAATGCATGTTTTCATAAATGGCATTGGCTGTTCCCGCATACCAGCGGCCGCCTTCTTCCGAATAAAACGGCGATAAGAGACGAAGTCCTCCATAAGTCCGATCATAATCCCATGCTGCGCCGATTCCAATATGCTCATTCAGGCGGAACGGCTTATATTGTGTCAGCACGCCAATATCCCGAATCCCGGAATTGGTCGCATTGCTCAGAGCAAAATCGATAATACGATATTTGCCGCCGAATGGAACCGCAGGCTTTGCGGTATCTTTGGTTAAGGCTTTCAATCTGGAGCCCTGACCACCTGCCAGAAGCATACAGACAACGCCCGTTTGATTTCTCATGCATGGCCTCACTTTCAATATTTTCATTGCCATTCCGGCTCCTGCACTGCCGGATAAAACGTTTCCTTTATGTTTTTTATTTTACCACGTTTCGCTTGAAAGACGATAGATGAAAACCATTGTCACTCTAAAATCTGTTAATCGGATCAAAAGCCCCCTTCGTTTCCGCTGCGATGAAAAGCTACGCCGCGTCTGATGAAAAAATGGAGCATTTCAAAAAGCCAAACCGACTTTTTGAAATGCTCCATTCTAAAGAGTCAAGGACCAAAATCCTCACGTTCAACCTTTGATTCCGCTTATTCCGCATCCTGCGCTTTGCGGCGGCGCAGATTGTAGAAGGTCTCAATCCCCGGATAAATCGCCAAGTCTCCGAGATTATCTTCAATGCGAAGCAGCTGATTATATTTTGCAACGCGATCCGTCCGACTCGGCGCGCCGGTTTTAATCTGCCCCGCATTTGTCGCTACCACCAGATCCGCAATCGTCGTGTCCTCCGTTTCGCCGGAACGATGCGAGACAATCGCCGTATATCCTGCACGTTTGGCCATTTCAATGGCATCCAAAGTCTCTGTGAGCGATCCGATCTGGTTCACCTTGATCAAAATGGCATTTCCAACGCCAAGATCAATTCCCTTGGCTAAGCGTTCTGTATTGGTCACAAACAGATCATCGCCCACCAGCTGAATCTTGCTGCCCAAGCGCTGCGTCAGCTTCTTCCATCCATCCCAGTCTTCCTCTGCCAGACCATCTTCAATCGAAATAATCGGATACTTAGAAACCCAATCTTCGTATAAAGCGATCATCTCATCCGTCGTCCGGAACACATCGGTTTTCCAGAAGTAATATCCTTCTTTTCCGATTTTCTTTGCTTCATCATACAGCTCGGTTGATGCCGGATCCATCGCAATCATGAAATCTTCGCCCGGCTTAAATCCAGCCGCTTCAATCGCTTTAACCAAATATTTCAGCGGTTCCTCATCGTCTTTGAAATTCGGAGCAAAGCCGCCCTCATCCCCAACGGTCGTGGGATGGCCATCCTCGGCCAGAACTTTCTTGAGCGTATGGAAGACTTCCACCGCATTCTGAAGAGCTTCCGACCAGCTGCTTGCTCCCACGGGCATAATCATATATTCCTGAAAGCTGACGGAATTATCCGCATGCTTTCCGCCATTGATCACGTTCATCATAGGAACCGGAAGCGTCTTTGCATTCACGCCACCGATATAAGAAGCAAGATCCATCCCCAGTTCATCCGCTGCCGCACGCGCAACAGCGAGGGAAACGCCCAAAATCGCATTGGCTCCAAAGTTGGCTTTATTCGGCGTTCCATCCTGCTCAATCATCTCCCGATCGATGCCTGTCTGATCAAACACATCCCATCCGACCAAAAGCTCCGCAATGGAATCATTCACATTGTCGACGGCATTCAAGACACCTTTTCCGCCGTAGGCTTCTTCGCCATCGCGAAGCTCCACAGCTTCAAAAGCACCGGTCGATGCGCCTGATGGAACGATGGCGCGGCCAAATCCTCCATTTTCCGTGCGTACTTCGACTTCCACGGTCGGATTGCCACGCGAATCAAGAACCTGACGTGCATAAATATCGATAATACTGGACATAAGTTATTTCCTTTCTTAAATATAAGTTTGCTGGTTCACCGAGATGCAGAACGGCAACAAACCGATATGCTGCCTGAGGGCTTAAAGATTGTAATTCACCAAGCTGATGAAGCTGGGCGCTTCCAAACTGGCTCCGCCAACCAATGCTCCATCGATATCCTCTTTCTCCATGAGACCGGCCACATTTTCCGGCTTCACCGAACCGCCATACTGAATCCGCACAGCCTCTGCAGCTCCTTTTCCAAAGGTCTGCGCAATCGTCCTGCGAATGAACGCTGCCATATCTTGTGCATCTTCCGCCGAAGCGGTTTTTCCGGTTCCAATGGCCCAGATTGGCTCATAAGCGATGACGATTTTTTCAAATTCTGAAGGGTTCAAGCCTTCCAGATCCTTCAGCAGCTGCGCTTCAACTTTATCTTCATGCGTTCCGCTCTCACGCTCATCCAGGTGCTCCCCGACACATAAAATCGGACGCAATCCAGCTTTCAGCGCCGCCTCGACCTTCCGGCGAATCATCTCATCATCTTCATGAAAAATATCGCGGCGCTCAGAATGGCCGATAATCACGTATTCCACCTGAAGATCATTGAGCATGGGGGCTGAGATCTCGCCGGTAAATGCACCGCTCGCCTCATAATACATATTCTGCGCGCCAAGATGCAATTGCGTATCGTCCATCACTTCGTTCACAGCCTGCAGATCAATCGCCGGAACGCAGACCACTGCTTCCACATCCGGATCCAATTCATACTCATTGATCTGCCGAACCAAGGTCTGCGCCTGGTATGGCGTTTTGTTCATCTTCCAGTTTCCTGCAATAATCGGAGTACGCATCACGATCTCCTTATTCATCACGATCCGCGATCGCTGCAATTCCCGGCAAAACCTTTCCTTCCAGGAATTCTAGTGAAGCGCCGCCACCCGTGGACACATGGGTGATACGCTCTTTATATCCCGCTTCTTCCACCGCGGCGGCGCTGTCCCCGCCGCCAACGATCGTCACCGCGGTGGATTCCGACAACGCTTTCGCTACAGCATGGGTTCCGTTGGAAAACTCAGGAAGTTCAAACACTCCCATTGGGCCATTCCAGACCACCGTTCCCGCGCCCTGAACCGCCTCTGAAAACAGCTCCGCCGACTTCGGTCCAATATCCAATGCCATGCGGTCCGCTGGAATGGAATCGATCGGCACGATCTCCGTCTGCTGATGTTCCGCCACTTCATCGGCAATCACCACATCCACCGGAAGTAAGAAGCGCAGCCCATTTTCCTCTGCCTGCGCCATCAGCTGACGGGCAAGATCCAATTTATCTTCTTCCAGAAGGGAACGGCCAATCTCATATCCCTTTGCCTTCAAAAAGGTATAGGCCATGCCTCCGCCGATAATAATGGTATCCACTTTTTTGATGAGATTGTCAATCACACCAATCTTATCCGATACCTTTGCTCCCCCAAGAATCGCCACAAAAGGACGCTTTGGATCCTCAAGGGCACCCCCCATAATATCCACTTCTTTCTCGACCAAAAATCCAAGGGCAGAGGGAAGAATCGATGCGACGCCAACGTTGGAAGAATGCGCACGATGGCTCGTTCCAAAGGCATCGTTCACGTAGATTTCTGCCAAGCTGGCCAGCTTCTTTGAAAATTCCGGGTCATTCTTCGTCTCTCCGGAAACGAAGCGTGTGTTTTCGAGCAAAGCGACTTCTCCGTCCCGAAGCTGTTCGACCTCTTTCCGCACCTCATCATCCACGACCTGATCCGAAGGCAGGAAACGGACGGACTGATGCAAAAGCTCCTCCAGCCTTTCCGCCACCGGCTTAAGCGACAGCACCGGATCCGCGCCTTTCGGGCGGCCCAGATGGCTCATCAGGATGACTCTCGCCTTCTGATCCACTAAATACTGAATGGTCGGCAACGCTGCACGGATTCTGGAGTCATCGGTGATCATCCCGCTTCCGTCCTTCTCCTGGGGAACATTGAAATCCACCCGGACTAAGACTCTCTTTCCGCCCCATTCATAATCTTTCATCGTTTTCTTGTTCATGTACGCCTCCTGAACGACATTAACCAAAAAAGCGGGGAGACATCGTCTCCCCGCCCAGCATCTTACTTCGCCACTTCAGCGAAATACTTCAGCGTACGGACCATGTTGCTGGTAAAGCCCATCTCATTGTCATACCAAGAGCAGGTCTTGACCAGCTGGCTTCCATCCGGTCCTTCTACAATATTCGTCAGAGTCGCATCAAAAACGGACGGCTGCGGGCGACCGATGATATCGCTGCTAACGATCTCGTCTTCCGTGTATCCAAACCACTCCGTCTCATACTTCTTTACAGCTGCGTTCACTTCCTCAATCGTCACCTTTTTCTTCAATACCGAATAGAGTTCAACGATTGATCCCGTCACGACAGGTACACGAAGCGCACTTCCATCAATCTTTCCATCCAGTTCAGGAATCACCTTTCCGATCGCACGAGCGGCGCCCGTCGTCGCCGGGATGGTATTCGCCGCGCCGGCTCTTGATTTGCGTCCACCCGGAGCATCCTGGAGGCGCTGTGTAGAAGTATAGGCATGCACGGTACTCATAATGGCATGATCGACACCGAACTCTTTGTTCAGAGCATTCACCATCGGCGCCAAGCAGTTCGTCGTGCAAGAGGCCGCCGATACGATTTGATCATCATCGTTCAGCGTCTTTTCATTGACTCCGTAAACAATCAGTTTCAGATCGCCTTTCGCCGGAGCCGAAATTAACACACGCTTTGCGCCAGCATCAATATGAGCCTGCGACTTATCTTTGGAGGTGTAGAATCCGGTGCACTCAAGAACGAAATCCACCCCGATCTCTTTCCATGGCAGATCTCGGGCATCCTTTTCTGCATAGCATTTGATTTCTTTCCCATTGACGATCAGGTTGTCTCCCTCAAGTGAAACTTCATACGGGAACCGTCCCTGTGCTGTATCGTACTTCAGCAGATACAAAAGATCCTCATTGTCGGTCAAATCGTTAATCGCTACCACTTCCAGTTCCGGAGCGTTGCGTAGAATTTCGCGCAATGCCAGACGACCGATACGGCCAAAACCATTAATTGCTACTTTTGTCATGCTTTCTCCTCCGTGTGTTTAGTCATGATGCAAATCGACAGTCGATTTACTCACCCCCAATTATTTACCCTAAAACACAAAAAAGTGCAAATACTTCCGTGCTTTTTTGTGCGGCGGGATTACTTGGATGAACTTTCGGCAGCGGAGCTATCCGCCGATGCGGAACTCTCCTGAGCCGAATCGTCCGCGGCGCCCTCAGACGATTCCGAAGAACTGGATTCGCCTTCCACCTTTACATCCGCACTAGAAACGAGGCTCTGAATATATTCATTGTATTTGCTGGCGTTCAGCTGCTCAACAATCTTATCCTTCACCGATTCCAGCGTATCATTTTTCTTGTTCAAGCGAATGATGTGATAGCCAAACTGTGTTTTTACTGGATCCGATACTTCTCCCGGTTTGAGTTGATTCAAAGCCTCCGCAAATTCTGCAACATAGGTCGAGGGAGCGGCTTCGCCCAGCTCTCCGCCTTTTTGTGCCGAGCCGGTATCCGTGGATACTTCCTTCGCCACATCTTCAAATTTTTCTCCGCCTTCAAGACGCGTTTTCACCGCTTTGGCTTCCTCTTCCGTGGCAACCAAAATGTGACTCGCATCAACCGTCAGGAGCGAATCCTTATTCTTATCAAAGTAGTCCTTGATTTCCTGATCGGTCGGAACATTCTTCTTGTTGTACCAATCTTTATGGATCCGGCTGATCGTCTCATAGCGCAGGCTATCCTTCAACTGTTCGTCTGTGATTCCGATCTGCTTCAGCGTATTCCCATAATTCGCGGCTCCGCCATACGCCTGCACCGCCTTATCATATTCCACCGCATACTCTTTCTCATCGATGGTGACCTCATTCTTCTTCAAGTCCTGAAGCATCACCTGTTCCTGAATGAGCGAATTTTTAATCGATTGGGGCAACTGATACTGAGCCGCCAGCATACTCTTATACAGATTCAGCTGTGAATCATATTTCTCTTTGGAGATCGCCTCTCCATTCACCGTCGCGTACGTTCCTCCGTTCGATCCGCAGCCTGAAAGCGCAAGGACTCCAGCCAATGCCAAGCCGGCGATTTTGATTCGCATGTTTTTCATTCTTTCTCCTCCAGTGTCTTTTGAATATGCAGCAGCGTCTTGAGCAGCTTCTTTGTATCCTCTAATTTCTCAGATGTCATCTGAATCCGAAACGTCGGCGTCTTCTGAAAATCAAAAGACAACGGTCCCCGATATTCTGTGGAAAGCTGCTTAAGGGTCTCCACCGAGAAATGCTCGAACGGCTCATAGAGCAGCTCAATGGCCTCCTTGGTTTCACGCACTTGGACAAAGCCAAGCTGCGTTGCCCATTTTCGGATCAACACCACATCCATCAGAGCGGTCACCGAGGCCGGCGGGTCGCCATATCGATCGATCATTTCCTCTACAATTGTAGCGTAATCCATTTCAGATTCAATCGATGCGATTTGACGGTACATCATGATCTTGTCAGAACTTTGTCCGATGTAAGAATCTGGAATGTAAGCGCTGATTTTTAAGTCCACAGGGATGCCTTCGACTTGGGTTGCACGCTGCTCTCCCTTTGCCTCTGCGACCGCCTCCTCCAGCATGCGGACATAGAGTTCATATCCAATTTGAGCAATATGCCCCGACTGGCTTTCCCCAAGAAGATTCCCCGCTCCGCGCAATTCCAGATCCCGCATCGCAATCTTATATCCTGAACCGAATTCCGTAAAATCCCGAATCGCTTTCAATCGCTTCTCGGAAGCCTCGCTCAACTGATGCGCCTGCTCGTAAGTAAAATACGCATAACTCTGGCGATCCGATCGTCCAATGCGGCCTTTCAGCTGATAGAGCTGCGCTAGCCCCATGTGATCTGCCCGGCGCACAATCAGCGTATTGACATTAGGAATATCCATCCCGGTTTCGATGATGGTGGTGGACAACAAAATATCCGCTTCCCCGCTGACAAACGTCTCCATCACCTGTTCCAATTCCCGAATCGACATGCGCCCATGAGCGGCGACGATCGTTGCCTCAGGCACAAGCTTCTGCAATCGCGTCTGAACCGAAGACAGATCGTGGATGCGGTTATAGACATAATAAACTTGTCCGTTGCGGTCCAGCTCGCGTTGGATCGCTTCCCGAATCACCATCGGATCCATCTCCATCACATAAGAAATCGTCGGGTACCGTGCTTCCGGAGGTTCCTCCAGAAGACTCATATCCCGAATTCCCGTGAGGGATAGCTGGAGGGTGCGCGGAATGGGCGTCGCAGAGAGGGTCAGCACATCCACACTCTCTTTCAGCGCCTTCATTTTTTCTTTATCCTTGACGCCAAAGCGTTGTTCCTCATCGATAATCAGCAGACCCAGATCTTTGAAATGCACATCTTTTGAAAGAAGGCGATGCGTACCGACAACAATATCCACTTCTCCCCGGGCGAGTGCTTGGATGACCGCTTTTTGCTGCTCAGGAGATTTGAAGCGAGACAAAAATTCCACGCGCAGAGGAAAAGCGCCGAACCGTTCGCTCATCGTCTGATAATGCTGCTGAACAAGAATCGTTGTCGGCGCTAAAAAAGCCACTTGCTTTCCGTCCATCACTGCTTTGAACGCAGCACGAAGCGCCACTTCGGTTTTACCGTAGCCCACATCGCCACACAGCAGACGATCCATCGGCTTAGAGCTCTCCATATCCGCTTTAATCTCCGCCGTCGCACGCAACTGAGACGGCGTTTCATCATAGGGAAAGCTCTCCTCAAATTCCTTCTGCCAAGGCGAATCCTCACTGAATGCAAACCCTTTGACTTTGGAACGCGCCGCATAAAGCTTCAGAAGATCTTCTGCGATGGCATCCACCGCCTTCTTCGCCTTTTCCTTTGACCGTTTCCAATCGGCTCCGCCCAGCGAAGAAATTTTCGGTTTAGGACCTCCGCTGCCGATATATTTTGTGACACGATCCATATCGGTCGTCGGAACATAGAGGGCATCAGCGCCTTTGTAGCTAATTTTAATGAAGTCCTTAATGAGCCCGTTGTACTCAATCGTCTCCGTCCCAAGATATTCGCCGATCCCGTACACATCATGAACGACATAATCCCCCACAGTCAGATCCTGATACTGCAATAAATCGGTCTTTCGTTTTGGCGCATAGGCCTTTTTCCGTTTCGATCGACTGGTTCTGAGCTCATGCAGACTGACCAGAATCAATCCGCTTTCCGGAAGGCGAAAGCCATGGCTGATCCGCCCAGGCGACAGTAAGAGGTCTCCCCGATGAAAGGCATCCTCTTTGAGTTCCTGTGTTTCAGGAAGAAGATGAAATCCGACATTCCCCTCGCGAAGCCGCTCCTGTATCGCTTCAAATCCGTCTCCCAAAAGAAGAAGAATCCGTTCTTTGTGTTGGCGGTGTCTCTTGAGAAAAGCCAGAAAATCATCCCATCGATGTTCAAAATTCTCAATCTCCAGTGTCTTGATTTGAATCAAGGCATCAGGATGAAACGAGCGCATGGTCTTCAGAAGCCGGGTCATGTTCACTTGCGTGTAGGGATAGAGTCCGCCCAGAATCTCGACATCCTTCACGGTTCCTCGCAGATGAGATCGCAGAATTTCTCCATTCTCATACAGAGAAGTCAGCTCCTCCTGGAGCTGAGCATTCTTCGCTGTCGCCTCATCCATCACCCGATCAATGTCCTCAAAAAAGACCACGCCATCTTCCGGAAGATAATCATAGAGGTAGCTTTTCTCCTCATCAGACAAATAGGGAAAGGCAAAATCAGGATTGGAAATGGAATGACGCTCGCCCATATCCTTCAATACGCGCTCAAACTTTTCGACGGCTCGCGCATCGTTGCGCCCTTCATTCGGATGATGCCGCACATCGCTCAGTTCTTCCCTCATTCCACGCATCACCCGCTCAAAAGCATCGTCGCTGAATTGAAACTCTTCCGCTGGTGTCACTTTCAAGCAGTCCAAATGATCGATGGAGCGCTGCGACATCACATCAAAAAAACGCATTCCATCAATCTCGGTATCGAAAAATTCCACTCGCACCGGATGCTGTTGGGAAGGTGGAAAAAGATCCAGAATTCCTCCACGCATGGCGAATTCTCCGGGATGCTCTACCGATTCCACGCGCTCATACCGCATCTCCACCAGCCGGCGGATCAGATCTTCCCGATCCACATCCAATCTAGGCTCCAAGGTGATGGCGCTGGATGAATAGACGCGCGGCGGAGTGATCGGCCGTTTTAACGACGCGATGGTGGTCACGACGACCACTGGATCACCGGAAGCCAACTGATGCATAATGGCTAGGCGCTTGCGGCGAATAGGAGAAACGGTGGAATCCGTTTGAAAAAAGCGCGGTTCTTCTTCCGGATAATGCACGGCAAGCGTACCGTTGCTTTGCAGCTCATCCGCGAGTTCACGCGCCCGCTTTTGCGTTTCACACACGACAAAAGCAGGGCGCTTCCAATCTTCCGCAAAAGAAGATAGGAAAGGTCCTGTGCTCTCGTCAATCAATCCATTGAGATAAATCCGGCGTTTTTTCGCCCGAAGTTCCGCCCACAAACGCTGATAGGACGGATCCAGACCAAACCACTCAGAAATATGGCTCATCAGTCACCACAACGTTCTGCATTTTTCAAAAAAGCTTCCTGCCTCGCACGTTCACGATCCAGCTCGTCCCGCCTCCGGCGTTCTTCTTCGCTCATCGCCAAGACCGAAGGCGCGATCCATCCATTCCAATGATTTTGTGCCGTAACGACATCATGTTCAAGAATTTCAAAAAGCGCGTCCACGCTCGCCTCAAGCTCTTCGTCCAGCGTCTTTTTCTCATGGGAATCAAAGCGGGAAAGGACGAAATCGGCGAGATCCATCTGCGCCGGCCGCCGCCCAACGGAGACTTTTACACGGGGAAATTCGTTGGAGCCCACTTCGCGGATGATTGATTTCATCCCATTGTGGCTCCCTGAAGAACCATTCGGGCGAATCCGAATGGTTCCCATATGAATCTCCACATCATCCACCACAACAATCAGATCCGATGGATCCATTTTGTAAAAAGAAAACGCCTGCCGCACGGCTTTCCCCGACGCATTCATAAACGTCTGAGGCTTCATCAAGATCAGCTTATTCTCTCCCATCCGTGTTTCGCCGACGAGAGCATCCCATTTAAGCAGATCCACGTGCACGCCCAAACGTTCCGCAAAGCGATCCACGACGTTAAATCCCACATTGTGCCGGGTATCTTCGTATTTTTGTCCGGGGTTTCCCAGACCCACAATCAGTTTGGTACTCATTTCGTAAATAATCCGCTGACCGATTCAAAGGAAAAGATGCGGCGCATCGCCTCCGCCAGAAGCGGCGCAATGGAGAGAACTTCCATCTTTTCATTCATTTTTTCCGGGGGCAAAAGAACAGTGTCCGTCACCACGCACTTCTTCACGCTGGAATTCAAAATTTTATCGCAGGCTGATCCGGACAGGAGCGCATGAGAAGCTGTAATATACACATCCTTGGCTCCACGTTCGCTCAAAAAGTTCGCCGCGTTGGTGATGGTTCCCGCCGTGTCGATAATATCATCAATGATGATGCAGTGCTTATCCTTCACATCGCCGATAATATCGACGACTTCCGACACATTGGCCTCCGGACGATGCTTCTCAATGATCGAAATCGGAAGATCCAGCAGATGGCTGAACGCGCGCGCACGAGTCACTCCGCCGAGATCCGGCGAAACCACAATCCATTCATCGCGCGCTTCTCTGACCATCGGCTCAAAATACGTCGCCAGAAGGCTTCCTGCCTGGAAATGATCCACGGGAATATCAAAATAGCCCTGAATCTGTCCAGCGTGCAAGTCCACCGTCAGCACGCGATCCACGCCAGAGGTTTGAAGCAGGTCTGCCACCAGCTTTGCGGTGATCGGTTCGCGTCCGCTCGTTTTGCGATCCTGACGCGCATAGCCATAGTAAGGCATGACCAGATTGACATGGCTCACGGAGGCACGCTTAAAAGCATCCGCACAGATCAGCGCTTCCATCAGATGATCGTTTACCGGTTCGGATGTGGGCTGAATCAGAAACACATCATATCCGCGCACGGTTTCATCAATTTTTACATTGATTTCGCCATCCGCAAATCGACCCACCTTCATCTTTCCCAGTGGCAATCCCAGTTCTCTGCAAATGGCTTCCGCCAACGGTTTATTTGAGTTTCCTGCAAAGACTTTCATTCCCAGACGTTCCATCATTTCCCCCTTGAAGTGCGTTTTTCCATCGTCGTTTCAGATCAATGGTCATGCTCATCTGATCGCGCTATGATCATACCAACTTTAGATCATACTAACTTTATTAGAGTAACCCTTTTTTCTTCCGTTTGTCGACATATCCGGGAATATTTTTCTGCTCAGCCCGTTCCACCGCCAGCTCTCCCGCGCCAACCGGCTTCGTGATGGTGGATCCTGCCGCGACATAGCCTCCACTCTCAATCTCCACTGGAGCCACAAGATTGGCATTGGAGCCCAAAAAGGCATCATCTCCCACCGTGGAATGAAATTTGTTTTTTCCATCGTAATTACAGAAAATGACCCCACAGGAAATATTCACATTTTTCCCGACCGTCGCATCCCCAATATAGGCCAGATGCCCCGCTTTGGTTCCTTCTTCCAAGCGCGCTTTTTTCACTTCAACAAAGTTTCCGATGTGAACCTTCGGCCCGATGGAGGCGCCTGGGCGGAGATGCCCATAGGGCCCGATATTGCTTCCATCTTCCATCAGTGCCTCCTCCAGCACCGAAGTGTGAATCCGAACATGTGCTCCAATCCAGCTGTTTTCAATGATTGATGCGCCAATCACTTGTGTGTTCGGCCCAATCGACGTGGCGCCCATCAACCGCGCCGGGCCCTGAATCCAAACGCCTTCCGACAGCGTGACCTGCGGAGCAATACGAACCAGCGTCGGCTCGTCGATGCGCACTCCTTTCTCCATCCAATCGTAACAAATCTGCTGGGAAATCTGCTTTTCCGCTAACGAAAGAGTCAAATACGAATCCACCACGGGAATATCGAGAACCAATTCGTCCAGCACCGGATCCTTTTCTTTATGAAAGCCTCCCAGCTCCCATTGCTCCAGCGCCTGATCAAAGGCATCTAAAGGCTCAGCGTTCAACAGCTGAAGCGCCTCGCCACGCAAACGAATCGCGGCGATCTTCCCTCGATAATCTTCGAGCGCCTCTTGTTCCGATGCCACAAAGCGAAACAAGACCTCTTCCGTCATCCCGCACGCGGCTTCCTGGATCAGTAAAAGTTCATCTTCGGGCCACGCTTCACCAGCCTTCAAAAGATGAAAAGGCGTGCCTGCTGCTGCGGCACGCAAAAAATCTTCGGATTCTTGTCCGAGAATCAGCAGAGAATTTTCTCTCCCCCGGGCACGTTCCTCCATAAAAAAGGATGACGCCAATATGGAAATGGATGTCATGGTTCTCTCCTCCCCTATACGCTCATATACAAGTATGTACCGCTACGCAAATACGCAAAATCACGTTGCGCAAAATGATTCAAAATGCGCAAAATTGCACAAATATTATACACGATGCCTGGAAGAGAACCAACATAGATCGGAAAACATGGTACTATGATACAATAATGGAGCGAATCAGTGAGGAGGTCACATGTATCAGTTTAACCTGGATGATCATAAAATTTCCAAGGTTCATTTTATCGGAATTGGCGGCGTCAGCATGTCCGGAATTGCCGAGCTTCTATATGAAAAAGGCTACCAAGTCAGCGGCTCCGACGTGATTGAAAACAAATATGTCCGCCATCTTCAAAGCGTGGGGATTCCGGTCATGATTGGTCAGAGAGCGGAAAATATCACGGATCAGGAGCTTTTTGTCTATACCGATGCGATCCTTCCGACAAATCCAGAGCTTCAAGCCGCCATCGCCACACGCAAGCCCTGCCTCACCCGCGGTCAATTTCTTGGGGCGTTGATGCAGAACTATCCTGCATCCATCGCCGTATCCGGCTCCCATGGCAAGTCCACCACGACCTCCATGATTGCGGATATTCTCATTCGCGCCGCTTCCCCAACGATTTTGCTCGGCGGATCGCTGGATGAAATCGGAGGCAATGTCTTGCCCGGAAATGACGACTTTTTCCTCGCTGAAGCCTGTGAGTACAAAGGAAATATCCGCTACTATTATCCCAAGCTGGCCATTGTCTTAAACGTGGATGAGGATCATCTGGATTACTATAAAGACCTCGACGATATTGTGAAGACCTTTGAAGCCTACATGGAAAATATCGCTCCCGATGGTTTTGGCGTCATCAACATCGATGATCCGAACAGCCAGACGCTTCCCGAACACGTCGGAGGCACTGCCATTACCTACTCTGCAAAAGATTCATCGGCCGACTATTATGCCAGCGATGTCTCCTTCGATGATCTCGGCCGTCCTTCATTCACCGTTCATTTTCCGGATGGCGCCAGCGATGAGGTGAAACTTGGGATCATCGGACGCTTTAATATTTATAATGCGCTCGCTGCCATCGTCGCCTGCGATTTATTCCATGTGGATCGCGCCACCATTCACGATGGAATCGAAGCCTATCGTTCCTTGCATCGCCGCATGGAGTATGTCGGCGATTTCCACGGCGCACGCGTGCTCACCGACTACGGTCACCATCCCGTAGAGATTCGTGCGACCCTCGCAGCCCTGGCGGAACACAAAAAACAGCGGCTGATCTGCGTGTTTCAGCCCTATACCATCTCCCGCACGAAAACGCTGCTGCACGATTTCGGCAAGGCGTTTCACGATGCGGATGAATCGGTCATCACAGCGATTCAAGTCGCGAGAGAAGTAGATACCGGTGAATTCACCAGCCCCATTTTAGTCCGTGAAATTGAACAAAATGGGGACAAAGCGACTTACACAGAAACCTTTGAAGATGTGCGTGCCTATCTGGAAGAAACGGTCCATCCAGGAGATATTATCTTGACTACCGGATGCGGAAACGTCGATGAATGCGCACAGCTTCTCGTCCATTCGAATGAGATGGACGAATGAAATTCTCCCGTCCATTCCCACGTAAAGAAAAATCGCTGACCGGCAAAGCGCCGGCACATCCATTCAGAAAAGCAGTAGCACAAAATCATAAAATTGGAAATGTAAAATTGGAAAAGCTCTTTGCGAAGGCAGCATGAATCAAATGATCCCTTTGTAAAGAGCTTTTTGTCATCACGGATGGCGAGGCCACTGCCAGATGGTCAGGAAAGTCATCGACACCGCGCTTTTCTTTATGGCAACGTTTCTTTCTTGCCGCTATATGCCTGATAATGTCTAATATTTAAATTTGTTAATGTTTTCTTATAACGTTGACTATAGCAATTATTTGATGTAAACTTCTCCCAGATCATCACTGGAGCTTTCCAAAAGATGCAATAACAAGTTGAACATGAACAGTCGAACCGTTCATCAGGCGATATCAAGATAAGGTCTGTCCAGCTCCTCTACAAGGTATCATGGCCATCTTGAATGTGCTACTCGCCTTCGCTCTGCCTAAAGATAGGCTGTATGAATTTTTCACGTGACATGTTCCACTTGATTGCACAATCGGCCATAAATTTTGATTGATGCGAGAGATAACGTGTGATGAGGAGGAAAAAATGAGGCTAATTGTAAAATGAACTTGGACACCCTTGCTAAATAAATAATCCATAGCTCGACTTCTTGTTAGAATGATTTCACCACAAAACATCTACAAGGAGGGGCTATGGATTCATTTCATTCTAACA
>JAEXBN010000004.1 GCA_023394045.1 Bacillota bacterium | reverse complement strand
CCATTGAAGAGAATCGAAAAGCAGAAGAGAGCGCCTTGAGGACGATTTCGCAGGAACAGATTGCGGATTTCTGGCGCTTTTTTGATGCGCATCGTGAAGAAGTGGCGCAGGAGTGGTTTGAAAGGTTGAGAGATAGCGATGGCATCTGATGAGGCGCTTGTCACGAAATTGCGCGGCCGTTTCGGAGAATTCCTAGATGCGGCGCAGTTGGATGAGATTCTGGAAGAACCAGATACAGATGGAGAGCTGAATCAAATCCGGAAGATTCTTGGTCAGGCGACAGAATCATTTGATGATGTGGGGGCAGCGGAGCGCGTCATTGAAAAATGGTTTCGCATGAAATCGCGGGAGCTGCTTCATTTTCTGGGGGAAAAGGAACGCCGCTTTTATGAGACCTATCTGGTTTCGGGCGAAATGATTGAGCTGCGCCGTTTTTTGCAGCTTTTACAGCGAGGAGAACGCGCAGAGCAGCTCCCTTTCGTTTTCCACAGCGTATATACGGAGCGGCTGCATCTTCCGCTGGATGAGTCGATCACCATTGAGGAATATCTGGCGACACTGAGCGATCTGCCCTATTTTCGCGTGCTTGAGCCGTTTTTGGCGAGCGGCGTTTCCGCTGAAACGATGGATCTGAACGTATTGAATATCAATATGGATCGGTGGTATTTTCATCAGTTGTTGCGGGAGACGCGTGCGATGAACCGCTCGACGGCTCGGGAGCTGAAGGATCTGATCGGGATGCGCATTGATTTGCGCAATATTCAGTGGATCTATCATGTGAAACAGTTTGAGCCGTCGCAGAACGATTACCTGCCGGTGCAGATGGTGGAAGGTGGGAAATACGTGATTGGGGAGACCCTGCAGCGTTTGATCGGGAATGATTTATCCGCTCTGGTCGACTGGCTGAGAACCAGCCACTACAAGGCGCTTCCGGAGCAGGACGGAACAGAGATGCCGTACATGCCGATCACGATTCAAAGGATTCTGTTTGATCATTGTCGTCATGTTTTTCGTCGAACGACCAACGGACTCGTGGCAACAATTTGTTTTACGATCATGCTTAGCGCCAGAGTGGCAGAGGTTCGCCGCGTTCTGGAGGCAAAGAATCTGGGAATGAGTAAAGAACAGATTCTACCTTATCTTGTTGAGAAGACACATCAGTAGGAGGTGGATGTTGGCCATTAAAAAGATGAAGATGATGCAGCTGGTAGCGCCATTGAGTCAATTAACCGATGTAATTGTCTCCATGTTTCAAACCGGCGGGATTCATCTAGTCGATGCGGAGAAGATGATCGAACATTATGCCTTTTCGATTCCGGTAACGGAAAAGAATATGGCAAAGACAGTGGATGTTTCTACGGTTCGCTACTTTGAAAAAGAAAACCGCACAGGATATCGGCGCAACGCCGTGCTTGGCTACCTGCAGGCGCATGAGCGCGACATGGGAAATATCTTTGATCGCGCGTCCTTGACGACACAGCCGACACCGGAGCAGGAAGCAGTTCTGGCGGGCTTGATGAGCCTAGATGAAGAAATGGAGCGTCAGCGTGCGGAGCAGCGCCAATGCGAGATGAATCTTCAGATCATGAAGATCCTGACCGCGAATGATATTGAACATGAAGATCTCCGAAATCTTGAAAACTTCAAGGTTGAGTATGGAACGTTGAACGAGATGGGACGCCATGCTATTCGTGGAGGATATCAGCGCATCCCGGCAGCCATTTTGCACCTTGGGCAGCAGGGTGGGGAAGAATTGTATCTGATGATCTACCCGAATAAAGTGGAAAATGAAATTCGGCGTTTGGAGGAGAGCTTGAACTGGAAGCGGCTGGAGCCGACGTTTCCGGAGCAGGCCACCAATGCGGAGAGCATCCGCTCCATTGAAGAAGTGATGGAGAAGCGTGAGAAAGATCTTGCGCGGATGGAATGGGAGAAACAGGAGCGCATCTCCCGCCACAGGAAGGATCTTGAGGGCTACTATTATGCCATTGCCCTCGATGATGCCGTATCCAAGGCCAAAACGTATTTGGCGCGCGGCCGCGACTATTTTTATCTGGCAGGCTGGGTGAGCGCTTCGGATGAGAAGGCTTTTAGAAGGACGGCGGAATCGTTCGATGATACTCTCGTGCAATTTCTGGATAAAGAGGATGTTTCCGGAACGGCGCCGACGCGGCTGAGCAATAACCGTTTAGTCCGCCCTTTTGAGGCGATGGTGAAGATGTACGGAACGCCGAATTATGCCGAGCTGGATCCCACCGGATTTTTTGCATTGACCTATGTGGTGCTGTTTGGCGCCATGTTCGGGGATTTGGGTCAGGGCGCGGTTTTTGCCTTGCTGGGAATCCTTTTGCAGAAAAAGAGGCATCCCAATCTTGGAGGCGTGGTTTTGCGCATGGGATTGAGCTCGATGATTTTCGGACTGGCGTATGGCTCGGTTTTCGGTTTGGAGCATGTGATTCCGGCGCTGCTGATCCGTCCGTTTGAAAATATCAACGTCGTGCTGATCTCCGCGATTGCCTTTGGCATTCTGCTGTCTTCGGTTGCCTACGTATTTGGAATTATCAACAAGCTGCGGATGGGAGAATATCAGGAAGCATGGTTTGGTAAAGAAGGCGTGGCCGGGTTTGTGCTCTATCTGAGCATGATTTTGCTCGTGGTCAATATGGCCGTGATGCCCGTGTTTCCCGATACGATGCTCATTGCGTTGATTCTGCTCTGCTTGGTCGGGCTGCTTTTCCAGAAGCCGCTGACGAATCTGATTCGCGGCAAGCGGCCGCTTTTAGGGAATCATGCTGGAGACTACTACGTGGAAACGGGATTTTCTTTGCTGGAAACCGTCATCTCCATCTTTTCAGGAGCGCTATCCTTTATTCGTGTGGGCGCTTTTGCGATCAATCACGTTGGTTTGTTCATGGCGTTCTCTACGATGGGAGCCATGATCGGCGGCGCAGGCAACATCGTGATGTTGATTTTAGGCAACATTGTGATCATCGGGCTGGAGGGACTGATCGTGTTCATTCAGAGCCTGCGTCTGGAATATTATGAACTGTTTGGGAAATACTATGTTGGCAATGGCGTTCCATTCATGGACACCAAGCAATCATTAACGAACCGCTAATTGAAGGAGCATATCATGCACTACATTCTGACTCTGTCGACCCTCATCGTTATTCTGACCATTTCGTCAGGCATTTATCTGATCTACCGCAATACGGATCCTTCGAAAGCGAAGATCCGCAAAGCTCTTCGCCTCAATTTGACCGCTTTTGTTCCCTGCCTGCTGATGGCGGTGATTCTGTTCGTCCCGTCGCACTCCTTTGCTGCTGGAGCAGCCATGGGGAGCGCGGCAGGATTAGCCTATCTCGGTGCAGCGCTTTCCACAGGAATGGCGACGATTGGAACCGGAATCGCCGTGGGCGCCTGCGGATCCGCAGCGCTGGGAGCGGTATCAGAAGATCAGTCCATCCTTGGTAAAACCCTCATTTTCGTCGGCCTGGCAGAAGGAATCGCGATTTACGGACTCATCATCTCCATCATGATCCTGGGTCAGATTGGCTGAGGCAATGATGCAGATGATGCTCATTACGGGCGATCATGATTTGGCGATCGGAGCGCGGATGAGCGGTATGCTCACAAAAGAGGTCAACGCCACGCAGAACGCGCAATCGGCATGGGAGGACGCCATCCGGATGAAGGATCTGGCGCTCATCACCGTGACCGATGATGTCGCAGGGGCGTTGACGAAGGAAGTGGACATGTTTCATCAGACGCATTCGATGCCGCTGGTCGTGGTATTGCCATTAAACGAGATGAGGAGACGCCATGGTTGAATTGCAAAGCAAGGTGGTTTTGTTCCGCAATATGATCTGGTCCGAAGAGAAGCAGATCTCAGAACAAAAGCTGCATGCTTCGACGGAACAAAATACAAAGCTGATTACTCAGCGAAAAAATAAACTGGCGCGTGATGAAAGGGATTATATTCATCAGCATGTGGAACGCGCACGCCGTGAAGCGAATGAGCGCCTTGCGGTGCGCAAACAGGAAAATCAGCGTATTTTTCTTGAAACTCAGCGTAAATGCTTTGATGCCTTGACCGAAACCATCCGCCAGAAATTTCAGCAATTTGTGGGAACAGAAGAATATCAGGACTGGCTTCGGAAACATCTCAGCGCGGCATTTCAGTCGCATGGCGGCGATGAAGTTTACGTGCTGCCTCAGGACGCGGACATTGCGCGGGAAGTCTGCGGCGCAGATGTCATCATTCATGAGATGTCTCCCGTGGAAATCGGAGGATTTTTGTTGGTGAATGCG
Organism: Bacillota bacterium; assembly: GCA_023394045.1. Lineage (GTDB taxonomy): Bacteria > Bacillota > Clostridia > Tissierellales > Peptoniphilaceae > Murdochiella. The sequence continues at coordinate 5,361 of JAEXBN010000004.1, read as the reverse complement.
GATCAGACGCGGCGCGCACGCCATACCTTTCGCCATTTGATGCAGGATCACGCGTATGAAATTGGACGCGCGCTGAATCATTGGCTTCGCCATGGTGCGCTGCATGATGGCGGAGCGGATCAGGGTGCAGCAGCGGCAACGAATGTTCAGCAGCCGGAAGGAGGGAGGAATGACTGAAAAACATACGGGAGTCATTTCATCAATCAATGGTCCGGTGATTCGCGGGCGTGCTATGAACGGATTTGGTGTTCACGAGATGGTGGAAGTCGGTGAAGATCATCGTCTGGGTGAAATTATTTCTCTGCAGGATCGTGAGGCGGTCATCCAAGTTTATGAGCAGACGGAAGGACTTCAGGTCGGAGAGCCCATCTTTTCGACGGGCAGTCCTTTGTCTGTGCGGCTGGGGCCGGGGCTTTTGAGCAACATGTTCGATGGCATTGAGCGCCCGCTTGAACGGATCCAAGAAGAGCATGGAAGTTTTATGCCGACAGGGATTCGCGTTTCTTCATTGGATGAAGAAAAATTGTGGGAAATGGCCATGAAGGTGAAGGTGGGCGATACGGTGACCGCAGGAACCGTTTTTGCCACCACACAGGAAACGACGCTGATTGAGCATCGTTGTTTGGTTCCGGAGGGAGCAGAGGGAACCGTCGTTTCAGTGGTTGAAAATGGCTCCTACCGTTTGGAAGATGTTCTGGCGGTCGTCGAAGATGCGTATGGCACCCAACATGAGCTGAAGATGTATCAGGAATGGCCGGTTCGCCGTCCCCGCCCGGTAAAAACGCGCATGGCGACCAAGGATCTTCTGGTGACCGGACAGCGTGTGCTGGATGTATTTTTCCCAATTGCCAAAGGTGGAACCGTGGCGATCCCGGGAGGCTTTGGAACTGGAAAAACGATGCTTCAGCATCAGATTGCGAAATATTGCGATGCACAAGTCATCGTTTATATCGGATGCGGGGAACGCGGCAACGAGATGACGGATGTGTTGGATTCCTTCCCGACCCTGATCGATCCGAATACCGGCGAAAACCTGATGAAGCGGACGATTTTGATCGCAAACACATCGAATATGCCGGTTGCTGCGCGCGAGGCGTCGATTTACACGGGGATCACCATGGCGGAGTATTATCGCGATATGGGATACCATGTGGCGCTGATGGCGGATTCCACCTCACGATGGGCGGAGGCACTGCGTGAAATTTCCGGCCGATTGGAGGAGATGCCGGCGGAAGAAGGATATCCGGCGTACCTTTCCTCACGAATTGCGCAATTCTACGAGCGTGCCGGCCGCTCGGAAAACTTGAACCATTCAGCGGGTTCTGTCACGCTGATCGGAGCGGTTTCTCCGGCGGGCGGCGATTTTTCTGAGCCGGTCACTGAAGCGACGAAACGCTATGTCAAAACCTTCTTGGGGCTGGACAAGGAGCTGGCGTATTCGCGCCATTATCCCGCCATCAACTGGATGGAGAGCTATTCGGGCTATACCGATCTGCTGAAGGATGATTATATCGATCAGACGGATGTGGATGTCATGGCGCTTCGAGGGAAAATGGTCACGCTTCTTATGGAAGAAAGCAAGCTGAACGACATCGTTTCTCTGGTGGGCGCGGATGTGCTTCCGGACGATCAGCGCCTGATTCTTGAGGTGGCGCGTGTGATCCGGATCGGGTACCTCCAGCAAAATTCGTTCCACGAGAACGATGCATATGTTCCGCTCCGTAAACAGGTGCGGATGCTTCAGATCGTCGATCGCTTGTATGAACGCAGCAAGGAACTGGTGGCGCTTCACGCACCGCTGTCCGTGGTGGCGGATCCGGAACTCTACAACGAAGTGACCATGATGAAATACAATATCGCCAATGAGGATTTTGATGGCTTGGATGAGCTGGAGGAGAAGATCACAGCGCATTATGATGCGTTGGTCTTGCAGTACAGTGAATCCGAGGATGAAGACCAGGTCTCAAAGGAGCAAGGCGCATCAGAATCTCTTGTTTCTGAGACGGCACAGACCGGGGAGGAGGCATAATGCGTACGGAATATATTAAGCTGGACCACCTGGAAAGTGCGATTCTGACGGTCAAAAATGTTGAGCGAGTGGGATACGGAGAGATCGTCTCCATCGAGGCGCCAGGAAAAACATTGACCGGGCAGGTGATGGCGATCGACGAAGAAAAAGCGACCGTTCAGGTTTTCGGCGATACCACGGGAATGACCGTCGATAATTCGGTGATCCAGTTCGAGGGGCGGCCGTTTTCGCTGCCGCTGAATGAGACCATTCTGGGGCGTGTTTTTGATGGCGTGGGTCGTCCGATTGATGGCGGCGGCGAGGTCTTTGCTGACCAGCTGTATAACATCAATGGTTCGGCGATGAATCCGGTGTCGCGCGAGTATCCCAAGAATTTTATTCAGACGGGCATTTCGGCGATCGACGGTTTGATGACCATCATACGCGGACAAAAACTTCCGATTTTCTCGGGATCGGGTTTGGATCATGACCGCATTGCGGCGCAGATCATTCGTCAGGCTCAAATTCGAAACACGGATGATGATTTTTGCTTTGTCTTTGGCGCCATCGGCGTGCAAAAGGATGAGGCAGATTTCTTTGAAGACACCTTCCGCGCGGCAGGCGTGCAGGATAAAGTGGTCAGCTACATGAACCTGGCGGATGATCCGGTCATGGAGCGATTGATTACGCCGAAATGTGCGTTGACCGCGGCGGAGTATCTTGCGTTTGAAGCGCATAAACACGTTTTGGTGATCCTGACGGATATTACCAGCTATGCGGAGGCGCTGCGCGAAATTTCCAACCTTCGCGAAGAGGTTCCCAGTCGTAAGGGATTTCCTGGTTATCTCTATTCGGATCTTGCCGCTATGTATGAGCGCGCCGGCATCTTAAGAAATGGGGTGGGATCCATTACGCTGATTCCGATCCTGACCATGCCGAATGATGATATCACTCATCCGATTCCGGATCTGACCGGGTACATTACGGAGGGGCAGATCGTGCTTTCGCGTGAATTGTCCCGTCGGAACATCTACCCCTCAATCGATATTCTTCCCAGTTTGTCCCGTTTGATGAAGGATGGTATCGGCGAGGGCTTTACGCGTGGGGATCATGCCGATGTGATGCGCCAGATTTATGCCTCCTATGCACAAGTGCAGGAAGTGCGCAATTTGGCGCAAATTATCGGAGAAGATGATTTGTCGGAAACCGACCGCCAGATTCTCGCCTTTGGAGAAGCCTTTGAGACGCGTTTTCTTCAGCAGGAGTTTACAGAAAACCGCTCCATTGAGGAAACGCTGGATTTGGGCTGGGAAGTGATGAGCCTTCTCCCTGATAGTGAGTTGACGCAGGTCAGCCCTGAGATGAAAAAGAAATATATGAAGCGGTGAATTCATGGCGGTCTATAAAATCACACCGACAAAAGCCAACTTAATGAAAGTGGAGTCCATGCTCGCACTCATGGAATCAAGCTACACGTTATTGGACAAAAAGCGCGTGGTTTTATTGCGAGCAGCCAATAAAGAGAAGCGCCGGCTTGCGGAGCTGGAGGAAGAGATGGGAAACATCCTTTCCCGTCTGGAACATCAGCTCTCCCACGCGACTGTCGCTCTTGGGCATCATCAGATTGAGGCCATTGCCGCAGGAATGCCGGTCGATCATGAGGTCTCTGTGCAGCATCGCTCCTATATGGGAGTGGATGTGGTGCGCTTTCACCATGGCGAGATGGAAGAAGCGGAATTCGAGGCGGTTCATATTACGCTTGATTTTGCACGCGACTCCATGCAGGCGTTCAAAATGGTTTTGCTGGAATATGCGGCGGTGTCGGATGCGGCGGTGCGTTTGGAGCGGGAGATGCTGAAAACCCAAAAGCGCGCCAACGCTCTGGACAAAGTCCAGATTCCAAAATACAAACGGTTCAAGACGGATATTTCTCAGGCTCTGGAAGAAAAAGAAAGGGAAGAGTTTTTCCGGCTGAAATTGCTCAAGAAGAAGAAAACCAAGAAACGAGCCGCCTCGCCATCAGAGCGTTGAGGAGCTGGGAAATGAAGAAGATTTTGCTCATCGGCACGGGCGGGACGATAGCTTCCGTGTCGACTCCGGATGGCCTGACGCCGTCCATCGACGCGTCGGAGATGCTGGATTATGTAAAAGACGCTGCTTCAGAATATGATATTACGCCGTTGCAGCTATTCAATATCGATTCGACGAATATGGAATCGGATCACTGGTTAGCGATCGCGCGCGCGATTGAAGATCATTATGAAGACTTTGATGGTTTTGTGCTTTGCCACGGGACGGATACGATGGCGTATACGGCGGCGGCTTTATCTTATCTGATTCAGCATTCTTCAAAACCCATTGTCATGACGGGTGCGCAAAAGCCGATCAACTTGGATAATACCGACGCCAGAACCAATTTGATGGATTCTCTCCGGTTTGCCGCCGATCCGCGCGCTCATGATGTCCACCTGGTTTTTCAGGGGAGCGTCATCCGGGGCACGAGGATTCAGAAGGAGCGCACCAAGAGTTACAACGCCTTCGTGAGCGTGAATTATCCGCTGGTGGCGTCGATTCAAGACCGGCATCTTTTCTATTATATTGATGATAAGGAAGCGAGCACCCATCCGGTGCTTTTTAGCCATGCGATGGATCCGTCGGTTGGGTTGATCAAATTGATTCCGATGCTGCGCGCCGAAACGCTCTATACGATTGGGGCGCAATATAAGGCGCTGATTATTGAATCCTTTGGAGTCGGCGGTCTTCCGAATTATCAAAGCGGAAGCATGATGGAGACCGTTGAACGCCTGATTGATGAAGGGCATATCATCGTCATGACGACGCAGGTTCCTTACGAAGGAAGCGATATGTCGATCTATGCCGTGGGGAAGCGCGCGAAAGAGGAATTGGATCTCTGGGAAGCCTATGATATGACGCTGCCTTCGGCGGTGACGAAACTCATGTGGATCCTGGCTCAAAATGAGACACGAGAGCGCGCGGAACGGCTGTTTCACCATACTGTAAATACGGATACACTTTGGCATTAAAAAAATGTAAATTGCTATTGACGGTGGAAGGCAGATTCAGTATCATATATGGGCTTCGTAAGTGAGCGGAGAACAAATGGAGAAAAAATAAATCAAAATTTGTTTGACAAAAGAAACTTGCGATGCTAAACTATTCTAGTCGCCTCGAGCGACGCGAACCGAAACAATTGAATCAATCAATAAACTTTGAGTTTAATAATTCAAAACATCGAGTCATGATCGTGACTCTCTAAATTTTTTTGAGAGTTTGATCCTGGCTCAGGATAAACGCTGGCGGCGTGCATAACACATGCAAGTCGAACGAGATCG
>JAEXBN010000034.1 GCA_023394045.1 Bacillota bacterium | reverse complement strand
CGCACCATTCGGGCCGATCAGACCAGCGATTTCCGTGCGGCCGATGGCGATATCGAAATTGTCCACGGCCGTGAGTCCGCCGAAATCAATGCCTAGATGGCGGCATTCCAAAATGGGTTCGCTTGCGACATCACGTTCCGGGAGCATGTTCCGGCTGGGCTCAGGAACATATTTGGTCTCCGGGCGGCGTGCAAAACGGGCGCGCCGGGACTCCGTCGCAGGATGCGCTCCATGTTGGTCAGAAGAGAATGGTTTCATTATTCCCCTCCTTTCGTGGTCTGCTCAGGCTCAGATTTTAGGGGCTGAGCCGGTTCGGGTTGCGGAGCTTGATTGGGTTCGGACTTCAGAGCTTGATTGGGTTCGGGCGCCGGAGTTTGATTGGATTTGGACTTCAGAGCTTGCTCAGGTTCGGACGATCCGCTTCCGCGGTAAAACACTTTTTCCAGCAGGCGGCTCAGAGAGAAATCGTAGTCGCCCAAAAGACCTTTCGGACGGAAGATCATCATCAGGATGAGAAGCAGAGCAAAGGCCACCATGCGGTAGCTTTCAAAGCTACGCAAAAGCTCCTGCAGAATGGTGTAGAGGGATGCAGAGAGTATCGAGCCCAGCATCGAGCCCATTCCGCCCAGCACGACCATGACCAGCACTTCGATGGACTTCATGAAGTTAAAGCTGGCCGGATACAGGGAGCCCAGGTAGCCCGCATAGAGAGCGCCCGCCAGACCGGCCAGTGCTGCGGAAAAGGAGAACGCATAGGTTTTGTAGAAAGTGGTATTGATGCCCACGCTTTCCGCTGCGATCTCATTTTCACGAATGGACAAGACGGCCCGCCCATGGCGCGATTTCATGAACACATGAATCAGAAAGATCGTCAGAACGACGCAGAGATAGACGAGCATCAGCGAGGTGAATTTCGGGATGCGTTTTAATCCGGCAGCGCCGTAGGTCAGATTGATGCCGATGGCATCATCGATGTTCGTGAGCACCACGCGGATAATCTCCCCAAAGCCGAGGGTGATGATGGCCAGGTAATCGCCATGCAGCCGCAGAGCAGGAATACCGATCAGGAAGCCGATAAAGCCGGTAAACACGGCCGCCATCAGCAAGCCCAAAATCAGATAGACGATGCCCATCGGTGTCAGGCCGGAGCGGAGCAGCTTGGCAATGCCGTTCTGGCGGAGGAAAATTCCGGCAGTATAGGCTCCGATGGCCATAAATCCCGCATGACCCAGAGGAAGCTGACCGAGATAGCCGACGGGGATGTTCAGTGAAGTGGCAAGAATGATGTTGATGCCGACGACGATCAGAATCCCCTCCCAATAGCTGTCCAGGATGCCGAGGCTGACCATTCCGACCAGAACCGCGCCGAGGAGGACGACAAGCACCGTGTTGATGAGATAGCGCATGGGCATTTTAATCCGTTGTTCAGACATGGCTTCCCTCACACTTTCTCGCGGCGTGTCACGCCCATGATGCCATCGGGTTTGAACAGAAGAACAAGAATCAGAATCGTAAAGACGACGGCATCTTTCCATGTTGACAGACCAATGGCTGCGGCGATGACTTCCAGCAGCCCAATCAAAAGCCCCCCGGTCATGGCTCCGGGGATGGAGCCGATGCCGCCGAGCACCGCGGCGACGAACGCCTTGAGACCCAGCATGGATCCCATGGTTGGAGAGACTTGAGGATAGGTGCTGACATAAAGCACAGCGCCGATGCCCGCCAGTGCGGAGCCAATGGCAAAGGTGAAGGCGATGGTGCGGTTCGCATCGATGCCCATCAGCTGGGCGGCATCCAGATCTTCAGAGACGGCACGCATTGCTTTTCCGCGGCGCGTGCGATTCACCAAGAGCGTCAGCACCACCATGCTGGCGATGGAGACGATCAGCGTCAGGATCGCCGTGTAGCTGATGTTGGCCTGCCCCAAGGCGATTGATCCGCGCACGATCGGATCCAAACTTTTCGCATTGGCACCAAAGGCGATCTGTGCGCCGTTTTGGAGAAGAAAGCTCATGCCGATCGCGGTAATCAGCAGCGAAAGGCGGGGCGCATTGAGCAGAGGACGGTAGGCGATGCGTTGAATCGCCAAGCCGAGCAGGGTGGAAGCCAAAATGGCAAGGGCGGCAGCCGCAATCGGATGCAGGTGAAATTGGACGAGGCCGTAAAACAGGGCATAAGCGCCGATCATGATGACATCACCATGGGCAAAATTCAACAATAAAATAATTCCATAGACCATGGAGTAGCCCAGAGCGACGAGCGCGTAGATGGATCCTGTTTGGAGGCCGTTGACCAATTGTTCAACGAGAAGTGATAAATCCATGATTTCTCCTTCGATCTCCTTTGATTTCTCTAGATGTAGACAAAAGAGACGCCGGGAATTCAGCGTCTCTTTCGTACCGTCATGTGTGCGTTGATCCCATCTATTGAAAGAAAGGAGTTCAATTAGTACATTTCTTTGAAGACCTCTTCGCCACCTTTGAGTTCCATGATGGCGGCCTCTTTGATCGGATTGTGCTGCTCATCAAAGCGGTAGGTTCCCGTGATGCCCTTGAGCTCCTTTGCGGAAGCAATGGCATCGATCACCGCCTGATAGTAGGCATCGCTTTGCGGTTTCAGCCCTTGTTCCTCCGCGGCTTTTACGCCATGTTCAACGAGCATTGCCGCATCATAAGCCAGCGGCGCAAACATATTCGGAACAGGCTCTCCATAGGCTTTTTCATAGTCTGCCTCAAACTGCTTGACGCTGTCGGTTCCCTTTGCGTAACCAGAGCAGTAGACGGTTCCTTCCAGATCTTCCGCATTCGCGTAGCCGCTCACGGAGCCGAATCCATCTCCGCCCATGAACTGTCCCGTGTAGCCTTTTTCGCGGCCGGTTTTGATGGCCAGACCGGCTTCGCTGTAATAAATCGGAAGGAAGACGACATCCGGGTTGGCCGAGGCAATATTGGTCATCTGGGCGTTGAAATCTTTATCTCCGGTCGCATACGCTTCATTCGCGACGACCTCAAGACCCAGCTCTTTCGCTGTCTTAAGGAAGGCATCCTTCAACCCTTCCGAATAATCATTGCCGGTTTCAAAAAAGACGGCAGCCGTTTTCGCTCCCAGCTTTTCCACCGCATAGTGCGCCATCTTTTCACCCTGGTACGGATCCGTAAAGCAAGAACGGAACACGTTCGGGCGCGTTTCCAACGTTTCCGCATCCGGGTCCACAATGGTGACACCGGGCGCCGTAGCGGAGGCCGTCACCTGCGGGAAATTATCATCCAGCGTCGCATCCGCCAGAGCAATGGTCGGAGCCGTCATGACCGAGCCAAGAACCACGGTGGCGCCATCCGACTTTGCTTTTTCGTACAGCGTGACCGCCTGGGCACCGTCTCCCTTATCGTCATATTCCAGGTACTCCACCTTTTTTCCGTTGATGCCGCCTTTTTCATTGAGCTGATCGAAATAAAGTTTCGAAGCGTTGTAAACCGGAATGCCATATTGCTGATAATCGCCCGTTGTATTTCCGATGAAGGCGATTTTAATGGTATCTCCCTCGGATCCGCTATTCGCGGCGTTCGAATCCTGGCTGGCATTATTGCCGCAGGCAGTGACGATGAACAGGAAGACCAACATCAGTCCCAAAAATCGCTTCATCTTGCGCTCCTTTAATGGGTTCTCACGGGCACGCCAGATCGAAAACAGAACTCGAACGACGCTGGAATGCACCGGTGAAGGGAAAACTGGCGGCCAATTCCGCCAGCCGAATAATTACAAAAAAGTAATTTATAAAAAACTAACAGAGGAGCATGGGATTGTCAACAAAAAAAGATGAAACAATGGCTATTTTTCAAGGGAAAACGTTGTTTCATTCCGGAGAATGAGGGAGGAAAAAGAGAGCAGGAAAATTCGTCTAATCAGATGAGCAGGTATAGTCGCCAAGCATGACCGATCTGCGGCGGTGGTCACAAACAGCCATGCAAAGAACGGCATGGCTGGATTTCAGGGCTGGAGCTTCGCCGGTAAAAGCCGGATGATGGTCCATGCGATGGCGGCTTTGATCAGGTCGCCGATCAAAAATGGGAAGAAGCCCGCTTGAAGAAGGGGAATGAGCCCCATGTTGGCGCCGTTGACCCCATTCAAAATATAGGCCATATAAGGGAGCCCGGTGGCGTAGGGGAGAAGGCTCATCAAGAGGAAAATCCCCGTTTGTCCCCAGGCGTTCGGCTTTTTCTGGAGCTGGCGGAACAGGAGCGACCCGACTCCTGCGGCGAGGATAAATCCGGGAAGGAAGCCAAATGAGGGCGAAAGCAGGAGCGCCGGACCATCCATCAGAAAACGAATCAGGAGCAGCACCAGCATGGAGGCTGCCGCATCGAGAGGCGGAAGGAAGAATCCGGACAGCAGGACAATCAGCGTCTGCAAGGTGATGGGGACGGGGCCAATGGGAATCCGAATGAGGGCAGAAACCACAGCGAGTGCGGAGAACATAGCAATACGAGTCAATCGACGTGCATTCATGAGCAATTTTCCTTTCAGTAGATCTCTAGATCTTTCAATCAATCGAGATCCTCTAATTTTAATTCGTTCCTTTAATTAGATCCTCGAATAATTAGCTCCTCGAATCTAATCAGTAAGGTTCAATCTCGTTCCATCATGGATCCGATTCGATCCGCGATGTATGGGGTTTATTGGCGCGCTTTGGATTTTGTCGGGTGCAACGTGCCATGGCAAAGATGCCGGAGCGCCCCCGCAGAATCTTCCAGCAGCAGGGCGCCGCGCGCATCGATATCGACGGCTTTTCCGGAAATCAGTGCGCCATTGGCCGACACGGTAATTTCGTGGCCGAGGGTGGAGCAGAGAGGACGGTAGGCCGCCAGCAAGTCGGCTGTTGGCAACGCGCAGTATTGCATGAGGAGCTGAAGGAACAAGGCGATCAGACGGTTCATGTCGATCTCGCACGGGGCGCTGAATAAGGTGCTGGCGGTTTGCTCCAGCGTGCCGGGAAAACCGCTTTTTGGCGGAAACAGATTCAGTCCCACGCCGAGAACGACCGTATCCAGCGTGCCAGATTCGTAATTCCTCACCCCTTCAGTCAAGATTCCCGCGACTTTCCGATGGTTCCATTCCAGATCATTGATCCAGCGGATGCTGCATTCGGCTCCAAGTTCTTCAGCAATGGATCGTTGGAGCGCCAAGGCAGCGGCCATCGTCAACAGCCGTGCGACAGCTCCGTTTTTGGGGCGCCATCCGACGCTTAAGTACAATCCGCCCTCGGGAGAAAAGAAGGAACGCCCATAGCGCCCCCTTCCGCCCGTCTGCGTCTTGGCCAGGACAATGGCTCGGTCGGTTCCATGAGCATCGAGAAGCATTTTCAGTTCGGTATTGGTGGATCGCACTTCATCATCCATTCGAATCTCTGCGCTCGTCCACTCCGCCGGAAGAAGCGTTCGAAGGGTGGCGACGTTGGGTGCAGACGCTAGGGAGAGCAGGCGATAGCCGCGCCGGGGGACCGATTCAATCTCCAGTCCTGCGCTCTGGAGAGAGCGTACCGCCTTCCAGACCGACGTGCGGGAGATTCCGGCGCCATCGGCCAGCTCCTGACCGCTCAGAAGCTTCCCGTGGGCATTTTTTAACAGAAATAAAATTTGCTCCTGCGTGGTGCGCTTCGGGTCGCTTTTGATCGGGATCGAAGAATCCGATCGAGCCTGCTGTGTCATGTGCTTCTCCTTTCATTTGCTCCGGCGGGTCATGCGATTCGCTGTGCCTACAGGACAAGTTCAGAGTGCGATTCATCGTTTGAAGACATTGTTTTGAAGGTGCCGTTCATCTTTATATTAAGAGGAAGAAATGGAGGGGGAGTCGCTCGGGAAAGAAACAGCGAAACGTTAGCGACATCGAATCCTCCCGGCATCGTTTGAGGTTCCCATTTTCATCCGGATGAGCCGTTCGCTGTTAACTAATATTATACAAGGTTAACAACAAAAGGGCAAGCATAGGGCTTTTGTGATCTAAGAAAAATGGCGAAATCACAACATTGACGCTTCGTCGACGAAGCGTCAATTAATCAGTAAATTTTTGTCATTCTTTGTCGATCGTGATAGACTGAATATGAAACCTTCGGTACAATGAAATCGAAGGAATGGAAAGGCAAAACCTTTGCATCATAATGAAGGAGGAGTGGAATGTCGGACAAAGTCATGTCCATGAAAGAAGCGGTCAGCCGATTCGTCGAAGATGGCGACGTATTGGCTTTGAGCGGCTTCACGACGAACCGAAAGCCATATGCGGCGGTGTACGAAATCCTGCGCCAGGGGCAGAAAGATTTTATCGGCTGGCCGGGGCCGGGCGGCGGTGACTGGGACTTGCTGATCGGTGAAGGACGCGTCAAAGCGTACATCAATTGCTACACGGCGAATTCGGGATTTACGAATGTTTCCCGCCGTTTCCGTGCAGCGATCGAAAAGGGAGAGCTTCTTTTTGAGGATTATTCACAGGATGTGCTGATGCTTCAGCTTCATGCGGCGGCTCTTGGGCTTCCGTTCCTTCCCACCCGCTTTATGGGCGCGAGCGGCTTGACGAAGTATTGGGGCATGAGCGAAGAAGTACGCAAGGGACTTGAGAAGGTCGATGATCTGAAGTTTGTGGAGATGGAAAACCCGTTCCACCCTGGTGAAAAAGTGGTGGCTGTTCCGGTGCCGAAGCTGGATTTGGCGATTATTCACGTTCAGATGGCCAGCCCGGACGGGACGGCGATCATCCTTGGCGATGAATTTCATGATGTTGATATCGCGATTGCAGCGCGCAAGACCATCATCACATGCGAAGAGCTGGTCAGCAATGAGTATATCCGCCGCGATCCGTCCCTGCCGAAGATCTTCCAGGGCTGCGTAGACGCTGTTGTTGAGGCTCCGTTCGGCGCATGGCCGGCGCAGTGCTACGATTACTATGATGATGATCCGGACGCTCTGCGCGAGTACGACAAGGCATCCAAATATCTGGATGATGAAGACGCAAAAGCGACGATGGAGCGCAAGAATATTCCGTATGATCCGGAGCACAAACCGGAGACGTTCAAGGATTACTGTGAAAAGTGGATCTACAGCGTCGAAAATCATGATCAGCTGCTCGACAAGATCGGCGGAAGCCGTCTGGCGAAGCTGAGAGTTACGCCGGGTCTGGGCTACTCGACGCACGTGAAATAAGCCGGGAGGACTCCAATGAGCGATTACACGGATTATACAAAGCAGGAAATGCAGGCGTATGCCATTGCAAAGAGTATTAAGGAAGAAATGATCGTCACGGTGGGCACCGGTCTGCCGCTGATTGGCGGGGCGTTGGCGAAAGCGGTCGTTCAGCCAAGCTGCCACCTCATCGTGGAGAGTGGATTGATGGATTGCGATCCGATTGAGGTGCCGCGCAGCGTGGGCGATTGCCGTTTTATGTCTCACTGCGCCGTCCAGTGGCCGAACGTTCGCTTTGTCGGGTTTGAGACGAATATGTATCTGCACGGTTTCGAGAACGCGATTGCTTTTATCGGCGGTGCGGAGATCGATCCGTATGGCAACGTGAACTCCACGGCCATCGGCGACTACCGCCAGCCGAAGACGCGTTTTACCGGATCCGGCGGAGCAAATGGAATCGCCACCTACCAGAACACGGTGATCATGATGCAGCATCAAAAGCGCCGCTTTACGGAACACATCGATTACGTGACCAGTCCGGGATGGGTTACGGGTCCGGGCACCCGTGCGGAAGCCGGTCTGCCGGAAGACCGCGGTCCTCAGATGGTCGTGACTGACCTGGGGATCATGAAGTTTGACGAAACGACGAAGAGAATGTACCTGGCCTACTACTATCCGTATTCGAATCCGGAAATGATTCAGGAGAACACCGGATTTGAAATTGACCTCAGCCGTGCTGAGCTGATGGAAGGTCCAAGCCCTGAGATCATCCGCGTGATCCGCGAAGAGATCGACCCGGGTCAGGTCTTCATCAAAGTCCCGAAAAAGGAAACGAAGTAAGCCGAGCCTGAGTGGAGGAAAAATGAGCGAATACATGTATTCCATGCCCGGATATTTTCAGACGATGCCGACCGTCGGCAGCGCGCTGAACCGGGTGAACGAAGAAAACCAAAAGGAACTTAAGGACATTGAAGCGGATGTGCTTCGCCGCGTCCAGGAAGCAACGAATGCGGGAAAGTCGGACGATGGCATCCATAAAATGGGTCAGATGACCGCTTGGGAACGCATTCTTACATTAGTCGACAATCAGATCTTTCTGCCCCTGAACAGCCTCTACAATCCCATGGGGAACAAGAACGGCTCGACGGGAATCGTAAAGGGACTGGGACGCATTGCCGGACGCTGGACGGTGATCGTGGCTTCGGACAACAAAAAGCTGGCTGGCGCTTGGGTTCCGGGACAGTCGGAGAACTTGATCCGCGCGTCAGATACCGCGAAGATGCTGCACATTCCTCTGGTGTATGTGCTGAACTGCTCCGGCGTGAAGCTGGATGAGCAGGATCTGGTGTACGCAAACCGTCGTGGTGGCGGTGCGCCGTTCTACCGCAACAGCGAGCTGAACCAGCTGGGCGTTCCGGTCATCGTCGGCATCTTTGGAACCAATCCGGCAGGCGGCGGATATCACTCCATCAGCCCGACGATCCTGATTGCGCATCAGGACGCCAACATGGCGGTTGGCGGCGCGGGAATCCTCGGCGGGATGAATCCGAAGGGCTACATGGATCAGGAAAGCGCAGAGCAGCTGATTGAAGCGACCAAGAAGGATACCTCGACTCCGCCGGGAGCCGTTCCGGTTCATTACAATGAGACGGGCTTCTTCCGCGAAGTCTATGCGGATGAAAATGGCGTTTTGGCTGGAATCCGTAAGTACGTCGGCTTCCTGCCCGCTTATGATCCGCAGTTCTTCCGCGTCGATGATCCGATGGAACCGCTGTTCTCCTCGGAAGATCTCTACTCCATCGTCCCCCTGAACAAAAAACGCCAGTATAAGCCGCAGGAAGTGATCGGGCGTCTCTTTGATGGATCGCAGTTCATGGAATACAAAAAAACGTATGGTCCGGAAATCATCTGCGGTCTGGCGAAGGTCAACGGCCTTCTCGTTGGCGTGGTGACGAACAATCAGGGTCTTCTGATGAATTATCCTGAATACAAGCAGGGCTCTGTGGGAATCGGCGGAAAGCTGTATCGCCAGGGGCTCATCAAAATGAATGAATTTGTGACCCTCTGCAAGCGTGACCGCATTCCTCTCGTCTGGATCCAGGATACGACGGGAATTGATGTGGGCGATGATGCGGAGCGCGCTGAGCTGCTCGGTCTGGGTCAGTCGTTGATCTATTCGATTCAGGATGCGGAAATGCCCGCTTTGGAAATTACGCTGCGCAAAGGCACCGCTGCGGCGCATTACGTCATGGGTGGTCCGCAGGGGCATAGCAGCAACGTCTTCTCCTTGGGTACCGCAGCGACGGAGATGAACGTCATGACGGGAGAGACGGCCGCGGCAGCAATGTACAGCCGCCGTTTGGTCAAAGAGCAGAAAGCGGGCAACGATCTGCAGCCGACCATCGACAAGATGAACGCTTTGATCGAAGAATACACGGAAAAATCCACTCCGCAGTATTGCGCGAAGCTGGGTCTGATCGATGAAGTGGTCAACATGACCGCCCTTCGTCCGTATATTCAGGCTTTCACAGAGAGCTACTACCAGAATCCGCGGTCGATCGCACCGGTGCATCAGATGTTGACCCCGCGCATTATCCGCGATTTTGACAATCTGAAGAAATAAGGCACGCCCTCTAGGAGGGCTGTCCCCCTTTCGGGGATTGAAAGGAGCAATGAGTGAGCGAGAATATGGAAACGAAGCAGCCGGCAGAACAGGCCGCTCCGCCGAAAAAGAAAAAAGAAGTTCTTCCGGGCGTCAAGATGCTCAATCAGATCGTTACCGATGTGTATCAGGCGGCATGGGATGCGCATAATGCGGGCCGGCCGGTGGGTTGGTCCTCCTCGAAATTTCCGTGCGAATTGGCTGAGGCGTTTGATTTAGCCGTTGTGTATCCAGAAAATCAGGCTGCCGGCATCGCCGCTCGTCATGATGGTGAGCGCATGTGCCAGGAAGCGGAGGACATGGGATATGACAATGATATTTGCGGCTATGCGCGGATTAGCCTTGCCTGCTCGGCGGGCGTGGAGACGACGAACGAAAGCCGCCGTGTTCCGCCTCCGGATTTCGTCCTGTGCTGCAACAACATCTGTAACTGCATGACCAAATGGTATGAGAACATTGCGCGCATGCATAACATTCCGCTGATTATGATCGACATTCCGTATCGGGATGAGCTGGGTGTTTCCGATGAAAACATCGCGTATATTCGTGCGCAGTTCGAAGATGCGATTGCACAATTGGAAAAGATTTCTGGCAAGAAATTCGACGAGAAGAAGTTTGAAGAGGTGTGTGCGAACGCCAACCGCACCTCGAAATCTTGGCTGAAGGTCTGCGACTTCCAGCAGTATCAGCCATCGCCGATGTCCGGATTCGATCTGTTCAACCATATGGCGGATATCGTGACGGCGCGCGCGAAAAAAGAGACGGCAGCCGCCTTTGATCAGCTGGCGATCGACTTGGAGAAATATCGTCAGGAAGGAAAATCCACGGCACCGTTTGAGGAAAAATACCGCATCCTGTTTGAAGGCATTCCGTGCTGGCCGGCGCTGCGCGATCTGTTTAAGCCGCTGAAAAAAGACGGTCTGAATGTGACCGCTGTCGTTTATGCTCCGGCTTTCGGATTTGTCTATGATGATCTGGACAGCATGTGCGCCGCTTACTGCAAGGCTCCGAATAGCGTCTGCCTTGAAGAGGGCGTCGAATGGCGTGCAAAACTGTGCCGCGATAATCATGTCGACGGTGCGTTGGTGCACTACAACCGCAGCTGCAAACCGTGGTCTGGCTACATGCCGGAGATGCAGCGCCGCTGGACGGAAGAGCTCGGGATCCCCTGCGTTTCGTTTGATGGCGACCAGGCAGATCCGCGCAATTTCAATGCGGCTCAGTATGAGACGCGCGTTCAGGGATTGGTGGAAGCCATGAACGAACGCCGCGAGATGTTGAAGACCCAGCAGGAGGAAAAATAATGGAAATCAGCCAACAGCTTAAAGAATTCCAGGCGATTGCCAACGATCCGGCAGGTCAGCTCAAAAAGTTCAAAGCAGAGGGCAAAAAAGTGATCGGCTGCATGCCGTATTACTGCCCTGAAGAGCTTGTTTTTGCCGCTGGCATGGTTCCGATGGGAATGTGGGGAACGAACACCAAGATGATTAAGGAAGCGAAGGAGTACTGCACTTCGTTCTACTGCTCGCTGGCACAGCTGGATCTTGAAATGCTTCTCGATGGGACGCTGGATGATCTGGATGGTGTGATCACGACGGTTCTCTGCGATACGCTCCGCCCGATGAGCCAGAATGTCCGCGTCGCGATGGAAAAATTGCACAAGATGCCGACCATTTTCCTGGCGCATCCGCAGAACCGTCGTCCGGAGTTCGGCATCCAGTTTACGATGGCTCAGTATCAGCATGTGAAGAAAGAGCTGGAAGCGATTTGTGGTCATGAGATTACCGACGAGGCACTTTCCGAAGCCATTAAAGTTTATAACCGCAGCCGCAAGGCACGCCGCGCGTTTGTCAAGTTAGCGGGCGAGCATCCGGAAGCCGTTTCGGCTGTGCTGCGCAGCGCTACGCTGAAAGCGTCCTATTTTATGCCGAAAGATGAATATACAGAGAAGCTGGAAGCGCTGAATGAACAGCTGGCGGCTCTGCCGGAGTCCGATTGGGATGGAGTTCGCATCATTACCAGCGGGATTATTGTCGATAATCCGGCTTTGCTGGAGATTCTCGATCAGAACAATATTGCGATTGCAGCGGATGATGTGGCTCATGAAAGCCGTTCATTCCGCGTCGATGCGCCGGAAGAAGGCGACCCGATGCGGGCATTGGCGCAACAGTTTGCTGATCAAGATTATGATGTGTTACTCTACGACGAAGAGGCTTCGTCGAATCGTCGTGCGGAACATGTCTGCGATCTTGTCCGCGAGTACCATGCACAGGGCGTTGTGGTCTTTATGCAAAACTTCTGCGACCCGGAGGAGATGGAATATCCTTATCTGCGTAAGGAATTTGATGCGCAGCACATCCACCATATCCGTCTCGGCATCGATCACCAGGTACGCGATTTCGGGCAGGCGATGACTGCTCTTCAGGCGTTTGCTGATGTGCTGGAAGCCGACGCGATGATGGCATAGTGAAAGCGGCAAGGCTTTCTAAGGGGGAGATGGCGATATGTATGCAATGGGAATCGATATCGGTTCATCAGCTTGTAAAGCGGTCATTCTGAAAGACGGGAAAGAGCTCGTCGGCAAGGCAAAAATTGCCGTCGGGACAGGCACCACCGGTCCGCAGCGCGCTTATGATGCGGTGTTGGAAGATGCGGGGTTGAAGCCTGAAGAGATCACTTATGTTTTGGCCACGGGCTATGGGCGCAATACGTTTGCGCAGGCGGATGGACAGATGAGTGAGCTGAGCTGCCACGCGAAAGGAGCCTCCTATCTGTTTCCGGATGTGCAGACCGTGATTGATATCGGCGGTCAGGATGTCAAGGTGATACAGATTGATCACGGAGCGATGGTCAACTTTCAGATGAATGATAAGTGCGCCGCGGGAACCGGGCGATTTCTGGATGTGATGGCGGGAATTCTTGAGGTGAAGGTTTCGGATCTTCAGGATTTGGCGGCAAAATCCGATAAAAGTATCTCCATCAGCTCCACCTGTACCGTGTTTGCTGAATCTGAGGTGATCAGTCAGCTGGCCAATGGTGAGAAAAAGGAAGATATTGTCAACGGGATTCACTATGCGATTACGGCGCGTGTCGTTGGTTTGGCGCGGCGCGTTGGAATCCGTGATCGCGTGGTGATGACCGGTGGTGTTGCACAGAACGCAGGGGTGGTCAAAGCGCTTGAGGATCAGCTGGAACATGAAATTTCCATTTCGCCGCTTTCACAGTTTGTCGGCGCGTTGGGCGCTGCTCTCTATGCGACGGTGAAGGGAATGAAGAAGCTGAAAAAGCAGCAGCAGACGGCTTGAGCCGTCAGCAGACGAACGTATCATTATTTATTTTTAAGGAGAAAGAAATGCAGAAGACCTATCATGTAACCGTGGAAGGAAAAACCTACGAAGTGACGCTTGAGGAAGTGGGCGCAGCGGGTCCGGTTAGCCGTGGATTCCAGCCTGTTGCCGCTCCGGTGGCTCCAGTCGCACCGGCAGCTCCGGCACCTGCTGCAGCTCCGGCTCCGGCAGCAGCACCAGCCGCCGCACCGGCAGCTGCTTCGGGCGAGGGAGAAGACCAGGAAGCACCGCTGCAGGGCAACATCTGGAAGATCGTTGCGCATGAGGGTGATGCCGTCGCCGCTGGGGATACCGTGCTGATTCTTGAAGCGATGAAGATGGAAAACGAAATTGTTGCTCCGCGTGATGGGGTTGTCGGAACAATTTACGTGAGCGAAGGACAGACGGTGGATACCGGAGATGCGCTCTACTCGCTGAAGTAATAGAAAGGGAACGTCACTATGATCAATATGCTCGTTTCCTTCTTTGAAGGAAGCGGATTCATGGCTCTGAACCTGGGGACGCTTTTGATGCTGGCAGTGGCTTGCCTCTTCCTGTATCTGGCGATCGCCAAGGGCTATGAACCGTATCTGTTGATTCCGATCGCTTTCGGTATGCTGCTTGCGAATCTTCCATTGGCAGGTCTCATGGATCAGGGCGGTTTGTTGAATCTTCTTTATGAAGGGGTTCATCTCGGAATCTATCCTCCGCTGATCTTTCTTGGTGTCGGCGCGGCGACAGACTTTTCGCCGTTGATCGCGAATCCGAAAAGTTTGCTTCTCGGCGCAGCGGCACAGTTAGGAATTTTCTTCGCTTTTATTGGTGCGATTCTTTTGGGCTTCACGCCGCAGGAAGCGGGATCCATCGGGATCATCGGCGGCGCTGATGGTCCGACGGCTCTGTATTTGACCAGCCGCATGGCACCGCATCTGCTTGGTGCGATTGCGATTGCCGCGTATTCCTATATGGCTCTTGTGCCGGTCATCCAGCCACCGATCATGCGCCTGCTCACGACGAAAGAAGAGCGCCGGATCAAGATGACCACGCTGCGTCCAGTTTCCAAGCGTGAGAAAATCCTCTTTCCGATCGTCGTCACGATCGTTGTGACGCTCATCGTCCCGGCTGCCGGTCCGCTGGTCGGTATGTTGATGCTGGGCAACCTGTTCAAAGAGGTGGGCGTGGTGCCGCATCTGGTGACCGCAGCAAAAGACACCATTATGTATACGGTGACGATCCTTCTGGGAACCACCGTGGGCGCGACCGCCCGGGCAGAGAACTTCCTGACACCGCAGACGCTGGGCATCTTGGCGATGGGACTCGTTGCCTTTGCTGTTGGGACAGCAGGCGGCGTGCTTCTGGGCAAAGTGATGTGCAAACTTTCGGGCGGAAAGATTAATCCGCTGATTGGCGCAGCAGGCGTATCGGCAGTTCCAATGGCGGCACGCGTCGCCCAAAAAGTCGGTCAGAAGGAAGATCCGTCGAACTTCTTGCTCATGCACGCAATGGGTCCGAACGTCGCAGGCGTGATTGGATCTGCTGTTGCCGCAGGTCTGTTGCTGAACATGTTTGGTTGATCCCTTGATTTGATGGGATGAAAAAAACGAAAAAGGACGAGGCGCCCATGCGCTTCGTCCTTTTTTTAGTGGATGTGGATGGGCGGATGTTGATTGGAAGATGGCAGCGTTTTCGTTGCCTCTAAAAAGAAAATATGATATATCTGAGTTAGCCAACAATAACTCAGAAAGGAGAACGGCAGATGTCTTTTTTTCAAAACACTTGCAAGCCCGAAGGAATAGGCGGAAAAATCATGGTTCATATGATGAATGTTGGGCATTCCTCCATGGCTGAATGGGGATTTGCGCATCTTCACATTCAGCCCCATGATATCTGTCTGGATGTTGGATGCGGTGGGGGATCCAATGTCAAAAAACTACTCGAAAAGAGTCCCCATGGAAAAGTGATCGGCATGGATTATTCAGAAGTGAGCGTACAAAAGTCGCAGAAAATCAATCGGAAGGAAATCCAAAATCAGCGTTGTGAAATCTTGCAAGGGAATGTGATGAGCCTTCCGTTTCAAGAGGAACTTTTTGATGTCGTTACAGCCTTTGAAACCATATACTTTTGGCCCGATCTTCATGTCGCATTTCAGCAAGTTCATCGAGTTCTCAAGAACGGCGGAACTTTTATGATTTGTAATGAATCCAATGGTGAAAACCCCAAAGATGAAAAGTGGGTCGATCGGATACAGGGAATGAAAATCTACCGTTCTGAACCCATCAAAACATATTTAGAAGAGGCGGGTTTTGCGGAGATCAAGATCGATAAAAATGAAAAAGGCTGGCTTTGTGTGGTCGGGAGAAAGGAAGAAGGGATCAAGTAAAAGGCAAGGAGGATGAGTTAGGGATGGCGCTGCCGGCATGGTACATGGTGAAATGAGATGCTTCAATTCACCATGCACCGGCCGGCGATGCCGTACATGTAAAAATGAAAATCAGGGCTTATCTTCTGCGGGGATATGTTCATTGTCCGCTGGAGAGGAGAAGGGGGATGCCGCGGCAAATTCACCATTATATTTGCGGGCACGGTGGCGCGGGATCACGGTACCCGGACCGCCGATGCATCCGCCGGAGCAGGCCATGCCTTCCAGCAGCATTCTGTTTTTGCGCCCGGCTTTGGCCATGCGCATCAGCATCATACATTCAGCAAGCCCTTCGGCGCCTTCCACTTCAATTTCCCGGTTCGGATCGATTTCTTTGGCGCGTGCGACAACGGCGCGTGCCACGCCTCCGCCGACCGCATAACCGCGCCCGGTGGCTGAAGCATCGGTCAAGACTTCTTCCGTTTCGATCGCGCTGGGTTCAATGTCGCGGGCGATAAGCATACCGGTTAATTCCTCAAAGGTGATGACGAAATCGACGTATTCCCGCACATGCGGCTGAAGCGCTTCCAGTTTTTTGGAAAGACACGGGCCGATAAAGACGACGAGGCTGTCCGGCTCCTTCTTTTTGATTTGATGTGCCGTATAGATCATGGGAGTGGAGCTATCAGAAATCAAAGGATTCTGCTGAGGGAAGTTCTTCTCCACCATGAGCTTCCAAGAATAGCAGCAGCTGGTGCCCATGTAGGGGCGTTCGTTGGGGACGCTTTCCAGAAATTCTTTCGCTTCATTCATCGTCGTGAGGTCGGCGCCCAGACCTACCTCAATCGCATCCTGAAAACCGAGTTCGCGAATGGCAGCGCGGACTTGGGCAGGCGTCGTCAGGTAGCCAAATTGGCCGGTGAACGATGGAGCGATGATGGCATAGACTTTTCGGTCAGATTTGATGGCTTTAATCACCTGATAAATTTGGCTCTTATCAGCAATGGCGCCAAAGGGGCAGGCAGTGACGCAGGCGCCGCAGGCGACGCATTTTTCCGAATCGATCTCCGCTCGACCCAGATAGTCCGAGGAGATGGCTTTTACCCCACAGGCCTCTGCACAGGGACGGCCCGTCGCAATGATGGACTCATACGGACATTCTTTCATGCATTTTTTGCACTTGATGCACTTTGCCTGATCGATGATCATCTTGTCCTTTCCGCGCGTGATGGCGTTTTTCGGACAGACGTTCATACAAGGATGAGCCAGACACTTCCGGCAATTATCCGTAATCGAAATATGGTGTTCTGGGCAGGCTTCGCAGGCCATTTTAAGCACCGAAACCAGAGGGGGATGGAAGACGCGCGTATCCACATCCACATCTTCGATTCCCGCTGTAATGGAGCCCGTCACATCTGCGGTGCGCGCATCCAGTCCCAGCGCCAGCCGCAGCCGTTCCCCGAAGACCGCACGCTCCCGGTAGATGTTTTCGCGGAATCGGGCGACTTCACCCGGCAGAGCCCGATACACTTCTTCATGTAAATCATGTAAGTCTTCGTTTTCATAGGCCATTCGTGCAATGCTCGCAAAAGCCATACGACGAATGCGAAGAACATTGACGTAACTACTTTTCATTTTCCCTCCTGCAAACCATCGAGAATTTTTTCCATCACTTGAGGACTTGAGGCATGCTCCAGGCGCTCTCCGTCCACATAGACAACGGGACTGATATACTGTGCACCGTTCTTACATGTCCGGTCACAGCGGATCAATTCCACATCGAGGACTGCTCCTTCGGGAACGCTGGGATAGTCGGACAGGGATTGCTTCAGTTCGCTGATCCGCTCCATAATCTCATCCGCTCCGTAGAACATGCATTGCGTCCCTGCGCAAATCTGAACTTTCATGTTGCCTCCTTGTGCTTTATTAGTATAGAAAAGCCAACGTCTCGTTGGTGAAAAATTTCACGAAAATACCATAGAAAAACGTCCCAGCGCTCTTCCATGATCGGAAAATGGCGAAAAGCCTTTCCAACGACGTGTTTATAGTACCATACCAGTAATTGTTAGAAAAGAAAATCATTTTCCGAAAAATCATTTTCCGAATTTGAAGTTCAGAAGCGTTTTGATTTTTATGGAGGTTGCATGCGTCTGGGGTCTCAGTATAATGACTATGGGTTAACAAACTGCGATCAGCAGTCCCATCCGTTGGCAGTTCTTTTGAAAGGAAAGAGAAAGAGTGATGATGAAATTAAAGCATAAATCTTGGCGAACCCTTTTGGGCAGCCTTTTTGTTTTGTTGATGATGGTCATGACGGCCTGCGGGACATCGCCCGCTCAGACCAGCTCAGAGGCTTCCTCCGGGGAGTTGGAGAGCGCATCGGAAGTTGTCACGGAATCCGCCGAAACATCGGGGACGGAAGAGACCGCACCGCTGCGCCTTGCCGCGCTGAAGGGACCCACGTCGATGGGACTCGCTCAGCTCATGACTCAGGCGCAGGAAAAGAAGGCGCCCTATGAGGTGCAGATTTTGGGATCGCCGGATGCGGTCGCGCCACTTTTGGTCAAAAAAGAAATTGACGTGGCGGCGCTGCCGTCCAACATGGCGGCGCTGCTGTATCAAAAAACAAAGGGAGATCTTGTCGTATTGAACGTGAATACGTTGGGTGTTCTCTATTTGATGTCGACGGACACGCAGATTCAGACGATGGGAGATCTGCAGGGCAAAACGATTCTGGCCAGCGGGAAAGGGACCACACCGGAATTTGTGTTGAATTTTCTTTTGGAGAAGAACGGACTTTCTTCCGATGATGTGACGGTGGAGTGGAAATCGGAACACACCGAAGTTTTATCGGCGCTGGCGCAGCAGCCGGATGCAGTGGCGCTGCTTCCTGAGCCGTTTGCGACCACGGCAGAAGCAAAGATGCCCGATTTGCACCGCGTCGTGGATTTGAATACCTCCTGGGATGAGATGACGGGCGCGTCCTCTTCTGATCCGGGATCTTCGCTGGTGATGGGTGTCCTAGTGGCTAGGCGTGAAGTGGTGGAGCAACATCCGGAACAGATTCAGCAACTCATTCGTGATGCCCGCTCGTCCGTGGATTTTGTGAATGCGAATCCGGAACAGGCGGGAGAGCAGATCGGCGCCTTGGGCATTGTCCCCGGCGAACTTGCGCAGAAGGCGATTCCGCATGCCCATTTGGTTCATCTGGAGGGCGAAACGATGAAGACGCAGCTCCAAGGATTCCTGCAAGTTTTGTTCGATCAAAATCCGGCGCTGATTGGCGGCACCATGCCAGGGGATGATTTTTATTATACGGATCCGGTTCAATAATCGGATGGCGTGATGAGACTCGGAGAAAATCGGTATGCCCGGAGAGAATCGGTCGCCCCAACATCAATCCCAACATCAATTGAATAGGTCGTGGAAGAGACTGCAGCCGTTTGGCGCCGGGCTTTTTTGGGTGATGCTCTGGTGGGGGTGCGCGGCTCTCATCAACCGCCCGCTGTTTTTCCCCTCGCCTCCGGATGTTCTTCATCATCTGATTGCATTATTTCCGGAGCCGTCGTTTTATCGGCGCACGCTCTTTACCTTCGTGCACCTGAGCTTGGGCTTGCTGTTCGGGATGTCAGGAGGGATTGTTCTCGGGTGGATCAGCGCCTCGCAGATGGCGGTTCGCGCGCTTCTAGCGCCCCTCATTCAGATGATGAAGGCCGTTCCGGTTGCCTCACTGGTGATTTTTGCGCTGTTTCTGCTTCCTGCGGATCAGCTTTCCATACTGGTCGTATGTCTCCTCGTGCTGCCTATCTTTTATGAAAGCGCACGGGAGGGACGGATGGCGGCAGATCCTGATCTGATGGAAATGGCCGATGCATTTCACATGCGCAGCGACTTGCGCCGAAAAACGATCGTCTTTCCGGCGGCGCTGCCCTTTTTATCGGCTGCGCTTCGCTCCTCCGCGGGGATGAGCTGGAAAGCCGGCGTTGCCGCAGAGATGATCGCGCTCTCCTCAAATTCTATTGGGGAGGCCTTATACCACTCCAAGGTGACGCTGGATTTGGCGGAGCTGGTGGCCTGGACGCTGTGGCTTCTTTTTGTCAGTGCAGCGCTTCAATGGCTGATGATGCGCGCGTGGGATGCCGTATGGCGCCGGATGGTGACCCCGTTTCGGCGACCATTTCGGTGCACATCTCGGTGCGCATTTTGGCACGCCGTTCAGCACTCGTTGCGGCATCTGTTTCAGCGCTCGTTTCGGTGCAAGAGCAGGAGGGTGCCAGAGCCACAAAAACGGGCTGGGGAGGCATTGGATTCTGCATTCAGAATCCGTCTTTCCTCGGGCACGGTTCATTTTGATGCCTCGGATGTCATGCTTCCGGCGATGGACATTCGGCCGGGGACTCGTTTGGCTCTTCGGGGAGCTTCCGGCGGGGGGAAGACCACTTGTTTTCGCGTCCTCTTGGGCTTTGAGACCATGGATCCGGCGCCGGAACGGGAGGGCACGCCCCGGATCTCCATGCTTTTTCAAGAAAATCGTCTGATCGAAGCATTGAGCGCTTCGGAGAATCTTCGCTTGGTCGGGATTCGCCCGGAACAAATTGCGGAGGGCATGGAGGCGCTGGATTTAGGGGATGCGGCGTCCCTTCCCGTTCGTGAGCTATCCGGGGGGATGCGTCAGCGCGTTGCGCTGCTTCGCGCGGTGCTCGCGCCATCGGATTTGGTGCTTCTGGATGAACCGTTTACCGGGTTGGATGAGGAGAGGCGAACACGCAGCATCCAATGGATTCTCCGGACGATCCGCCCCGAACAGGGGCTGGTGATCGCGACGCATCGCGGCGCAGATGCAGAAGATTTGCGCCTTGGCACCGTATGGATCGGCGCTAAAAAATAAAAGGCGGTGCGACTCCATGGCATGAATTAGGGCAGAGGAAGGCAGAACGTTTTCATCTGCCTTTTTTTTTGTTATGATCTCTATCAGAAGTGTTTCATGCGCGTCCAGCGCAGAGAGGAGTTTCTATGTGTGGAATCGTGGGATATGTCGGCAATGAATCGGTGGTTGACATCCTTTTAGATGGTTTGGAAAAATTGGAATATCGCGGCTATGACTCCGCCGGAATCGCGGTGCGCCGTCAGGATGGTGATTTTGATGTTTTAAAAGAAAAGGGGCGCTTGGCCAATCTTCGTGCGCTTGTCGATGCGCAGAAGCCGGAAGGCAAGGAAGGGCTGGGGCACACGCGCTGGGCGACCCACGGCGAGTCCAATCGCCAGAATGCGCATCCGCATCACTCTAAGGATGATGGCGTGGTCGGCGTGCATAACGGCATCATTGAAAACTATAAAGAATTGAAAGCAGAGTTGTCGGATCAGGGATACACTTTTTATTCGCAGACGGATACCGAAGTGTGTATTGACTTGATTGATGCGTGCTATCGAAAATCCGGAGATGCCCTGCAGGCGCTGGAAGAAGTGCGGCGCCGGGTGCGCGGATCCTATGCGCTGGCGATCATGTTCCGCGATCGTCCGGGCGAAATCTGGGTGATGCGGAAAAATTCGCCGATGATTTTGGGGGTTAAAAATGGCGCGGCATTCCTCGCGTCCGATGTTCCCGCCATCCTCAAACATACTCGGGATGTCTACTACATGGAAGATGATCAGTTTGCCTGCCTGACGAGGGAGGGGATCCGCTTTTTTGATGCGGAGAGCCGGGAGGTGGAGCTCCCCTTATCGCATGTGGACTGGGATTTGGAAGCGGCGGAAAAGGGCGGTTATGCGCATTTCATGCTGAAGGAGATTCACGAGCAGCCGGTGGTTGTGGGCAACACGATTCGCCATTTGAACGATCACGGATGGATCCGTTTTCCGGAAGCGAAGTTTAAACGAGACTTTTTAGAAAAGGTACAGCGCGTGCATATCGTGGCCTGCGGTTCGGCGTATCATGTCGGCTGTGTGGCTCGGTATGTGATCGAAAAACTTGCGCGGGTGCCGACCGAGGTGGATATCGCGTCGGAGTTCCGTTACCGCAATCCGATTCTGGCGCCGGACGATCTGGTGATCGTGATTTCGCAATCGGGCGAAACGGCGGATTCCCTTGCGGCGCTGCGTGAGGCCAAAGGGAAAGGCATCCCGACGCTGGCGGTGGTGAATGTCGTGGGTTCTTCCATCGCCCGCGAAGCGGATCACGTGATCTATACGCTGGCTGGACCGGAAATTTCTGTGGCCACCACGAAGGCTTACAGCTGCCAGCTGGTGGTGATGGATCTGCTGGCGCTGGATATGGCGCTTTCCAAAAAAGTGATCACCGAAGAGGAAGGCCAGCGCCTGATCGGCGAGCTGGAGAAGCTGCCACGCAAGATGATGGAGATTTTAGCGAAGGCCGATCGATATCAGGAAGCGGCGCAGCGGTTCATCAAAAATGACCATATGTTCTATGTTGGCCGCGGTCTGGACTGGGCGGCTTGTTTGGAAGCCAGCCTGAAGCTCAAGGAGATTTCGTATGTCCATTCGGAGGCGTATGCGGCGGGAGAGCTGAAACACGGGACGATCAGTCTGATCGAAGAGGGAACCCCGGTCATCGGGATCGTGACACAGCCGGATTTGCGTGAGAAGAGTCTGTCGAACCTTTTGGAAGTGAAGACGCGCGGAGCGAAGGTGTTTGCGCTGGTTCAGGAGGGGATGGAAGGATTTGATGAGTTTGAGGCGGTGGAGACGATTCCTTCGATTGAGCCTCTTTGGGCGACGAGCCTGTCCGTGATTCCTATGCAGCTTTTAGCATACTATGTCTCGGTGGGGCGCGGTCTGGATGTGGATAAACCGCGTAATCTGGCCAAGAGTGTCACGGTGGAATGAACAGCGGAGAGGAGATGATATGATTCATTATGCTTTTCCACAACTCATTTTGGATGCCTGTACTCTGGCGGTGGCGCCGGTGCTTCGCGAAGTTCTTTCGCAGCTGATGGGCGAAGAGATGTCTCAGGATGAGGCGGCGCATTATATGGCGTCCCTTTTGAAAGGGGATCCGGATGCCGGGGAGCTTGTCATCGGTGCCGGAGCGAACGGACCGGATCTCTCATCGCTGGACTACCGCGCATTGATCTACCTGATCTACCATCAACCGTACACCGGATTTCCTTTTGAACCGCTGGAAGCGGCGCATGGCGCGATGGCGCTGATCAACCGCCATTATGATGTGACGGAAGAACAGTGGCAGCAGCTTTGGATGACGCAGCACATCTATGAGACGGCGCGTTTGGATCTGGATGTGCCCGATGCGGTCAAATGGACAGAATCTGCCGAGAGCGGAGAACGATCTTCCTTTTCGACTTGGACGGATGAGCGCGCCATGGACATTATGAAAGGCGCCTTGTTGGCCTTCGGTGAGGATGTGGATCGCTTTTTTGCCCCATTCACCACGGTTTTGGAGGCGCGGACGGATATGCGCCGCGCGGATGAGGGCGATGCGGATGCGATGGTTGAGGTCGCGTATGATTTGATTGAAGGACGAGGAGTGGAGCGCGATACCCATCAGGCTATTCGATGGGCAGAGAATGCGTTGGCTCATGAAACCAAACGCCGCGATGAAGCGGAAAAAATGGTGGCCTTCCTGACCTATTTTAATGCAAGGGAGAACAACTGATGGGTGTGGGCGCCGCTCTTTGATTGATGCGCCTATTTCGTTTCGATGCTGAGATTTTTTTCCGCCATTTTGCGATCCATATAGTCCACAAGAATGGTGTAGACCGTAGCGGTCATCGGCACGAAGAACAGCATGCCAAAGAAGCCGGAAACGGACGCGCCGATGAGAACGGCGAGAAGAACCAGCATACTCGGAAGCCCAGTCTGTTGGCCGACCACGCGCGGATAGACGATGTTGCCTTCCAGCTGCTGCAGCACGGTGACATAGATCAGGTAGCTGAGCGCCGCCGTCAGGGAGTTGGTCATGAGCATGAAGGCACCGACGAGTCCAGCAAGGAAGGCTCCCACCATCGGAATCAGCGCGCCGATTAGGGTCAGCATGGAGATGACTAAGGCGTAGTCAAAACCGAGGATGGTCATGCCGATGTAATTCATGATGGCCAGCAGGATGGCTTCAAGAAATTGTCCGGTGAAGAAATTATAAAAGTTGTCGAAGGCGGTGTAGGCGACGTACATGAAGCCGTCCGCCTGTTTCTCCGACAGAAAGGTATAGATCAGCTTTTTGGTGCGCTGGCTCAGGCTCTCCTTGCCGCTGAGCGCGTAGATGGAAAAAATGAAGGAAACCAGCGAGGAGAATGCGACGCCGAAAATGGATCCCACTTGGCTGAAGACATTGGTGGCGACTTGGGAGAGAAGCTCTTTGAGATTGATGCCTTCAAAGTAGGTGTTGATAAACTGCTGCAAGGTGAGGGTGTTGATATTTTTTATCAGCCCATTGATATATTGATTGATGGGATCCCGGTAGTTGCCCAGCCATGTGGCATTTTGAATAAACGAGCGGGCATCGCGCAGAAGCCCTGGAATCAGGGGAATAAACCGGGAGATGGACTCCACCACCTTCGGCAGGATATAGGTCAGCGTCAGGGTGACAAAGGAAAAGATCAGCGCGTAAGCGAGAAGCATCGAGATGGTTCTTGAGGCTTTTTTTCCAATGGGCAGCCGGGAGATGACGCTTTCGATCCGGCGCATGGGCATATTGACGATGAAGGCGATGCCGAGTCCATAGAGGAATGGCGTGGCCACATTCATCAGGAACTGGATCATTTTCCAGATTTCCGGAAGATGATAGACGACGAAGGCAAGGATGATGGCAAAGGCAGTGATGCGCATGCCGATGAGGACGATTCGTTTTTCCTGTGGCGTCAATTTCATAAGTATCCGGAATCCTTTCCTTGCAATGGTCTGTCGGTGCGTTCATTCTAGCATATCTGAAAAAGAATATCCCAATGTTCGGAATCTGGAATGCGGAAAAGGATTGAGAGGTTTTATTTTTCAGAGGCGCAGCAAGCCCGGCCTTGTGCTATATTTAAGGTGACAAATTGTGGACGCAGGGGGACAGCGGCTTTTGCCGTCCATCCCGGTATGCGTAGGGAGCATGGAATCAACCGAAAGGAAAAACGATGAAAAAAAGTCCGATTTTATTGGTATTGGCTGCCGGGATGGGTTCACGCTATGGTGGCTTGAAGCAGATTGATCCGGTTGGCCCGTCCGGCGAGATCATCATCGATTATTCGATCTTTGATGCGGTTGAAGCGGGATTTCGCCGTTTTGTCTTTGTGATCAAAGAAGAGAATCGTGAGGCGTTTGATGAGATCTTGCTTTCTCATCTGCCTAAAGATCTGGAGACCATGGTGGTTTACCAGGATCTGGAGGATGTTCCGGAAGGATTTACCATTCCTGACGGCCGCACCAAACCGTGGGGAACCACTCATGCCATTCAGGCGGCAAAGGAAGTCATCGATGCGCCGTTTGCGGTCATCAATGCCGATGATTACTACGGGAAAGAGGCTTATAAAACGATCTTTGAGTTTTTGTCACGTGACGATGTGGAGCCGGATCATCACGCGATGGTCGGGTTCAAGATCCGCAACACGCTGACCGAGCATGGATCCGTATCGCGCGGAGTCTGCATGGTTGAAAACGATCAGCTGGTGGAAATTGTCGAGCGGACGAAACTCTTCAAAGAAGGGGATGGCGCCCGGTTTGAGGATGAGGGCAAGGAAGTCCATTTGGACGGCGACACCGTGGTTTCGATGAATTTCTGGGGATTCCAGAAAGAATTCATGGACATCATGGAAAAGGAGAATGCGCGATTCTTTGCAGAAGATGTGCCGGAAAATCCGCTGAAGAGTGAAGCCCTGCTTCCGACGGCGGTGGGTTCGGAGCTGAAAAAGGGAACCGTGCATGTGGATGTGTTCACGACGGATGATACCTGGATGGGTGTCACCTATCATGAAGATAAGGAGCCGGTACAAAAGGGATTTCAGCGCTTGGTTGAAGCAGGAGTCTATACGAGCCCGCTGTGGAAGTGAGCCGGTCTGTCCGGCTGGTCTGTCAGTGGGGCAGAATCGCCAGCAGTGCAGAATCGCTGGCGGTGCGAGATCAATGGATGGCGGGATCATGTGGCGGAATGAGTCGCCATTGCGGCATGTGCAGGTCTGGGAGATGAGAGCCTGACGATGCGTAAGTTTTCGATAGGGAGACCTGACGGGGCAAATGTGAAGGAGGATGGCATGAAAATTCTGGTGATTAACTGTGGCAGTTCTTCACTGAAGTATCAGCTTTTTGACATGGAGACAGAGGAAGTCATGGCAAAAGGTCTGGTGGAGCGCATTGGGATCGATGGATCGCGTTTGACGCAGGAAGTCGGCGATGCAGAGTTTGAGAACAAAACAGAAATCCCGGATCATAACAAAGCGGTTCGGCTGGTCTTTGAGGCGTTGACGGATCCGGAGCATGGGGTCATCGCATCGATGGATGAGATTGATGCGGTAGGTCATCGCGTCGTGCATGGCGGCGAAAAATTCACGGAGTCCACGCTGGTTGATGATGAGGTGATTCGGGCGATTGAGGAGTACACTCCGTTCAGCCCGCTCCATAATCCAGCCAATTTGCAGGGCATCCGCGCCGCGCAGGCGGTGCTTCCGGGCAAGCCGAATGTGGCGGTCTTCGATACGGCGTTCCACCAGACGATGCCGCAGGTCAATTATATGTATGCCTTGCCGTACGAGCTGTATGAAAAATATGGAATTCGCCGCTATGGCTTCCATGGCACCAGCCATCATTTCATCACGCTGCGCGCTGCGGAGCTTTTGAACATCCCGGTGGACGAGTTGAACCTCATTTCCTGCCACTTGGGGAACGGTTCTTCCGTCACCGCCATCAAAAATGGAAAGAGTTTTATTACCTCGATGGGGCAGACGCCGCTTGCCGGTGTGCCGATGGGGACGCGTACCGGTGATTTTGATCCGGCCGTCGTGACCTTCATGCAGACCGCTTTGGGCAAGAGCGCAGAGGAAGTGGATCAGATCATGAACAAAGAGTCGGGCGTCTATGGTATTTCCGGCAAATCGAGCGATTTCCGGGATCTGGAGACCGGCGCCGAGGCGGGCGATCCGCGTTGCCGCCTAGCTTTGGATATGTTTCATGCGCGCGTTCGCGAGGCGGTTGGCGCCTATGCCGCGGCTTTGGGGCGCGTGGATGCGATCACGTTCACAGGCGGTATCGGAGAAAATGGCGGAGCCGACCGCGAAGCCATCTGTTCCGGGCTGGAGATTTTCGGCGTGAAGCTGAATAAAGAAATCAACGCACAGCGCAAGCCGAAAGAGAAGAAGATTTCGGCGGATGATTCTGCCGTGCAGGTCTGGGTGATTCCCACCAATGAAGAGCTGATGATTGCGCGCGATACTCAGCGCCTGGCGAAATAAGCGGCGTGCGCAAGTTCTCGCACAACAATCTTCTCCGTACTCCATATACGATCGCCATATACAAAATAATAAAGATTGCAGAAACGCGGCGTGGCGGGCACCATCCCCCAAGATCCAGATTCTTGGGGGACGGCGCCTTGATTTGCGCCGCTTTTGCATTGCGGTCGTATGGTGGCGTTTATTGTCATTTTTGGAAATTCAAACGTTGATTGATTAAGGCGTTCCTGTTGCGGCGGATCCCGTTGAGACTCCGCCGCGCCGCCGGCCGCCGCGGCTCAGTGGAATTTTGGCAATTTGGGTGAAACCCACTGAGCCTTGAGGCGCTGCGGCTCAGTGGGATTTTGACAATTTGGTCGAGACCCACTGAGCTTTAAGGCACTGTGGCTCAGTGAGTTTTTAACAATTCGAGCGAGACCCACTGAGCCTGGGGGATGCGACTCAGTGGGAATTTGACAATTTGAGTAAAACCCACTGAGTCTGGAAGCACTGTGGTTCAGTGGGCTTTTAATAATTCGAGCGAAACCCACTGAGACTGGGGGGATGTGGCTCAGTGGGAATTTGACAATTTGAGTAAAACTCACTGAGCCTGGAGGCGCTGCGACTCAGTGAGTTTTGAACAATTCGAGTGAACCCCACTGAGCCTTGGGGGATGTGGCTCAGTGGGAATTTGACAATTTGGGTAAAACTCACTGAGCCTTAAGGCGCTGCGACTCAGTGAGTTTTGAATAATTCGAGCGAAACCCACTGAGCTTTGGGGGCTGCGGCTCAGTGGGTTTTGAATAATTCGAGCGAAATTCACTGAGCCTTGAGGTGCTGCGACTCTGTGGGAATTTGACAATTTGGGTAAAACTCACTGAGCCTTAAGGGGATGCGACTCAGTGGAATTTTGTAAATTTGGTCGAGACCCACTGAGCCTTGAGGTGCTGTGACTCAGTGGGTTTTTAATAATTCGAGCGAAACCCACTGAGTCTGGGGGATTCGGCTCAGTGGAATTTTGGCAATTTGGTCGGGGCCCACTGAGCTTTAAGGTGCTGCGGCTCAGTGGGAATTGGACAATTTGGGTAAAGCTCACTGAGCCTTAAGGGGATGCGACTCAGTGGAATTTTGGCAATTTGAGTGAAACCCACTGAGCCTTGAGGGGATTCGGCTCAGTGGAATTTTGGCAATTTGGTCGAGAGCCACTGAGTCTTGGGGGCTGCGGCTCAGTGAGTTTTTAACAATTCGAGCGAAACCCACTGAGCTTTGGGGGATGCGGCTCAGTGGGAATTTGACAATTTGAGTAAAACTCACTGAGCTTTAAGGCACTGTGGCTCAGTGGGTTTTTAATAATTCGAGCGAGACCCACTGAGCCTGGAGGCGCTGCGACTCAGTGGGAATTTGACAATTTGGTCGAGAGCCACTGAGTCTTGGGGGCTGCGACTCAGTGGGAATTTGACAATTTGGTCGAAACCCACTGAGCCTTGAGTGGATACGGCTCAGTGGAATTTTGTCAATTTGGTCGAGAGCCACTGAGTCTTGGGGCGCTGCGGCTCAGTGGGTTTTTAATAATTCGAGCGAGACCCACTGAGTCTGGAGGTGCTGCGATTCAGTGGGAATTTGGCAATTTTGGTGAAACCCACTGAGCCTTGGGGGATGCGTCTCAGTGGCATTTTGGCAATTTTGGTGAAACCCACTGAGCCGCGCCCATCGTTGCCCCCATTCCCCTATGCGTCATGCACCATTGTGCTCCGCACCATGAATGACGCTCATGCGCCGCGCGGTTCCCCCGTCTGCCTGCGACTTGCTCATCCCCAACGGGGGAAGCCGGAGCAGGCGGACGGGCAACCGCGCGAGGCGAAACGGCGAGATTTGAGGATATTTGCTATAATGAACTCAGCTATTGTGTCAATTTTTATGGAGAGGTTGGGAGCATGAAATTAGGAATTGTCGGTCTTCCGAATGTCGGAAAGTCAACGCTTTTTAATGCGATTACGGATGCTGGGGTTCCGGCAGAGAATTATCCGTTTAACACCATTGAGCCGAATATTGGATTGGTGGAAGTTCCGGATCCCCGGCTGACGGTTTTGGCGGAGCGCTTTGAATCAAAAAAAGTTGTTCCGGCAGTGATCGAATTCTACGATATTGCGGGATTGGTGCGCGGAGCGAGCAAGGGAGAAGGACTGGGAAATAAGTTTTTGGGCGATATCCGCGGATGCGAAGCGATCGTGGAGGTGCTGCGCTGCTTTGAAGATGAAAATGTGACTCATGTTGATGGAAGCGTCGATCCGTTGCGCGATATTGAAACGATCAATTTGGAATTGATTCTCTCCGATTTGGAACAAATCGATCGGATGCTGGTGAAGAAAGAAAAAGTGGCCAAAGCGGATAAAGACGCACGTCCGGAGGTGGCTCTTCTCCAGCGGATCAAGGCAGTGCTGGAAGAGGGGCGCTCCGCGCGTGTGTTGGATTTGAGCGAGGAGGAGCAAAAATTGCTTCGCACCTATCAGCTGCTTTCCATGAAGCCGATCATTTATGTGGCAAATGTGGCAGAGGATGACGTATCAGACGATGGCGCATCCAATGCCAATGTGGCGAAGATTCGGGAATTTGCCAAGACAGAGCAGGCGCGCGTGGTGGTCATCTCTGCCAAGGCGGAAGCGGAAATTGCACGGCTGGATGAAGAGGAGCGGGCGGAATTTCTGGAAATGCTCGGGTTGGAACAGTCAGGTCTCGACAGGCTGATCGTGGCTTCATACGATCTGCTGGGGTTGATGAGCTTTTTGACGACAGGGGCGGATGAGTCGCGCGCTTGGACGATTGCCAAGGGAACCAGCGCGTGGGAAGCCGCTGGAAAAATTCATTCGGATATTCAGCGCGGGTTCATCCGAGCTGAAATTTTTTCCTATGATGATGTTATGGAATATGGCTCGATGGCAGCGCTTCGCGATGCAGGAAGACTGCGCCTGGAGGGCAAAGATTACATCATGAGGGATGGCGACATCGTACATTTTCGTTTCAATGTATAAGCTGAGCGCGGTATAGGCTTAGCGCGACAGCGGTCAGTTTAACGCAAAGGCAAGGAACGGGTTCAGCGTGTAAGAAGGGTGGAGACCATGAACATTCAAGAACGATTGGAAGCGCTGCGCGCCAAAATGGCGCAGCGTGATTTGGAAGCGTATATTGTTCCGACGGCAGATCCTCATCAATCGGAATATGTCGCCGATCATTTCAAAGCGAGAGCTTTTTTATCCGGATTCACGGGATCAGCGGGGACGCTGGTGGTTACGCTTCGGCGCGCCGGGTTATGGACCGATAGCCGGTATTTTCTTCAGGCGGAACAGCAGCTGCACGGGACGGGAATCACTCTCTATAAAATGGGGGTGGATAAGGATATGGAAGACTTCCTTTTGGAGGAAGTGCCGGAATTTGGGAAAATCGGTTTTGACGGAATGTGCATGTCCGTCGCGGCTTATCAAAATCTATCCCGACAGATGGGGCACAGGACGCTGGTCACCGATGTGGATTACGT
>JAEXBN010000024.1 GCA_023394045.1 Bacillota bacterium | reverse complement strand
ACCCCAGACCTTCCCAGTATTTCAGCAGCTCCTCCGGATCCGAGACCGCCAGATCCTCAATCGTGGGAAATCGGTGCATCAAACGCTGATAATAATCCATCACCACTTCAACCCGCGTCTGCTGCAGCATAATCTCAGAGATCCACACATGGTAAGGGGAAGGATCCTCCCGCCACGGCAAATAGCGGCGATGAACATCGTACCAATCCAACAGATTCTCCGTCCATGCTTTTTTGTCCATTCTCTCTCCTGACTCTTTTACACGTATGATATCTTTAGAGTAAAGAAAGAGTCGTCGAAGATAAACAAAAAATCACGGCAAAAACAATGCTTCTTCCTTTCCAAAGCGCAGACGATCCCCCGCATGCAAACGAATCGGATGATGCGGGCGCAGCGCCGTCTGATTCACAACCGTCCCATGAGAGGAATTCAAATCCATCAAATAAATGCCATCGTGCCGCTTCGATAGAAGGGCGTGATTCCTGCTGCATGAACGATCCTTCAACTCCACGCCGCACCCGGACATACGCCCCACCAACATCTCATTTTCCTTTATCCATATCTCCCCACCTGACTTCAAGCGAATCCGCGGACGATGGGGCATACGTTCTGAAGAGACAGGAACAATTTGTCCGGTTTCCTCCCAAAGCAGAGGCGGCTCTTTTTCCGCCATTTTATCCCGCCGTTCCTTTTGGTAGCGGCGAAGATTCTCTTTGCTGAAATGCGTCAGAAGAGAAAACAGCGTCATGCTCTCTCCTCTTTCTTCAGCAATTCCCTCATGTTTCGATACGTCCAAATTCTTTTCCTCAGAGCACAAACGCCCAGATGTCGCCGAAGAATCGGAATCGTGCTGATTGATCAGAAAATTTTCCGCAAAGGGACCCGGAAACTGATCTGTATCTGCGCTTTTATCTGTGTCTTTCTGTACATAGCGATTCTGCGCCCCGCCATGCAGCGAATCCACTTCTTCCTCTAACTTGAGATCCAACGCATCGGCTGAATCATCCCTCCTGCTGGAACGGGGGTCCGCAAGATACGCAGGCTCCTGTTGCGGAATGGCGCATGCTGCCCGAGGTGAAGAATGGGACTCTTTCCCCTGCCTCGCAGCCGGTTGTTCATTGATCGAGCGCAACTGCCTTCTGAACGTCGCGCGCAGCTGATGAAACTGGGTCTCTCCGAACGGTACCTTCTGCACCGCATTGATGATCTCAAGAAACAACAGAGAAGAGGTCTCGGTAGACACGGGGCGCGAATACAAGAGACCAAGCAAAAACTCACGCAGAACGTCATCACTCTTTTCGGAGAGGTGCACCGGAAGCGCCAACAAAAGATATTCATGCTCCGGATTCATATAAAGATGCTCGGGAATCAGCAGCAACTGGTTGCTCTCCAGAAGATAATCACTCGCCTCATCCAAGCAAACCGCAATCCCATCCATGGCCCGCATGAATTCCAAAGCACTCCATTCCTCAGGCATCCGGGTCATGTCCAATGGAGCGTGATATTCAAAGATCCCCTCTTCCACATCCATGCGAGAGGGGAAAATCAGATGCCCTTGTCCAGGCAGGCTCATCATTTTCAATGCGATCGGATCTGGAATGAGCTGCTCTGTCCTCACTTCAATCTCCCGACCCGCTGAGCCATCCTGAAAAGCAATCTGAATCTTTTTAATATTTTCCGTTACCCAGCGATCCATGAGACCACCCCCTGAACCAATGGAGTATGAATGATCTGCTGAAGATCTTGTTTTCCGGCGACACAAATCCCGCTCTGATGGCTGAGCCTCCCCGCATCCATACCAGATGCTTCGTTCTCCCTCACTACCAAGCGATCCACCTTGCTGTTCCATTCGTATCCGACGGATTGACTCAAGCGAACGGGATCGCACTCCGAACGGCGCGACATGACGAGCATGCGATCCGCCGAGGAAACCAGCGCAGGAATATGGAAGAGCATATCCCTTGAGCAATCCACAAGGATATCCATATCCTTACTTTTGAGCAAATCGAACACGTTCTTCCACTCATCGGATCTGACCTGATAAAAATCTTCCGGGCGGGACGGCATCAAAAGATAATGGATTTTCTGCTGTATAAGTAAACAGGCATCCAAGCGCAATGCGGCATCCATCCCCGGAAGCCTCATGGCGATGACGAGATCGGATAATGTATAGGCGTCCTCAGAGGGTTCAGAAACCGCCGGAAAGAGATCCCTGCGAAAAGGATCTAAATCCAAGAAAAGTACGTCTCTGCTCTTTCGCGTATCCAATAGCGCTGTGGCAACCGCACGCACTAAAGTCGAAACCCCAACGCCTCCATCGTAGGAAGTAAACACCATCAGTTTCCCCGGATGAACCGATGGGGATGGAATCTGAATATGTTCAGAAAGCAAATGCAGCAGCCGATGATAGAAAGTGGAAACCGGTAAATACTTCAAGCCCAGAGAAGCATCATCCCACGCAAAAAAGAACGCGTGAGTCTTCGTTGAGACCGCCTGCCTCAATTCACGTTCATCCAGAGCCTGGCTGTATAGCACACAAGAAGGCGGCGCCGTGTCCGAGTGCTTTTTCAGTTCCTCAGCCGTGCCGCAATAGTGCAGACGAATGCGTGTGTCGGGGATCGCTTCAAATCGGGGAATCAGGCGCTCCGCATAAGCCTGATCCGGATCGACAAGATAAACAGAGATCATCTTTCCGCCTCTTTCTATATGAGATCGCGTTTCCGGACGATGGATCCGGATTGGTATGCTTTCATCCTACCGGATCTCATATCCCATTCGCGTCCCATCATTAAGACGTCTCTGTCATTTTCAGGCGCAGTCCGCTCGTCTGCTCATCATTTTTCTTTCAAATACGCATCGATCGACGCTGCCGCACGGCGCCCAGCCCCCATGGCTAAAATCACCGTCGCAGACCCCGTCACCGCATCTCCGCCAGCAAAAATTCCGGGAATATTGGTGGCTCCATCATCCGAATGAATCATGATGCCTCCTTTTTCATTGCACTGGAGCTCCTCAAGTCCCTGGATCGCCCGTGAGGCCGCCTTGGTTCCGAGCGCCATGATGACCATATCACAGGGAAGCTCAAATTCAGAATTCTCCACCGCCATCGGACGACGGCGTCCCGAAGCATCCGGATCCCCCAGCTTCATCCGGACACAGCGTACCCCGCGCACCCAACCTTCCTCGTCTGAAAGGATCTCTACGGGATTGGAGAGAAAATGGAACTGGACTCCCTCCTCTTTTGCATGAAGGATCTCCTCCCGACGCGCGGGAAGCTCCTCTTCCCCGCGCCGATAGACGATCAGACTTTCAGCTCCAATGCGCAGAGCCGTGCGCGCGGCATCCATCGCCACATTGCCTCCTCCGACGACCACGATGCGGCGTCCCTGACTTGGCGGCGTATCATAGGATTCGTCGTAGGCACGCATCAGGTTGTTGCGCGTTAAAAATTCATTCGCTGACATGACCCCATTCAACGATTCTCCAGGAATGTGCATAAAGCGCGGCAATCCAGCGCCAGTCGCGATAAAAACGGCATCAAATCCTTCGCGGGTCATGAGTTCCGGAATCGTCACGCTCTGTCCTACCAGAACGTCCGTTTCAAAGTGAACCCCCAATTGGCGGATGGCATCCACCTCATACTGCACAACCTCTTTTTTAGGAAGGCGGAACGACGGAATCCCGTACTGCAGCACACCGCCTTCTGCGTGAAGTGATTCAAATACGGTCACATCATAGCCGTACTTGGCCAGATCCCCTGCGCAAGCAAGCCCCGCAGGACCTGAGCCCACCACCGCAACACGTTGCCCTCTCTTCGTCTCGGCAGAACTCACCATCCATCCCTGTTCCCGCGCCCAGTCCGCAGCAAAGCGCTCCAATCGCCCAATCGCTACCGGATCCCCTTTCATTCCGCGCAAACAAGAACCTTCGCATTGTTCCTCCTGCGGACAAACCCTTCCGCATACTGCGGGAAGACAGGACGAATGCTGCAAAATCTCAAAGGCCATTTTGAAATTCCCATGAGCAATTTCATCAATAAAAGCCGGAATATCAATGGAGACCGGACAAGCAGCGACGCAGCGCGGGTTCTTACAATTCAGGCAACGACGCGCCTCCATCACCGCTTCTTCTTCCGTATAACCCAGAGAGACTTCATCAAAATTCCGAATTCGATCCAAAGGGCTCTGCTCTCGAACCGGCACACGTCGCATCGGATTCCAGCTCTCTTGCTCATGTCCTGAGAAGCTTTCGCTTTCTTCTCGTTGTTCCGGCTCTCGGCGACATGGATCCAAAAGAGGAACCGGTTCGCCTAGGCTCGATCGAACCAGCCGCTGACGTTTCATCGCCGCATCAAAATCAATATCACGAGCATTGAATTCCGGACCATCGACGCAGGCAAATCGAACTTCATTGCCCACATAAACGCGGCAAGCTCCGCACATCCCCGTCCCATCAACCATCACAGGATTCATCGACACCGTGGTCGGAATATCCAAAGCATGCTCTGACGTGCGCTCCGCAACAAATTTCATCATGATCATCGGTCCAATGCAAATGCACTCGTCATACGTTTTTCCCTGATTCAGAATCAAATCATCCAAACAATCTGTGACGCGACCTTTCATTCCCGCACTGCCATCATCTGTTGCCACATAAATCGCATCCGATACCGAACGAAGTTTCTTCTCCCAGAAAAGCAGATCTCGTGTGCGTGCCCCGACAATCATCTCCACGGTTGCGCCGTGTTCATGCAACCAACGCATCTGAGGAAAACAGGGCGCAATCCCCAAACCGCCGCCCACAAACAAGTAACGCCGTCCAGAAATCTCTGACTTTGGCTGATGAAGAAAAGCCGAAGGCTTCCCCAGCGGCCCTAAGACATCGTGAAATGCTTCCCCTTCTTGAAACCGGTCAATTTTTTCTGTAGACCGCCCCACGGACTGCACGACGATCGTGATCGTGCGTTCCTCCAAATCATAGTCCGCAATGGTCAGCGGAATGCGTTCCGCCGCCTCATCTGCCTTGACAATGACAAATTGGCCAGGCGCACATGACGCGGCAATGCGCGGAGCTTCAATGGTCAACGAAACGATACGATCCGCCAGATTTTCTTTTTTTATAATAGGGAACATCTTGCTTCCTCTCTAATGATTGCCGGTTTTCCAAGAAGGATGAGCTTCGATATTTTAACCTGAAGCGACGGGGTTGAGAAGGCATCTTCCATCTTACGCTTAAATCATCCTTTCTCAGGGTACCATGATACTATCCATTTTCAGACAAGAGTGCACCGCAATCCAGTTTATTTTTCACCTTGGACCGAAGATGAAAATCAATCAAAAACAATACGGGAGGACGCAATGAAACTTTACCATACACAAAAAAGAGAAACCCTGTATCTTGCCGGAGGCTGCTTTTGGGGCGTTGAGGGCTATTTTCAGCGGATTCCGGGCGTCTTAGACACGGAAGTCGGGTATGCCAACGGAAACCGAGAAGCCACAACCTATCACGAGCTCAAAACCACCGACCATGCGGAGACGGTTCAGATCACCTATGATCGTCACATCCTATCGCTAGACGAACTGCTGGATCACTATTTTCGCATCGTCGACCCCACCTCCATTAACCGCCAAGGGAATGACCGCGGGCGGCAGTATCGAACGGGCATCTACTATCCTAAGAACACATCCCCAGAAGACGTGGAACATCTAAAACGCCGTTTACAATATCTGAGTGAACAGCTGAGCGCCCCTGTCGCCATTGAACTCGGACCTCTGAATAACTGGGTCGTGGCCGAGGAAAATCACCAGGACTATCTGAAAAAGAACCCATCCGGATATTGCCATATCGATTTACATCTGGCTGAGATCCCATTAAATACACAATATGCGGATTATCAGAAACCCGATGAGGAAACGCTTCGAAAAACGCTGACTCCAGCTCAATATCACATTACACAGGAGCAGGGCACAGATGTCCCTCATGCTCATCCGCTGGATCAGAAATTCGAGCCCGGACTATACGTCGATATCGTTTCAGGGGAACCCCTGTTCAGCTCCAGAGACAAATTCGATGCTGGATGCGGATGGCCTTCATTCAGCAAGCCCGTGCAAACGTCCAGCCTTCAATATAAAGAAGACCATTCACTTCCCCGCGAACGCATGGAAGTGCGTTCCACCCGTGCACAAAGTCATCTGGGACATGTGTTTGATGATGGCCCGACGGAGCTCG
Source organism: Bacillota bacterium (assembly GCA_023394045.1). GTDB lineage: Bacteria > Bacillota > Clostridia > Tissierellales > Peptoniphilaceae > Murdochiella. The sequence continues at coordinate 13,375 of JAEXBN010000024.1, read as the reverse complement.
GAGGACTTCGCTATTGCATCGATGGATCAGCGCTTCGCTTTATTCCTCGAAGTCAGATGGAACAAGAGGGATACGGAGCCTATCTCCCTTACGTGGAAGACGATACTCAAGGAAAAATCCACTGATGCCCTCATTCATCAGTGGATTCCGCTCGAAAGATATAAAACTTGCTCAAAATATAGTTAAAAATGACAACGAACACCTGCGCAAAAGTCTTGACCACCCAATCATATTTTTCGAGATGCAACACTTCCATGCCCAAAACCATAATCAGGGATTCTAAGAGCAGGGATAAAAAGCGGCCGCCGACAAACTTCACCAATTCAGTGCGCATTCCCTTTGCGGAATGCGCTTTTTGTGAGAAAACCCACCTCCGATTCGTCACATAAGCAAAAAGCACGGCGCCCACCCAGGAAACAACGGTCGAAGGGAGATAGTGAATCTGAAATCCCCTCGTCATCGCAAAGTACAAAATGTAATTCACCACCGTCGTCAAAACGCCAAAGATCAAATAGGCCAGCGGCTCACGATAAAACGGATCTGACGAATTTTTTGTCATGATCTTCCTCCCAGTGCACGCTCCATGCGGCGTAAATCATCTTTTTCCTTCAGCGCCTCGCGTTTGTCATAAAGCTTTTTACCACGTGCCAGCGCAATATCCACTTTGATCTTTCCATCCCGCAAATTGACGGATAGAGGAACGACGGTATATCCATCGCGCTGCACCGCTTGTGTCAGCGTGCGAATCTCTTTCTTATGCAGAAGCAGCCGCCGATCGCGCAACGGATCCACATTATAGCGGTTCCCCTGTTCGTAGGGGCTGATGTGCATCCCCACCAGCCAAGCCTCTCCATCTTTCAAATCCACATACGACTCTTTAATGGATACTTTTCCTTGACGCACGCTTTTTACTTCGGTTCCCTTTAATTCAATTCCGGATTCAATAATTTTTTCCAGAAAATAATCATGTTTCGCTCGTTTATTATTCGCGATCAACCGGCGTTCTGCGCTTTTCATCGTCTTTCATTCCTCTCCGCACCGTCAAAATCCTCTTTTCCAGCATCAGAGAAGCCTTCCAGCCGAAAATCGATCTCCCTCTGCACCGGATTCGCTGCCACCACCTTCACGCGAACGCGATCTCCATAGTGAAGCTCTCGATGCGAATGCTCCCCGCGCGCCACCAACTGATCCGGATCGTAAGAATAGTAATCATCCGTCATATCCCGGAAATGCGCCAGTCCCTCAACCGTGTTTTCCAGCATGATAAATGCGCCAAAGTGAGTCAGCGCCGTAATGACCCCGTCAAACGTCTCGCCAAGGTAAGATTGCATATATTCCGCTGACTTCATGTCAATCACATCGTGTTCCGCATCTTCCGCTTTTTGTTCCGTTTCAGAAACATGCTCGGCTTGCGTCTGAAGCTGTTTTTTCGTCAAATCATCCGTTCGAGGTACCCCTGAAAGCCACGCTTTGAGCAGACGATGTGCAATGAGATCCGAATAGCGGCGAATGGGCGACGTAAAGTGAGAATAGTAGGACAACGCAAGACCATAATGCCCCTGAGGCTGAGGGCTATAAACGGCTTTCTCCATGCTTTGCAAAATGAAAAGGCTGAGGATTCCTTCTTCTTTCTCGCCTTTCGCCTGCTCCAAAATCGCGCGCAGCTGCGCCGGATCCGGATCATCCCCAACCGGTTGATAGTGAAAGACCGACAGGGCATGATTGATCCGCTCCAAACCGGCTGCCGATGGACCGCCATGAACACGGTAAATAAAGGGCAGCTTCTTCTCCGCAAACGTGGTCCCAACGATCATATTATTCAAGATCATAAATTCTTCAATGATCCGGTTGGCAACACGGCGTTCCTTTAATCCAACATAATCTGCGCCGCCCTTCTCGTTCAGCCGAATCTCCGTCTCGGGAAATTCAAAATCGAGCGTCCCTCGAGATTTTCGTTGCATCGCCAGCAACGCATAAATTTCCTGCATCAAATCCAACTGTTCCAGCAGCCCGGCATCCTCGCTAAAAGGAATTCCTTTCTCCAGATAATCGGACACGTCCTCATAAACCAGACGGGCATTGGAATGAATCACACTGGGATAAAACTGGTGATCCACAACATGCCCCTGTTCATCCAAGGTCATCTGCGTGGTCATGGTCAGGCGATCGACATCGGGATTCAAGGAGCAAAGCCCATTGGACAATTTTTCCGGCAACATGGGAATCACACGATCCAGCAAATAAACCGAATTTCCCCGTTCGTACGCATCCCGATCCATCGCAGACCCTTCTTTCACATAATGTGAAACATCCGCAATATGAACATAGAGGTTATAATAACGCCCATGTTTTTCTACAGAAATGGCGTCATCAAAATCTTTAGCATCTGCGCCATCGATGGTTACGGTCCATTTTTTCCTCAGATCTTTACGCCCAATATAATCTGCTGGGTCGACTTCCTCAGGAAGTTGTTCCGCTTCATCCAAGGTCTCCTGAGAAAAAACGCAGGGAATCCCAAATTGTGCAGCGACTGCCGAAATATCCACGCCCTGCGCATCGGCAGGACCAAAAACCATATCGATCCTTCCCTCAGGATGTTCATCCAGCTGTTCATCTGAAATCAGATGCACCAAGACTTTATCGCCGTTTTTGGCTCCATGAACATCTTTTTCATCAATAAAAATATCACAGGCATATTGCTTGCGATCTGGAATGACATATCCGTACGCATCGCCATCAAAGATGCCGACAATCGGCTCCGGGTTCCGCTGAAGGATGCGCACCACTTCACCAGTATCATTCCGTTCGGAGCCAGGCTCCGACCGTTCGGTCACCCTCACCTCTACCCGGTCGCCATGCAAGGCACCATGCAGATCCTCTGAACGAATAAAGAGGTCTTCGCGCTCCGGCTCATCCGCAACAAAAAACGCGAATCCCTTGGGATTGCCCTGGAGGCGTCCCCTGAAAATCTCCGCCGACGCATCCCCTGATGGCGTGTATTCTGAAGTGGCCTGTTTCGTGGACTCTCTTTCCGAGTGCGCCTTTTCTATCGTAGGCTCCGAAGCCTTCATCATCATTTCAAGCTGAAGTTTTTGTTCTTTTTTTGAATCGCCGGACTCGTTCTTTTTTGCGCGTGAGCGATAGGCTTTAATCCGGCCACGCTTGCTCATTTTAATTTTTTCATCCATCAGCATCTGATCGACCAGGTCATACAACTCAAGGCGCGCCTCTCCCTGCAAACCAAATTGATCAGCCAATTCGCGTAAACGAAGTGGAACATATTGCTCACTCTCAAAATAAGAAAGCAAAAATTCAGATAAATTCATCAGAAACCTCCTTCATACGCTCCTTATGTCTTTATTTTACCCTATGTGGCATACAAAAAAGAGCACAAAGCTTCCGCTTCATGCTCTTTCCATCGACACGGTCAATCGACTTAGATCGCCAGCATCGCAACCAGACTCACCGTAAAAACCACAGCAGCCACGATGGTAATCTTATTCAAAAAAGCATCCTTCGTTTTATGCACAGACGTTCCGAACATATTCGAATCTGTCTGTCCAAACGAGGACCCGGCCTTCGTTTTCGGCTCCATCATCAGCGTGGTGATGAGGATAATGATGCTTGCAATCACGAGCAGAGCAATAAAAAAGTACTTCAACGCATTCACTCCTTATTCAGATCTTACAACAGTGCTATGATTCTACCAGATCAGAAACTCCTTTTCAATCACTCCTGATCAATCGTGATCCGATCCCTCAGGCGCAAAAATAATTTATCCCCGATTCCAGAGACGCGTTTCAGATCCTCCACCGTATGAAATGGTTCCTCATTTCGTGCTTCAATGATCGCCTCTGCACGAGATTTTCCAATTGAGGGAAGCTTTTGAAGCGTTTCTGCGTCCGCCGTGTTGATGTTGATCTTCCCTTCAGAAGATGCTTCTTCCGCTCTCCGAGCCCCATCGGCACTTTTCTGATCCGAGGTCTCCACCGCATGAAGATCGGCGGCTTCTCCACTGCGTTTCATTGCCTCAGCTTCCTGTTGCGTCAGGACATGAACCTTCATCTCATCCGCCACGCGTTGAGCGGGGTTGAGCCCGTATAAATCCGCATTGTCAGTCAGCCCTCCCGCCAAGTCGATCACATTCTGGATCCGCGCATCTTCTTTCAATTCATATAATCCCGGTTTCTGGACAGCCCCATCAATGTAGATCTGAATCGATTTTTGTGAATCATCTGTACGTTCCGATGAGTGCTCCCCTTCATGATTCGCTGATGATGACTCTTCCATCTGCGTTGAGATTTTTTCTCCGCTGTCCGCTAGATCGGATACCTTCTGCGTCATATTCGAGGACTGCCTCGATTTCCACCATCCCACGCCAATCAAGAGACAGACGAGAAAAATAAATAGTTTTGTAAAGCGTCGAGGCGCTTTCACCAATCACTCACTCCATAAATCGTCCAAATCATAAAACTCACGCTCCGACTGCGTAAAAATATGAACGATCGTCTCCTCGCAATCCATCAAAATCCAGGTGCCCTCACGCATCCCTTCCACATTTTTCGGTCCCATTCCCGCTTCTTCCAGCTTTTGTGTGATCTGATCGGCAATCGCCTGCGTATGGTTCTTGTTGCGCCCGGTCATGACGATAAAATAATCACTGATTCCGGCCTCCGGGCGAATGGGCAGCGTATGAATATCACGCGCCAGCTTGTCCTCCGCTGCGGCAATAATGATTTGATTTTTTTCTTTCATCTGTTCTCCGTTCATCTTTCTTTGTTCCCCTCTTCATTCATTGGTGAGACTGCGCATGCAGCAGGTCATTGCGATGCTGCACCCCAGAGAGTTCAATGATTTTTTTCTGTTGAATCAGATGAATCATCGACTCATCCCATCCCTCCATCAATGCCGCGTCCAAATCCGTCAGGCAGGATCGGCGCAGTTCCATCACGCCGTCAAAATCACGCGAAGGCTCAATTTCATCAGCGAGAAAAATAATGCGATCCAGCAGCGTCATCGCCGCATTCCCCGTCGTATGACTGGCGATGGCCTGCAAAACGTCCTCATCCTCCACGCCATATATCCAACGCGCCACTTTGGCACCAATGATGGCGTGAAAAGCCGGCGAGGGCGCCCATTCCTCCGGCACCACATGCCCCTCATTCAATAGCCATTCAAAATAGAATCGCTCCTTTCCCTTGGCGCAATCATGAAGTAGTGCCGCAAGACGGGCGTGCGATACGGAGGCGCCATATGTTTCAGCCAGAAAGGCCGCCGTTCGCACCACCCCCATCGTATGATCATATCGGTGCGGCTTCAGCGTCTTCTTTAATCGCTGGCACATCGAAACATAGGGCTCTTCTTTTAAGAAATCGAGCGTTTGCTCTGAAACCCGCCTCAGAAACTCCGCATCAATGCGCTGCTCCGGTTCCGCGTAGAGACCAAACCGCTCAATATAGGTCAGCACAGAAGGAGAAAGCAAGTATCTGACGCTTTTGGCTTCCCGAATCCGCTGTCGAATCGACGTGGAAGAAACATCCTGCCTCGGTCCCTCTGCAATCGACACATGAAATCCTTCATCGTTAAGGCTCTGTACCATCTCATTCAAATCTCCGGAAATACTAGGGCGCGGACAGACGATGAACGGGACAAAATCCAGCAATTCCCGCCATCGATACCACGATCGTATCTCCATCAGGCTGTCTTCTCCCAGAATAAAATAAATCTCCGCATCCGAATACTCGCTGCAGATCTCATGCATCGTGTCCAGCGTATATCGCCTGACTTTACTGCGCATCTCCCGCTCATCGATAGAAAACAGCGGATCGTTTTCTATGGCCAAATGAAGCATCGCTAACCGTTCATCCGCGTTATTCTCGCGATGTGCTTTATGGGGAGGCGCGTAGGCTGGCAATAAAATCACCTGGTCAAGGTGCAGTGTTTCGGACGCATTATGACCCATTTGAAGATGACCGAGATGAACAGGATCAAACGTGCCTCCTAAAACGCCGATACGTTTCTTTTTTTCTTTATCCTCCGCCATCATGCCCTCTCCCATTCGCGCACCTTCCATTTATAAGCCATCTATTAGCCGTCTCTTATGAGCCACATCTTCATTTCATTGTATTGAATGCATGACCATCCCGCAACGCATTCAATCGAAAGCGCGTCCATGTCCCCTCCAGATAAAAATATCCGACCCCTGATGGGCTGATCGGAGAAGCCCGGTCAAAATCAGCTTTCATCACGATCATATCATGCCATGCATATCCCATTTTCCCCTCCTCCAGATATGGTGCCACTTCAAAAGACCGCTGGGAGTCCTTTTTCTTTGCCTTCTCCCATTGCATCGTTCCCGATGCGACGGCTTGCTGAAAGTGCCCGGTTGGATCTAAACGAACTTCGTGCTCCCCGCGCCGGGCAATAAAACCATGATCGCTCATCACCACTTCATCATAGAATTCATGATCAAGCGCATTCCCTGAAGCATCGACTAAAAACATCCCTTGCGCCCCGGATAAAATCGCAATTCCCTCCGCTGTCCATCCATCGACAAAAGCCTCCGCGCTCTTCCATTCTCGGATATCCTCGAAGAGCAACGCAGCCAGCTCTTTTTGCTTCGCTTCAGAAAATGCGTCCTTGTGCTCGCACAATAGAGCCCACGCCGCAGCACTCTCCTTCCGTGAGGCAAGCTCATGAATCAAACGCTCCAACGCTTCGATCGGATGTTTTGGATTCAACTGCCAAGCCTGTTCCGCCGTTTGAAAATGATGGGAACGCATGGCAGAGGCAAACAAGGTCTCTGCTTCTTCCTGTGTTAACGGCTTGGGCAAGCGCTCAAGAAGTTGCTCCGCTTCCTTTGAAAAGCCTCCATCCATCAAGGATGAAGCGGTCTGAACAAGAGTCATCCGGCTTTTCTGTTTTTGAACTCCATGTTGATATTGCAAATACTGGATCCCCATCAACAGAAAGAGAACACAAAAGGGAAAAATCCACTTCATCCGTTTTTCAAACCCGTTCATCACATGGAAAACACCGGAAGATTTCATGTTGAAGGCTCCTTTTTCTGGGTTTCTACGCGCCAGGCTTTTTCCTCAAATTGAAACTGTACCATGACGCCCTCACGCTGCAAGACAGCGGCGCCCAAACCATTTAATGCGCTGCGGAAATACGCGGCTTCTTCCGGAACAACCACCACCAAACGGAAGGATCCCGGATGAATCTCGATCTCACGCCCATCATCAAGCGTTACCGTCTTTCTCCTTTGGCTCGTTTTTTTGAGCTGGCGTGCCTTCGTCTTCAAATTCTTGAAAATCGCTTCATCATTCAACTGATACGCCTCCGCTCGAATTCCCTTTCCATGAGAATAGCTTGATGAAAAGAGGTTCATCGAATGAAACGTCACCAATGTTCCATCAGGAGTCACCTGATCCATCACTTGCCCACGAGCAAGGATCATTCCTTCTGAGCGTTCACGAAGACGCTGGGCAAAAACGCGGCCCCGAACAAAAGGCGTGGCATCCCAAATCGAAGCCTCTGGCTCCTTTTTTTCGTCCGAATCCTCTTCACCATCGACCGCCCTATGGTTATCCGTTAATCTCCACAACCCGGCATAGGATACCTGATGCATGGAAAGCGGTCCAAATGGCCGTAGAAATCCCGGAAGATCCATCTGATAATCAAGGCCCATCCGAATCCGGTCTTTTTCTTCATCAATATCCGTCGATAATCGCACACGGTGCACAGACTGCGGTTTTCCCTTCCCACGACCGATCAGCGATTCAAATAAAAGAGACGCATCCACACCACTCAGGGAGTCTCGTATCATCTTGCGTTCCTCATCCCCCAGTGATACAGGCTTCCCCGCCTTTCGATGAAACCCATCGACCAAAGCCTCACTCGCTTCCATGTTGTATGCCATCGTCAGATGGCTCGATAGCGCCAACGCCGTCTGATCCAATGCATGTGAACAGACCGACTCCACCCGGATCGATTCCATCACCAGGATCCAGGAAAGCATCGTCATGAGAAAAAAGCTGAGCGCCAGAGCCGCTTCAATCGTCAACGATCCCCTCGTCCCGCGGCCATCATGATCCACCTTTTCCCTCTGAACGTGTATTTTTACGATTTCCATATCCTTCTTCCCAATGCTCCTTTAACAATCGAAGATGGGATTCCGATCCGGAAGAGAAGTATCGTTGTTTGAATGGCAAAAAAGGCATGGCGATACTTGCTTCCAAATCCCAGGTCAATTCCGTCGGCGCCAAAGTCAGATCCACACTCCCTGTTTCTGCCTGAATTAACTGAGCGGTATGGGAAAGCATCGCAGATCTTCCATCGGAGCCTGTGCCATAAAGCGTCAACAGTAAAAGGATGTAATCCTGGTAGTTCAGCTCAAAGCCTGAACCCGTAATCACCTGACCGGATGAACTTCCCTGACTCAGATCATTTTGAAATTGATCAAGCCATTCATTCAACTTCTGATCCGATTTTCTCTCTTCCGATGCGCTCAATCCATGAAGGTTGTCCAGCAAATTTTGTGTGGCAGAAGACGAAACCGTTTCAATGTTTCCTACCACTTGTCGGATCACCGCGTTTACTTTGGCCTCCAAATCAGCGATCACCTGATTCGTTTCCTGTCCGGATGCCTCTTTTTCTTCTCGGCTATGCCCAAGTAAAATGGCTAACTCCTCCGATTTTGCGGCTAATTTAGAAAAGATTCCTCTGCTGGCTTCATCCAATTGACCAGAAACACCTGTATTGGCTAAAACGGACAGCGCAGATTTCAACTGATGGGATATCTCTTTCTGATCCATCAATCCCGGATGCAACAGGATCTGCTCAGCAATCCGCATCACCGGATGCGTGACGGTATCACGAATCCATTCCGTCGCCGCATTCCCCATATTTTGAACTGCTCCTTGAATTTGTTCTCCTGCCGCCTCAACTCCGGATGATACCTCATCCTCTGCCACCGCAAAGAGATCATGACCCGCTCGTTGCCCAAGATTCCGGATTCCTTCTAATGAAAAGCGCCAGGTTTCCTCTGTTTTCATCGCTGGAACACGCTCCCCCGCCGTGAGGGCATCCATGTCCAATGTCGTCTCACCAATCGCAAGCAGCGCCAGAAGCGCAGACTGAATAAAAGGCACCGCAAAGCCCGTCCATCCCGAAAAAGCAAGCGCTACTTTTGCCGTCTCCGCATGCAACGTGGATGAGGTAAAAGCGAAAACTGCATTCGCCATCAAACGCAATCCTGCAATACGCCATTCCGTTTCTCGGAGATTATCCATCCATAATGGACGCCCATGAAGAATATATTCCAACTCTCCGCCGTAGATTGGCCGTTCTGCAAGAGGCAGTCCGGTCAAACTCCGGCGGGGCGTTCCCTGCTGTCGATCCATGATCGGGGTCACCCGGTGGCTGAACATCCCCATCCAATAAGTCATTAAAGAAACAGAATCCGGCGCACGATCCCATGACACATCGCGCAGCTCTCCAACCGCGCCGGAAAAAGACTGCATCAGCTGGGAAAGCATCGCCTGATCTTCCCCTGCCTCGGCATGAACATTGGAATGTCCGGGCATTTGAGACGCATCCTCTTCATACCTCCGCATCGCATCCGGAGCAATCCAATCTCCAATCCCTCCCTTAAGCTGAGGCAAGCCAAACCGTGCGGCTCTTCGCGCATTCGCCACCGCCTTTCTTCTGGTATTCCATGCACGCAGCGTTTCAAACAGTCCTGATCGATCCTGCTCGGCCTGTCGCTGTAGATCCATCTCAACTCGAACGCTCTCATCGCTCAGCCGATGTCCATTCCACCCCTCAGGCTTGCCATGAGTCAACCGACTGGAAGGAATCAGATATTCCTTTTCAGAAGCGCGTTCTACCTGAGAAAGTTTTTTCGTTAACCACTGATCGAAGGATAGGGACGCGAGCGAATCGCCGTCCATCTTCATTTCATCCCACGCCTTCGTTGTTCCTTCCAACTGTTGAAACAGCGCATCCAGCTCTTTTTTGAACGGCTCCCATCCGACAGGCTGGGAGAATAAGGTTTCTGCGGCATAATCCCCCATCAGATTCAACGCCAGTCCACTTGCCGGCATCGCGTCGATGGCTCCTTTCCAGGATTCTCCAGCGGATCTGAGTTCGCCGATTTTCTCCAACGATGCGGCAATGTTCCTTGAAAGTTGCTGATTGTGTTTTCCAAACTGCGCCAGCCAGTTTTTAATTTGAAGATGATGATGCTTTAGCGCATCAAATTCCTGATGAAGGCGAAGGCGATCAGAAACACTCAGGAGCTTTAGTCTCTCCTCCGTCGATGGAGGAAGCTCTCCCTGTTCCGAAGTGGCGGCGGCGATGGCTTCTGCCATACTCTGATCCAATCGGTCACTTCTCTCTTGAAGAGCCGCTACCGCGAAGTCCAAATCTGGACTTCCGCAAAAAACAGAATCCGTTGTCCCCGTCTTTGCGCGCAATGCCGCAGAACGTTCAGGCAGTGCAATCCCCGAAGGCTGAGGCAGAGACCGAATCGTTTTAATGACGGAAGCTATTTGATTCATGCCCTCCTGCACGACTTTCATCTGGGTCTCAAAATTGATTTTTGCTTTCAATGGCTCAGCGGCTGCGCCTAATGCTTGTAAAAGCTTCAACTGCTGGGCGATTTTTTCACCGGCAAGCCGCGCGATTTGCCATGACATAAACCGATTCACCTGAGTCTGCAATACCTCCGGATTGCTTAAATGAGCCCTAGGAAGGCACTCGACCTGCAGACTCAAAGGGACGGGGCGGACAAAACGAAATCCATCATGATCGCACCACCTCTCTTTTAATTGTCGGAATGCATCCGCTTCCATTTCCGAAGGATCTGCCAACGCATAGACTCCAAATTCATACGCCGGCTTTTTATCAAACCCTGCCAATATGGTGTGAGATGCCTGACGAAGACCACTTTTTAATTCCGCACGCGCCACCTCGGAACGGCCATAATCCATCAATATCGCCGATGCCATTGAAGTCAAAAGCAAGACTCCGCTAAGGAAAATGGAAATCATGCCCTTCTCTCTCTTCAATCCCGACATGAGACGCTGGCGCTTGAGCATGTTCCTTTCCTCCTTACCGTTGTTCAGAAATCTGATGCGCGAATGCGTTGATGGCCTGAATGTGTCTTAGATTGTCCACTTCCGACGACGTCACCACGGTTCTTTGGGTTCCGCGGTCAGTCAATGCATTCAGATGGAAAAAGCGCATCGCGGCAGCAGGCCGCACCAAGCGCTGGACATCCACTTGTGTTTTCTTGATCAAAATTCCCCGCTCCTGTGTCGACAAGTCGCCTCTAACCCTTGAAAAATCCATGGAGTCCTGTACGGAAGCTCCATTATTGGATGGAATCATCATCCCCCACCGGATACGCCCTTCCTGTGCAAGAAATCCATAGAAAAGAAACGCTGTTGTCAGCACCAAAAAAACAAGAAAAAACGTGATCGGAAAAAGGACGCTTCCTTCGACAAGCGCCACCATGCCCGACTCGTCTTTCCATCGTCCATCAACACGCCCTCTTCTCATATGCTCATCGCCTCGGATTCTATTTTTTGAAATAGCGTTTCAAGGAGTGAAGTGAGATTGTCCCTGAAAATAGCGATCAACGCGATCACAACAAGGATAATCAATACGATGGCCACCATATTGATTTCTCCTCTCTCCTCTTTCAGTTCCAGAACGAAACGCTGCATCTGATGACCAAGATTCATTGGAATCATCTTATCGTCTCCTTTTTCTTTCAAACTCAGCCTTCTATCATCTCAATACGGATCCAATCTGAATCCCGTGTCCGAACAGGGGAACAATCACCAACAGCAAAATTCCGATGAAGGATAAAAGTCCGGGCAAGAGCAATTTCTGTTGTGCGCGCTCGGCTTCGACCGTATAAGCATTCCGTCGTTTTTGAAGCAACCCTCTCCGTATCCGTTCCATACCATCCGCCAGCTCCATTCCACCAACATTCAAACTCTCGGCAAAAAGACGCGAACAATCACGAAGGCTGTCGATCCCAAACCGGGTTCCAAAATGACTCGCCGCCTGCAGCAGTGATTCGCCAACTTCCCATTGCTTCTCAATGCGTTTCATCTCCTGATACAAAGGACGATCTCCCGTTTGAGCAACCTCATGCCATACTTGAACCGGCAAGGTTCCTGCGTGTAATGCAAGAATGAATCGGGTCAGCATCGCCGGAAGATCTTCAAGAATCTCCTGTTCTTGGCGAGCCGCCATGCGGTTCAATTCATAAGAAAGCGATACCCACCGCAGCGCTGCCAATGAGACCACCAAAATGGATAGACCGGGACGAATCATAAAAGCAATGGGGAGCATCCAAAGGATCATGCCGATATCGATCATCGTCTCCCATTCTTTCCGAATGAGCCAAGGGGAAGCAATATAGGCATCTTGCAACTTCTGTGCTGCTAAAAATCGACGATGATATGCGTCTCCGCGCAAAAAGGGAAGAAAGTGAAGATACAAAAATCCTCCCCATTCCGCAAAAGAAGAACGCCACCGATTCATTGCGGTTCCCATCTGATCCAATTGTTGATAACGTTCATTCCGAGACGCCCATCGAGTGGCATAAAATAGGAATCCACTCAAAAGCGCCCAGCTCAGATAAGAAAAGATTCCATTCATCATTCCCCCTATGCGCTCAGGTGAGTCTCCTCTAAAATGGTCTGGCTCCATAGCCATGCCAAACCAAACAACAGACCGCTCACAAGACGCACGGCATAATCCAAAAGATGATAATCCGCTGAGACCATTCCTGTGAGATGCATGCTCGCTAGCAACAAAATGGGCATCACCAGAAGAAAATACTGTTCTCTTTTGGTTGCATCCAGTTTGGCCTCCCGTTCCATCCGCACGCTCTCCTCCTCCGTCAACAAGCGAAGGTAGGCGTGAGACAGGTTTCCAAGATCTGCCCCTTGTTCCGATCCGATGACTAGACTCTCAAAATAGGATCGTTCCATCTCCAGGCTCCGATGCTGAATCATGAGCATCAAACCATCGCGAAAACTCAATCCGTTTTTCTCATCCAAAATCAATCGTCGTAATGCATCCGGAAGATGCAGCTCCTTGGAGAACCTCTGATCCGTCTTCAACGCAACAGTCTCGGACTCTCCGGCCGCTGTTTTGATTGCCTGCTGCATGGTCGCGCCCGATTCCACCTGAGCGCTGAACGACTCCAGAAACCGGCGAAAAAAGTTGCTCTCCATCAGCATCCATTGCCTCTTTCCACGATGAATCCAAGCACGATTCATCATCACCGCCCCTGCAAGGCTGCCCGGAAGATAAAACCAGGGGCGCGCAAGAAAAACAAACGCACTGAAAC
>JAEXBN010000022.1 GCA_023394045.1 Bacillota bacterium | reverse complement strand
GCAGCGCTGGGCGTTCGGATGGTGGATTCTCCGGATCGCGTCCCTCCCGTTTGCCCCCACCTGCTGGTCTGCGATGGCTGCCCGTTGATGTGCTACCGCGGGCAGGCGACGCGGGAGTGGCGCATTCGCACGGTCAAACAGGCGCTGATCCGCATTGGCGGCATTTCGCCGGATCGGTTGGAGCCAGTGCGTTTTGTCGACTCCCCTTCAGAGGGCTATCGGAACAAAGTCAATTTGCGTCTGACTTCAGACGGACGCCTCGGCTATACCCGACGGGGATCGCATGCGGTGTTTCCCATCCGGACCTGTCTGGTGGCGCATCCGGCCATCCGTGCGAAAATCAGGGCATGGAACGAGTTTGCCCCGTCGCATCCAGAATTTGCTGTATCCCTCCGCCACGTCCGGATGGTTCTTCTGCGCGCGAACGAAGAGGACAGCATTGAGGCGCTTTTGGTCACCGATCCGATCCGTGAAGCCGAGCGGCAGTCTCTTTTTTCAGCGCTGGAGTTCCTGCATTTTCATGTGTTGGCACAGTGCGCCAACAAAAGACCCGGAGATATTTCCTTGCATCCTCCGTTCTCCTTTGCGACAGAAACCAAAACGTTGCCGATAAAGATCGGCAGCGTTGCCCTGGATGTTTCGCCCGCTTCCTTTTTCCAGGTCAACCGGTTTGTCACTCCTGAGTTGTATCGAAGAGCCCTTTCGCTTTTTTCTCCAGAACCAGGAGAAACGCTTTTGGATTTATATTGCGGCATCGGAACCACCAGTCTCTTGGCCTCTGAGTTCTTTTCACGGGTCATCGGTGTGGAACTGGTGGAGGATGCGGTACGGGATGCCGAAGCAAATGCGGCTAAAAATGATGTATCTTCCGTTTGTTTCCGTGCGGCACGCGTTGAAGACGTGATTGAAGCGCTCGCCTCGGATGAGGATCTCAACGCCCATTGCGCTCTAGTGGATCCTCCCCGTAATGGACTGGATGAGGTGGTTCGACGGGTGATCAACGTCTCACAAATCCGGCAGCTCGTCTATATTTCCTGTAATCCGGCGACGCTGGCCCGCGATGTGAGGGACTTTCAGCAGGGAGGATTTCATTTGAAGTCGATGGACGTGGTTTCGATGTTTCCCTTTTCGGGACATACGGAAGCGGTCGTCTTGTTACAACGCATGTAACCCTACGAGAAAAAGCGAGTCGAGATGGGTGTCTTCTACGGTCAAGAGAAGAAGGATAGAACGCACAGATTTCATGGTAGCGCCTTTGACTTTGTTGGCTATGATACGATGGCCTGTTCGCTGATTAGGCTTTATACGTCCTAATATTTATGGTATATTATGTTTGTAACAGGAGGAATACCATGAATATTAATACAAAAACTCTGGTGCCAATTTCAGAGGCAAATCAAAATTTTTCTAAAGTGGCAAGATTAGTCGATGAGTTTGGATCGGCTGTCATTTTGAAAAACAATCGCCCGCGCTATATCATTACTGAATTTGCGCAAGCAGAAGAGATGGAGGAGCCTGATGACGCTGAACTTGCCGCTGTTTCACGTACGCTCATTGCCAAAAATGCGCGAATATATGAAGAACTTGCGAAATGAAATATCCAAGCAAACGGCAGATTCTTTTGTTGCACCATACGTTGATCGAAACATCAGGCGGCGCAGAGGGGGTTCGTGACGAAGGGCTGCTCGATTCCGCTCTCATGACACCACTGCAGACCTTTGGAAACGAAGAGTTATATCCTACGCTGATTCATAAAGCCGCTCGTCTGGCGTTCGGTTTGATAAATAATCACCCATTCATCGACGGAAATAAGCGGATTGGCACGCATGCCATGCTGGTTTTTCTTGCCTTAAACGGTGTGGAGCTGAGCTACACCGATGAGGATCTCGTTGCAATCATTTTAGATGTGGCGGCAGGAAAAATAGATGAAGCAACGCTTCGCAGTTGGATTGACAGGCATTGTCTTTAAGCGGGCATCATTTTAGATCCTCGACAAGTTGATCCGTAACTTTGTGGCCGGCTCAATCCAGAAGGAAGCGGTCGTCTTGTTACAACGATAGGAGAATGATGGAGCTTTTTACCTTTGGATTATTTTGCGCGGTTTTAGTGACCTGCCTTGCGCTCGGCATCCCGATTGTCCTGGCGCTTTTGGCGGGCTTGGCGATCTTCTGGGTTTATGGCCGGAAGCGGGGCTTTGGATGGGACGAGCTCCTTAAGATGAGTGCATCGGGGGTGGCGGCCGCCCGCCAGATTTTGCTCACGTTTCTGCTGATCGGCGTTTTGACTGCCATGTGGCGTGCTTCTGGGTGTATTCCTACCGTGATCACCTACGCATCCCGGATGATCCGACCGGAAATTTTTGTCCTTCTGACGTTTCTTCTGAATGCGGGAGTTTCCTTTTTGATGGGGACATCCATCGGAACTGCCGCCACCATGGGGGCCATTTGTCTCAGTATGGCGCAGTCGATGGGCATGCCCCTGTTTTGGGTCGGCGGAGCCATGCTTTCAGGCATTTATTTTGGCGATCGGTGTTCTCCGGTGTCCACCAGCGCTCTTCTCGTTTCCACGCTGACACAAACGGATCTTTACCGCAACATCCGGCATATGTTTCAGGTGGCGATCGTTCCTTTTTTCGCGGCATGCGCCGTCTATCTTTGGGTTGGCGTTTCGGCTGGAGTCCGTGCGCCGATGATGCCCGTGGAAGACCTGTTTGCTCAGGGATTTCATTTGCATCCGGTCTGCTTGATTCCTGCTCTGGCGGTGCCCCTGCTTGCGCTCTTTCATCTGGGCGTGAAGCAAGTGATGGGCGTGAGCATTCTCTTTTCCCTTCCGATTGCCCTTTTTGTTCAACATCAGTCCGCAGCGGATTTAGTACGAAGCGCACTGTTGGGTTATCATACGGCGGTTTCAGCGCTGGCACCGATCATCGATGGCGGCGGTCTCCTGTCCGTTTTACGAGTGATCGCCATCGTGTTTTTATCTTCTTGCTATTCCGGCATTTTTAGGGAGACAGGATTATTAAATTTTATGACGAAGGGAATCGATCGCCTGGGAGCGCGGATTGGTACTTATCGGACGATGCTGGCGGTCTCCTTTCCGATTTCCGCGATCGCCTGCAATCAGACGCTGGCGATTATGTTGGTGGATCAGCTCACGAGGCATCTGGAAGCGGATGCGGAGCAGCGGGCGATCAATCTGGAAGATAGCGCGGTGCTCATCCCGGCATGTATTCCCTGGTCCATTGCTGCAGCGGTTCCGCTCGCCTCGACGGGTGCGCCGCTTTACAGCATACTGGGCGCCGTTTATCTCTTTTTTATTCCTTTGTGGCGCAGCTTGGGGAAGGGGAATTTGTCTTCCGGGGTAAATACAGTGGGAAAGAATCGCTGAACGAGTCCGGAATGGATATCATGGCTTGCTGAGTCATGGGGAGGAACGTTCCAGGATGAGAGCTTTTGATTCATCTCATGCTCAGGAGGGAGAATTTGTGAACATTTCACAGGAACTTTTTGATCAATTGTTGCAATTGCGCCGAGAAAATAATCATTTTATGAGAATGGCAGGAATTCAGATTGATGCGGCAGAGGAAGGCAAGGCGCAGCTCTCCGTGGATGTAACGAAGGATCATCTGAATCCTCAGGGAACCGCGCAGGGCGGCTTGCTCATGACGATGGTGGATGCGGCGATGGCTTCGACGCTCATTGCGTTTAATGAGACCATTGCCACGGTCGACATGAACTATCATTTTCTTTCCGCTGCGCATCTGGGAGATCATGTGGTTTGCGATGCATGGATCGTAAAATCAGGAAAAAATGTGATCGTGACCCAGGGAGTTTTGCATATTGGGGAGAAGCTGATTGGAAATGCTTCTGCCACCTTTATGAGGACGGGACGAACGTTTATTGTCGAAGGAGCGGAGGACTCAAATCATTGAGAAAGACAGGTGGAGCGTCGGCGCGTCGGAGGATTTTAGCGCAGCCAGCCGGCTGATCTTGGCTGGGAAGAAAGAGTCAAAGATTGAGGGTGAACCGATGGAAAAGGAGAAATTGATGGAAAATTGTATTTTTTGCCAGCTTGCGTCGGGAGACATCCCCACGGAAGTGGTCTATGAAGATGAGAAGGTGTTTGCGTTTAAGGATATGGCACCGAAGGCTCCGGTTCATTATCTGTTCATTCCAAAGGAACATATCGACTCTGCAGATGCCTTTGCGGAAGATGCCGATCCGGCGATTGTTGGAGACATCTATCGTGCCATTGCAGCAGTGGCGCGGCGCGATGGCTTTGCGCAGTCCGGATACCGGATCATCAACAATACCGGAGAGGACGGAGGGCAGACCGTTCATCATTTGCATTTTCACGTCCTTGCCGGAAAAAAGATCCGGTTTGAAGGCTTTGATGCGGAATAGGCGCCCTCGGTCGTCAGGAGGGGTTTGTTTCTGATCCTCATTTGCTTTCTAGAAGATCAAAAAACGTGTGAAGGATCTCGACGCCAAGTCGACCTCGGTTCCTTCACACGTTTTCGTTTGCGGGTCATGGTGATGAGATGCCAATGAGCGGTCGGCATCATGCCGACGTGGGATCAAAAAGCGGCGCGCAGGCTTTCGGATCCCACGTCGATGGTGGAAAGGCTTCAAACGCGGACTTCATCGCCGGATTTTTTTTCATGAGCTCCAAATTTTTTTGGTACGTGTAGCTCATCTCCCGCTCCATGTAGATATGGTCGTCGGGGAAGAAATGATGGCGGAGCGCTCGAGCAAGGGGCGGATTCATCAGGAAGATACAGCCCGCCGGCTCCAGCAGAAACGCATTTTTTTCCCGAAATCCTCCTGCGGGCGAGGAGGGATTGAACGATTGGGCGGGTTGAACGGCGCGGAATAGCGAACGTCCTGCATTTCCCGTATATTCACTGAAGCCTAGGATCGTACCGACAAAGGGGATATTTCCGGAGGCGAAGAGCGTCAGCTCGGAACGGCGCTTTTCATAATCCCGGATCGTGTGATATGGAAATAAATCCAGAGTATCTGCGGATGGACCGTTTTTCACCTCGAGCGACGCCCCGAAGATGTCGATCGCGTTGTTCAAAATCAAAAGGGTGCATCCCTGATCGATCATTTCGCGAAGCCGTGTGCGGTGAGGGCGGAGCGATTCGACACATTGCTGCAGATGGTGTTCGGCCATGGGACCGACGAACAGCAGGTCGATCTTTTGCTCAATAAAAGCCGGCGGATCGAGGTAGCTGGTTCGGAAGACGACGGCTTCAGGAAATAGGCGTTCCAGATAGATGGCCGTTTCCGCCTCTCCATAGGCGAGAAATTCAGGATAAAGAATCTCAATGTTCATTGGTTGCCTCCGATTCGGCGGCGCAGTTGCGCAATCAGTTCCCGTGCCATGTTTTGCGTGTAATCCTCAATATCATGCAAAATAAAGATGGTTTCCCGGCGTTGCGGATCAATCTGATCCGGAATTTGTTCCAGGTGATCCGCAATATGGATGCGCTCCGGCGGCACGCCATCGAGAACGGCAGTAAATTGAGCGTTCCCAGCATATTTGGTCATAAAAATCACTTGATCCACATCTTTCAGATACGCGAAATCGCTCATGAAGATCCATCCGGGGCAGGTGTGGTTAAGATCGGGCCGTTCATCATCGGTGAGGTAGATGACGGTGCGGGGACCTTCTGTGTTTTTGATGTTATAGAAAATCCGGCTTGTGGCGACTGGATTGTTTCCTTTGGAGACAACGCTGATGATGCGTTTTTCGCCCATGGTGCTCTCCTCATAGCGAGAAGCGGTGATCTGGATTTGAGACAGGGCACCGAGGACTTCATGGATCGAGAACCCGTTTTCACGCAGCGTGGCATAAGCGGCGACTTCGTTATAGATATTTTCCACCGCAGACTGAATGAGGGGAAGCACGACCTCCTGCCCATGATCGCGCAGCTGGAGCGTCCCCAGCGCGATATTCCGCGCGTAGGCTTCATAGTCTGCAGGGGGATTGGTGAATCCGCAGTGATCGCAATGGTATCTTCCAATATGGTGATAGCGCTTGAAATCCCAGACGATGGGGCGGCCGCATTGTGGGCAGTAAATCATGTCCTGAATTTTTGAATCCGTGCAGGGCACTTCTCCTTCCAGCGGCTGTACGTTAAAGTAGACGCGCCGGTTGGCATCGGTTCCGAGATAGGCAGAGATGGAATCCGACGCATTCAAGATGAGTGTCGTTTCCTCATGGATGCCTTCATTGATGCGTTGAAAGATATATTGAATGTTGGCGTTGCGGTCGATGGAGTCTTGATATAGGTTGGTGACCGTCAGCGTGCGCGGAGTATAGGCCTCTCGAAACCGGCGGAACCAAAGTTCATCTTGCTCCAGAACCGCATAAGACGGTCCCGGTCCGAAGAGGGGTTCTTGGTTGGCAAAAGAGGATGCGATTCCTCGTTTGGTATTGGAGCCATTATTATTATGAATATAGGTGTGGCCGAGCTGCTTCAGCATATCGCCGATCAGGTTGGATGTCGTCGTTTTTCCATTGGTTCCGGTGATCGAAAGGATGCGCTCCGGCTTTTTAATTGATTCCACAAAATGGGGATCCAGATGCAGCGCGATGGCACCGGTGAGCTGGCTGCCTCGCCGTCCGGCCAGCCGCATCAGGTGAAGTGCACTTTTCGCGGTAAAATGGGCGAAAGCGGTTTGTATGGACATAGTTCCTCCTCGTCGTTTCGTTCGATTATTCTACCACGTCCGCCGTTCTTGCGCTCTAGGGCATTTTCTTTTATAATGATCCGGTCAGTTCGACTCGGGAGGGGGTGAGAAAATGCCGGAGATTCGCGTCGGAGACAATGAATCCATTGAAAGTGCTTTGAAACGGTTTAAGCGTTCGATTGCACGCGCCGGGACTCTTGCCGAGTATCGTAAGCGCGAGCATTATGAGAAGCCTTCGATTAAGCGCAAGAAAAAATCGGAAGCGGCACGCCGTAAGAATCGCAAGAAATAATTGTGCTTCAAAACGGACGGCTCGAAAGCCCTGAAATAGGGCGGATGAAAAGTCGATCAAGAAGGGGCTGTGGTTGAACGATTCATTCGTTCTGTCACAGCCCCTTTTTCATGAGAATCGGTGCCCGACCGTCCCGACCTTCGCTCTTAAGATCTTGAACAGGATGGTCGAATCATACCAACGGCAGGAGAAAAATGGGTAAAAACGAATCAAGAAGGGAGGCTTCTATGGCGTCGATATTCTGGAATCCACTATTTTCATCCGCGCTGTTTGTTCTGGCGTTTGTGGCGCTGGTGGTGGCGCTCTTCCGACCTGCGCATGGGATCATGGTAGGCGTTGCGATGGCGCTTCTGATCGCCTATTTTTCCATCGGCGTGACCATGGGTTGGATCACCCCATTGGATACGGTTCTCCTCGTTTTGGGGCTTTTGCTCTGCACCGGGGAAGTGCTGGTGCCCGGATTTGGCGTTCTCGGCGTTTCAGGGCTTGTTTTCACGTCATGCGGGGCGGTGTTGAGCGCGCCAACGCCGGAAATGGGTGCAGCGACGATTTTGACCGCGCTGATCGCTGGCGCTCTGGTGGGCGCGCTTCTCTGGCGCGGCGGAGTTCGCTCTTCCTGGATTGAGCAGACGGTTCTTCATGCCTCGTTGACCAGCGAAGGGGGATATCTTTCGCGCGTCAATCCGGATGAAAGCTATTTGCATCGGACCGGCGTGGCTCTTTCGAATCTTCGTCCAGCGGGCACCATCTCCATTGACGGTGAGCGTCTGGATGCGCAAAGCCGCGGCGATTTCATCGACCAGGGAAGCCGGGTGGAAGTGATTGATGTGGCGAATGGGAGGCTGACCGTGCGAGTCCTCCGCAACATGGAGGTCTCCGAGCAATGAGCGAAGAATGAGGGGAATCCGAAGGAGACGGATTGCCGTAGGAGCAGATGATCGATTGTCATCAATACATAAATAATAAAGGAGACGGATATGGAGATTTCGACATTGCCGGGAGTGATTTTGACGGTTGTTCTCGTCCTGTTTTTACTGATGCTGTTTTTTACTTTTGTCCCTGTGGGGCTGTGGATTTCGGCTCGCTTTTCCGGGGTGAAGGTGCGCATTGCCGATTTGGTGGGGATGCGTTTACGCCGCGTGGTTCCTTCGCGGATCGTCCAGCCGATGATTAAAGCAACAAAAGCAGGGCTGGAGCTGAATCTCAATGAGTTGGAAGCGCATTATCTGGCTGGCGGAAATGTGAATTTAGTGGTGGATGCGCTGATTGCCGCGCAGCGAGCCAATATTGATCTGAGCTTTAAGGAAGCGACAGCGATTGATCTTGCGGGTCGGAATGTCTTGGAGGCCGTCCAAGTGTCCGTCAATCCGAAAGTGATTGAGACTCCGGAAATTGCTGCGGTTGCTAAAAATGGAATTGAAGTGAAGGTGAAGGCGAAGGTGACCGTCCGCGCGAATATTCAGCGCCTGGTTGGCGGTGCTGGAGAGGCGACCATTATTGCCCGTGTCGGCGAAGGCATCGTGACCACAGTTGGTTCGTCGGCGACGCATTCGGAAGTGCTTGAAAACCCGGATCGCATTTCGAAGACGGTGTTGGATAAAGGGCTGGACTCGGGAACGGCTTTTGAGATTTTGTCGATCGATATTGCGGATGTGGATATCGGCCGGAATGTCGGCGCTAAACTGCAGATGGAGCAGGCTGAGGCCGATAAACGGATTTCGCAGGCGAAAGCCGAAGAGCGCCGTGCACAGGCTGTGGCAGCAGAGCAGGAGAATGTGGCAGAGATTCGCCGCCAGCGTGCGAAAGTGGTTGAGGCGGAGGCGATGGTGCCAGAAGCGTTGGCTCAGGCCCTGCGTGAAGGCCGTCTGGGGGTCTTGGACTATTACGAGATGCAAAATGTGATTTCGGATACAAGAATGCGCGACGCGATCGCCGGGGATGATCAGGCACCGAAAGATCGTCAGTGAGACGGAGGCGGTCATGAAGGACGATCGAAAGACATCAGGCAAGCCCAGGCGGGATAAGTATCAGGGCTTGAGCTTTTTGGAGCGGCAGAAGCTTCGGGCGGAGGAAGCGCGTCAGGTCATGAACCGGATGGCCGCCATGGCCGAGGGGGCGGCATCAAAGGTTGAGGCAGCGGCGGAATCCGCCAAAGCACAGGAAAGAGCAAAGAAAACAGAGCCTGTTCCTCATCCATTTTCGCCTAGGCGCGCTCAGCCGTCTGTTTGGGGCGAACCTGTTTTTTCGGATCACGAAAGCGTCATGAAGCAGGTGGATGCTGATTTTGAACAGAATACAGCCCTGGAGTCCACGGATGAAGCCTTTGAAGATGCGGATGAGCTGATCGCGCCCCGGGATGCGTATGCGATTCACAGCGATTTGACGCAGCCGTCCCATGAGGGGCTCCGCCGGGCGGTCGTTTGGAAAGAAATTCTTGAGCGCCCGTCCGATCGCCGGAGGCGCCGGAGATCGAGATACGTTGCGCGGAGAAGAAACGGAATGGAGAAGAATGAAAAAACTCCTTTGGACCAGTGAAGAGCGAACGGCAGAAGAGTTGGCAGCGCTGTTCGGAGATTTGGATCGTCATGCGAAAATCTTGCAGGATCGTTTTGATGTCCGGATGCAGCTCGTCGATGGAGGGCTCCAGCTCTCCGGTGAGGATTATGAGGTGGAGGCGGCGGCGCGCGTGCTGGAGCAGATGCTGGCCATGATTCAGCAGCAGGGTCAGATCAGCGCTCCGGAAGTGGATTATCTGGCTTCAATGCAAAGTGAAAACGAGGATGTTCCTGTTGATCAGATGATGAGCGACATTATTACGACGACAGCTCATGGAAAGCCGATTCGCGCCAAAACGCTCGGTCAGAAGCGCTATGTGGATGCGATTGCCAAAAATGGATTTACCTTCGGCATCGGACCGGCTGGGACGGGAAAGACGTATCTGGCGGTTGCGATGGCGATCAAGGCGTTTCGGAATAATCAGGTCAACCGGATCATCTTGACCCGTCCAGCGGTGGAAGCGGGGGAAAGCCTAGGATTTCTTCCCGGAGATCTTCAGGAGAAGATTGATCCCTATCTTCGTCCGCTTTACGATGCGCTGTATGAAATCCTTGGCGCGGACACCTACCTGAAGTTGAAGGAGCGGGGGCAGATCGAGGTGGCTCCGCTGGCGTATATGCGCGGCCGGACGCTGGACAATTCATTTATCATCCTTGATGAGGCGCAAAATACCACCAGTGCGCAGATGAAGATGTTCCTGACCCGCATGGGATACGGATCACAGGCGGTGATTACCGGGGACATCACGCAGATTGATCTTCCCAGTGGGAAATCATCGGGGCTCATCACGATTCAGCGCATCCTCAAAGATGTGGAAGGCATCGCGTTTTGCTCCTTCGGACGCGCGGATGTGGTGCGCCATCCTCTGGTGCAGCGCGTCATCGATGCGTTTGAGCGCTATGAAAAAGCTCAGGAAAAGCAGCATCATCGTGATGAACATGGATCCCAGCATCATACGCGGAGGAATGCATGAGAATCGGGTTTGATAATCGGGATGAGCAGCTGAAGCTGGATCAGGATTTGAAAGAGACGTTCCGCCATGCCTTAGGAGTTGCGCTGGAGCAGGAAGGCGTTCAAGAGGATGCGGAAATTTCGGTCTCTTTTGTTGGAGCGGAGGAAATTCGTGCTTTGAATCGGGACTACCGGGGCAACGACTCGGAAACCGATGTGCTGAGCTTCCCTGTTTATGAGGCGCAGGAGGTTGGTGCTCTGAAAGACGCCGGCCGTCTCGATGTGCTTGGCGATATTGTGATCAACATGAATCGCGTCCGTGCGCAGGCCAGGGAATATGGTCATAGTGAAACGCGGGAAATGCTCTATCTGGCGGTTCATTCGCTCCTTCATCTGTTGGGATATGATCATGAAGAGGAAGAGGATCGGCGAAGAATGCGCTCGCATGAAGAGGCGATCATGAATCGGATCGGAGAGCCGGAACCGGAGGCGGAAGGTTTCGGTGCCGAAGAGCTGCTGCCTGGAGCTTCGCCTGGGGAATCCCGTTCCAATCCGGCGTCCTTTCATTCAGGATATGTCGCGCTGATTGGACGTCCCAATGTGGGAAAATCCACATTGGTCAACCATCTTTTGGGCGAAAAGTTGTCCATTGTTTCGAATAAGCCTCAAACGACACGCCATCGTCTCCAATATATTTATACGGATCAGCGGATGCAGGCGATTTTTTTGGATACGCCGGGCGTTCAAATTCCGAAAAATGAGCTGGGGGAAGCCATGCTGCGCATTTCGCGCAATGCATTGGAAGGTGTGGATGTGTGTCTGTTCGTCACCGATGTTTCCTCCCGCATCGGACCGCTGGATCGCCGTATTATCGAACGCTTGTCCCAGATTCGCGGAATCCCCATGGTGATGCTTTTGAATAAAACAGATGCGGTTCCGCCCGAGTGGATTGAAGCGGAACAGCGGCGCTATGAAGAACTGGGGATTTTTGAGCAAATTCTTCCCATTTCCGCAAAAAAACAGAAAAATTTAGACGCGCTGCTGGACATCATCTATGAGGCTCTGCCGGAAGGACCGATGTATTATTCGGAAGAGATGATCACCGACCGCTCGGAGCGCTTTATCATTACGGAACTGATTCGTGAAAAGTGTTTGATGCTGATGCAGGATGAAATTCCTCATGGTATCCACGTGGGCATTGATCAGATGACCCTCCGTCCGGACGGTTCGCTTTATGATATCTATGCCACCATTTATTGCGAGAAACCCTCGCACAAAGGAATGATTATCGGAAAGGGCGGTTCCAAGCTCCGGCAGATCGGCCAGCAGGCGCGGCGCGATATTGAGGCGCTGGTGGATCTTCATGTCAATTTGAAGCTCTGGGTCAAGGTGGATGCCAACTGGAGAAAGAAAAAGGCGCAGGTCAAACGGCTGGGGTTTGAAGATTAGGTGAACCATGGATGAAGCGAAGAATGTACAGGGGATCGTCCTTCGGACAGCGGATGTGCGCGATTCATCGCGGATGGTGGATCTGTTTACGCTGGAGCGCGGCAGGCTGTCGCTGATGGCGCGCGGTGCAAAACGCGATAAGAGCCGGTTTGTGAATCTTTCAGCGCCTTATGTGGAGGGGACGTTCGATCTGATCGCTGGACGTTCCACCTGGTATTTGCGCGATGGGCAGATTCGGGATGCTCATTTGGGATTGCGCTCCTCCATTGCGCGCTTGAGTGCGGTGCGTTTCGCGGCAGAGGCGCTTCAGGGAGTGCTGATGGATGGCCCGGAGCCGGATCTCTTTGGGCTATTCTCGGCAGCGCTGTCCGCGTTTGAGGAAGCGCCTCGCGAACGGCTGCCTTTTGGCATCGCCGCTTTTTTGATGAAGCTCATGAGCTTTTCCGGGTTTCGCCCCACGCTGGGAAGCTGCGTGTTTTGCGGAGCGCCCGTGGATCCGGACTCTGTTTACTGGGACGGCGCTGGAGGCGGAGTGCGGTGCGAAACGCATGGAATCGGCTACAGGCCTTTGACGAAGGCGGAGTACCGAGCTTTTGTTGCCTTTCTACAGCTCCCTCTTCATGATATAATTTATACATATGATTTTCAGGAGGCGGATGGGCTGCGCATGGCGCAGCTCAGCTTTCGCTATTACAGCGAACATACTGGCCGCCGGATGCTACGCTCGCTTGCTTTTATGCAACGCCTTCATCTGATGTAGATGAAGGGGAGGAGGATCAATGAATTTGCAGGACATGATTGCCGCCTTGACGGCCTATTGGTCAGAACGCGGCTGCACCGTCATGGAACCCTATGATACGGAAAAGGGCGCGGGAACCATGAATCCGAACACGTTTTTGCGCGCGCTCGGCCCGGAGCCTTGGAATGTCGTTTATGTGGAGCCATCTCGCCGCCCGGCGGATGGCCGGTATGGAGAGAACCCTAACCGCCTTTACCAGCATCACCAGCTTCAAATTATTTTGAAGCCATCACCGGCGGATATTCAGGATTTGTACCTAGACAGCTTGAAGACGATTGGGATTGATCCGCTGGAGCATGATATTCGTTTTGTGGAGGATAACTGGGAATCGCCGACGCTTGGCGCGTGGGGCGTGGGCTGGGAAGTATGGCTGGATGGGATGGAGATCACTCAGTTTACTTATTTCCAGCAGGTGGGAGGCATCGCCCTCAATCCGGAAGCCGGGGAAATCACGGTTGGCCTTGAGCGCATCGCCATGTATATTCAGGGCGTTGATAATGTGTTTGACTTGAAGTGGAACGATCGTCTGACCTACGGAGATCTGTTCAAGCTTCAGGAATATGAAAATTCGAAGTACTCGTTTGAAACGGCGGATGTGGAGATGCTGCACACGCTGTTCGATATGTATGAAAAAGAAGCGCAGCGCCAGGTGGAAGAGAAGTTGGTTTATCCGGCCTACGATTATACGCTGAAGTGTTCTCATACGTTTAATGTGTTGGACGCGCGCGGAGCGATTGCTGTTTCAGAGCGCAGCCACTACATTTCACGTGTGCGCGATCTGGCTCGCCTTGTGGCTCAGCTTTATCTGGAGCGCCGTGAAGAGATGGGATTTCCGCTTCTGGCACAGAAAGAGATGGAAACCGCTGTTGCGGAGGCAACGCGCGACGGCGATGCGGAAGGAGTGCGCTGATGGCTACCTATCTTTTGGAACTTGGTGTGGAGGAGTTCCCTTCACGCTACATTCGCTCGACGAAAGAACAGCTTGAGGAGAATGTTGCCGCAGGGATGCGGGATGCCGGTTTGTCATGCGCTTCGATTCGCGTGGAGGCGACACCGCGCCGCTTTACTCTATGGCTGAATGATCTTCAGGCGGAGCAAGCAGAGGATGAGATCGTCCGCGGTCCTTCCAAAAAAGCCGCTTATGATGAGGCGGGAGAACCGACGAAAGCGCTTCTGGGCTTTCTCCGCAGCAAGGGGGCATCCGTTGCGGAGACTTACATCGAGAACAATGGCAAAGATGATTATGTCTTCCTGCGTGTGCATCAGGACGAAGTGTCGGTCGAGGCATCGCTGAAACAGCTGATTCCGGCCGCCATTCGCAAAATTTCAAATCCGCGCGCCATGCGCTGGGGCGGGAAAAATATCCGGTTCCTGCGCCCCATCCGCTGGATTGTTTCCATGTTGGATGATCAGGTGCTTTCTTTCGATCTTGAGGGGATTCCGGTGGGAAACCGCACGAACGGCCATCGCTTTCTCGGAGCAAAAAATCTTGAAATTCCCTCTGTCGATCAATATGAAGCGCTCATGGAAAAGAATTTTGTGATCGTCGATGCAAAAAAACGCCGCGACATCATTTTGCGCGGGCTGAACCGCCTTGCGCGTGAAAATGGCGGCGTTCCCTATCACAACGAAGAGCTTCTTGAGGAAGTGGTCTATATTGTTGAGTATCCGACGGTCTTCATCGGAGATGTCCCGACGTCGTACTTGAGTCTTCCGCCGGAAGTGATTATCACGCCGATGATGGATCATCAGCGCTATTTCCCGGTGGTGGATGATCATGGGACGCTTCTTCCATATTTTCTCTCCGTTCGGAATGGCGATACCCATGGTTTGCAGAATGTGATCGACGGAAACCGAAAGGTTCTGATTCCACGCTTGGAAGACGCACGATTTTTCTATGATCAGGATTGTGCCAAACCGTTGGAAGAGTATGTCAGCCATCTGGATGAGCTGGTGTTCCATGAAGAATTGGGGACGATGCAGGAAAAAACGCAGCGTCTGGAGTCCCTCGGAGTCAAGTTAGCTTATCAACTCGATTGCGGAGAAGCCACTGCGCAGGTGGTGGAGCGTGCGGCTCATCTGTCCAAGGCGGATCTGGTGACTCGGATGGTGGTGGAGTTTACGGAGCTTCAGGGAACCATGGGGCGGATCTATGCCCATGCCTCAGGAGAATCGGATCGGGTCGCGGCAGCGATTGAGGAGCATTATATGCCCCGTCAGTCCGGCGGGGCTTTGCCGGAATCGACGGCGGGAATGGTGCTGTCCATTGCCGATAAAATCGATTCGCTGGCCGGACTGTTTGCCATCGGGGTCAATGTGACCGGATCACAGGATCCGTTTGGGCTGCGCCGCGCGGCCATTGGCATTCTGGAGATGATCCGTAAGGATTCCCTGCATTTTAATCTCAAGCAGATTGTCCGCGAGGCGCTCTTGCTCTACGTCGAGCAGAAGGGTCTGGTCTTTGATTATGATGAGGTCGTTCAGCGCATTTCTGAGTTTTTCCGGGGTCGCCTGCGGACGAAGCTTCAGGAGCAGGGCATACGCTATGATGCGATTGAGGCAGTGTTGGGCACCGAGGATGAGGATTTGCTTCGCCTGATGAGAAAGGCGGAGGTCGTGGATGCGCTGCTTCAAAAAGAGGATCAATGGGTGACTGGCTTTGTGCGGATCGACAGCATGGCGAAACATGCGGAAACGTCCGTCTGGGATCCGGGTTCTCTGCAGGATGAGGATCAGGCGATGGCGGCATCCATGGAACGCGCCGATGCGGTCTCAGCAGCCATTGATAAGGATCATTATGAGGAAGCCATTCAGCTCTTGGTGGATTGGCTGCCGATCATCAATCAATATCTGGATGAAACGATGATTTTGGTGGATGATCCGGTGCTTCGGGCATCGCGTCTCGGGATGCTGGCTCAGGTGGACAGGCTGATTCGCCGGATTCTGGTTCCGGCGACCATCGTCCGCGAATAGCCCGTGCGCTTTGATCTTTTCGGGATTTCTCTTGATCTTTTCCGGATTTCTATGGAAGCGGTCAGCGGTGGTGGAAGGCGTAAAAAGGTATGGAAGGGAGGGAGATGATGGATCCATTGCGTGAGAGGACGGAGCGCTGGGAACGGGAATTTCTCTCTCCTTTTGCTTGTTGCGTGGCGGATTCTGCGGGAAGAGAGGTACCGGAGGCTCCGGATCCGGTACGCACGGCGTACCAGCGTGACCGGGATCGGATTTTACATTCGAAGTGTTTTCGCCGTCTGAAGCATAAGACCCAGGTGTTTATCGCGCCGGAGGGGGATCATTACCGCACCCGGCTCACCCATACGCTGGAGGTGAGTCAGGTGGCGCGGACGATGGCGCGTGCGCTGCGTTTGAATGAGGATCTGATTGAGGCCATGGCGCTCGGTCATGATGTGGGGCACACGCCGTTTGGACATGCCGGGGAACACATTTTGCAATCGCTGCTTCCGGGGTTTCATCACTCCGAGCAATCCGTTCGCGTCCTCACCCGATTGGAGATGCGCAGGGACAGTACAGCGCCGGGGCTCAATCTGACCGCAGAGGTTTTGGACGGCATTTTGCATCATAGCGGTTCCGGGAAAGCCAACACACTGGAAGGACGGTTGTTGAAGATCGCGGATCGGATTGCCTATGTCAATCATGATATCGACGATGCTCTTCGCGCAGGCGTGCTGACCATGGAGGATCTTCCGCAGGACAGCATCGCCGTCTTGGGTCAGACGCATTCGCAGCGGATTTCGACGATGGTGATGGCGGTCATTGAAGCAAGCATGGATCAGGATGATGTCGGAATGATGCCGGAGGTGCTGGAAGCCTCACAGAAGCTTCGCCAGTTCATGTTTGAGCGCGTGTATACCAATGAACAGGTGAAGGGAGAAAATTCCAAGCTGGGACATATCATTACGGATTTGTTCACGTATCTCCAGGAGCATCCGGATGTCATGCCGGAAGCGCATCGCGCATTGTACCGCAATACGGAAGAAGAGGATGATCTGGAGAGACAGGCTCTGGATTATATTGCCGGAATGACGGATGATTTTTTGATTCGCACGTATCGGGAGTGCTTTATTCCGAAAGCCTGGGATATCCTTTGAGCGCCCGCATCAAGATGAAGGAGGATTCATGCGCATCTCTGATCTGACGATTCAGCGCGTCCGCGATGCGATCGATATCGTTGAGCTGATCGGAAGCTATATTGACCTCAAGCCATCGGGTAAACAGATGAAGGCGTGTTGTCCCTTCCACCAGGAAAAGACACCGTCTTTTTTTGTCACGCCGGAATTTGGAACCTATAAATGTTTTGGGTGCGGCGTATCTGGAGACGGGATTCGCTTTGTCATGGAGATGGAGCATGTGGATTTTATTGGAGCCGTGCGTCTATTAGCCGAACGGTACCATATTCCCATTGAATCTGCCGATCCGGAAGAATCGCGCCGGCGCGATGAGCGGAGCTTGGCGGAGCGGATGAATGCGGACGCCGCGATGTTTTTTTATCAAAATTTATTGCATTCTCCCCGTGCGCAGAAGTACCTGATGCAGCGCGGGCTGAAGGGATCCGTGATCAACGATTTTCTTCTTGGGTATGCGGATGGCCGCGGCGATTCGCTCTATCGGGCGATGACCGAAAAGGGATATGCCGCCGAGGATCTTCTGCGCGTCGGCTTGATCGCCCGGTCGAACCGCGGCGCTGGATTTTACGATAAATTTCGCGACCGGATTATGTTTCCCATCATTTCCATACAGGATAAAATCGTCGGCTTTGGAGGACGCGCGGTCGGAGAGGGAAAACCAAAATATTTGAATTCGCCGGATTCGGAGGTGTTCCATAAAGGAGAGCATCTCTACGGGCTCAACCAGGTGCGCCGCCATACGGATCGAAAATATGTGATTCTGGTGGAAGGGTACATGGATGTGGTTTCCTTGTTTTACCACGGTGTCCGGGACGCGGTGGCATCGCTGGGCACATCGCTGACAGAAAATCAAACTCGGCTGATCCGGCGATACGCCGATCAGATTTACCTTTGCTATGACGGGGATGCGGCGGGAATCCGCGCGGATCGCCGAGCGATTGATTTGTTTGCTGAAGAGGGAATGACGCCAAAAATTGTGGCGCTTCCGGAAGGGATGGATCCGGATGATGTCGCGAGGAGAGAGGGAGCCGAAGCGTTTGAAACCTATCTGAAGGCGGCCCTGGATCCTCTGGATTTTGAGTTAAGGCTGCTCCGTGTTCCCTATGATTTGGAGACGGCCGAGGGAAAATTGGATTTTTTGAAAGTTGCCGTGGACTTTCTTGCCGGATTGGAGTCGGACAGCGCCCGAGACCTTTTATCACAGACGATTGCCGGCTGGACCGGCGTTGCGGCCGACAGCCTCATCCGGGACGCAGCGGCACGAAAAGAAGTGCTGAAGAAACGGAAGGAAAAGAGACCTTCCGGGGCGCGCTCTAAGGAAGCAGGCGGATGGGCACGGCAAGACCGGTTTGAGGCGACGGATTCGTTTACAGGGGAAGAGCGGGGAGATGATTTTGATCCCATGTTCGAGCCCTCGGAGCTTTCGGGACAGAATGAATCGGATAAAAATCCGGATGGGCACGGGGATGAGATTCGCTCTTTGGGTATAAACAAAAGCAATCAATTGGGTGTGATGCGGTATCGTTTGGAGCAGGAATTCGTTCGCCTGGTTCGGGCGGATGAGGAATGCGATGTGATTCTTCGGGAAAAAGACGGATTTATAGAAAATGAAGGCGCACGGCAGCTGCTTGGAGCGGTGCGCACCTTACGGGAGCAGAATCTGCCTCCTTCCGAGGAATTACTGGATCAAACGGCGCTTTCTCCGGAAGCGCGGGATCTTTTACACGCATTGCGGAGCCGTCCGGGAGATGGAGGCACAGAAGCAGCCCGCGAGCTGCTTGCGCGTATCGAACGTTTTGAATGGCGGGAACGCGAGCACGAACTTCGGAAGACGATTCAACAAAACAAAGGGGGCGATGCGGAACAAACGGCGCATTGGCTCCAGGAATTGATGGAGATTGAAAAACACCTCAAAGCGGACAGGGGAGGACGAACATGACGGATTTGAAGGAAAACCCGCGTGAAGAGAGTATCGACATTGAAGAATTGAAGCAGGAGATGCTCGATGAGTTGCGAAAAATTGCGGCAACGCGTCATGATCGCTATCGGATGGAAGACTTTGAGAGCATGGACGGATACGATCAGCTGGAAGAAAGTGATCGCCGGGATGTGATTCAGATTTTGGCGGAAGACGGCATTACGCCGGAGGAATCTGACTTAGTCTCTTCGCTGGATGATGATTCGAAAGAGGACGAAATGATCGATGAGGCGCAGGAAGAAGCCTCGGTGGATTCACTGGATCAGCTCGTCGATTTCGATGCTTCGATGCTGAATGAGGATGTCGGCGAAGAGGAAACCCGGCAGCTGACGGATCAGGAAGTGCTGCAAAATATTGCCGTGGATGATCCGGTAAAAATGTATTTGAAAGAAATCGGACGGGTGTCTCTTCTTACTGCGGAAGAAGAAGTGCTCCTCGCTCGGCGGATGGAAATGGCGGAGAGCGCGGCGCGCATGTTGCGCGGAGAAAAACCGACGCTGAGGGAAGAGATCGAATTCTCCAAGCAGTCGCTGAATGCGACACAAGCGCAGATGCTGCTGGAGGTGCTGGATCGCAAATTGGGGAAGAAGAAGCTGACCAAAGCGGAGAAGAGGGATTATGTCCGTTTTGACCGTTTGATGGCGGAAATGATGGAAGCCTCGGACAGTCAGCTGGAGCCGGACAGTGAAGAGGCTCGGCTCATCAAGGTTGCCGCGTATGTGGAACGCTATATTCGGCGCCGCCTGAGCCGGGCGACGATGAATCCGGATGAAGCGCGAGAGCTGAACTTTTGTTGTTTGATTCAGGATAGCATTGTGAATCGGTTGCTTTCTCCGGAATATGAAAGCAAAAGTCAGGAGCGCTGGGTTGCTTATGCGTTGGAGCATGAAGCGCAGTTGATTGAGGCGATCGACCGGGTTTATAAAAAGACGGATGAAGCGTCTTCCGGAGAAGGAAGCCTTTTGAAGATGGCGCAGGCGATGAAAGTCAAGCCGTTTCAAAGTGAAGAAAAAATTGTCGGAGAAACGCGCCGCCTCTTGTTTGAGAGAAATACGATGATCGACAAGCTCAATGCGAGCCTGAAGAAATTGCAGCCTAAAGATGCCCTGACGGAAGAGGAATTAAAGAATTATTCGACGCTGGATCATGTGCGCCGCGTGCTGAATGATGGAATGGCGGGTTTGACCGGTGAGGAGATCGCTGCCCTGAAAGATTCATTGGAAGCATTGATTCAAGATGCGATGCCGGCTTGCCGCGTCTTGATGGGAGAACCCGTGGCAGAGGAGGATACGAAGCGCTTGCATGAGATGATGCGCAGCGGATCACGGGCAAAACAGCGTCTCGCAGAAACCAATTTGCGTTTGGTCGTCTCCATCGCTAAGCGCTATGTCGGGCGCGGGATGAGCTTTCTGGATTTGATTCAGGAAGGGAATCTCGGTCTGATGAAGGCTGTTGAGAAATTTGATTATCATAGGGGATTCAAGTTTTCGACGTATGCGACTTGGTGGATTCGCCAGGCCATTACCCGCGCCATCGCCGATCAGGCGCGGACGATTCGCATTCCGGTGCATATGGTGGAGACGATCAATAAATTATCACGCGCTCAAAGACAACTGCTTCAGGAGTTGAATCGCGATCCGACCAACGAAGAGATCGCAGCGGAGATGAATATTGATGTGGAAAAGGTGCGCGTGGTCAGGAAGATTGCGCAGGAGCCGGTTTCGCTGGAGACGCCGATCGGAGAAGAGGAAGATTCGCATCTGGGAGATTTTATCGAAGACGATACGGCGATTGCGCCGGATGAAGCGGCCAATTTTATCATGCTGCGTGAAGAGCTGAATCATATTCTCAGCACACTTTCGGAGCGCGAGCGCAAGGTGCTGGAACTGCGCTTTGGGCTTAATGATGGAACGCCGCGGACATTGGAAGAAGTCGGAAAAGAGTTTAATGTACGCGTGAACGCATCCGCCAGATTGAAGCGAAGGCCATTCGCAAACTCAAGCATCCGACGCGGAGCCAAAAAGTGAAAGATTTTCTGGAATGATCAGTGAACGGATTCATCATCTGATTCAGCTGGTGCCTGCCGCAGAGCGTGTAATTGATGTGGGAGCCGATCATGGGCTGGTTTCGATCGGACTCGCAGAACGGGACGATATCGGCGCTGTCTTGGCAACGGATATTTCTGCGGATTCGTTGTCGAAATTGCGCGCATCGCTCTGCCGTGCGCCGCATCGCGTGCAGGAGAAGGTTGAGCTCGCGGTCGCGGATGGACTCCAAGCCCTTCCCTGGTCTCAGGCGGATGTGATCGTGATTGCTGGAATGGGCGGTCCTCTGATGCAGCACATCATCACCGGAGGCCGCCGGATCTTTGATCCAGCCCTTTGGGTGCTTTCTCCGCAGAGCGGCATTCCTGAATTCCGGCATTTTCTTCAGAATTGGGGAGTAGAGATCGAAGAAAGCGCATTGAGAGAGGGAAGCATTGATTACGCTTTTTTTCTTGTCCATGGGGATCGGGAGCGGCGAAGGGAGGATCCTTATTGGAGACCTCTGGATGAGTTGGCCGCCGAGTATGGTCCGCAGCTCATCGCCTCACGGGATCCCGTTACCGGGAAACGCATGAGGCGGGATTTGGAGGCGCTTCGAGGGCTGCGGCGCCGCCTTGGGAGCCTGGATTCCCCCTCGGCTCAGCGGCGGATGGAGTTTCTGGATCGACGGATTCGTTTGCTCACGATTGCGTTATCCGATTGGCCATGGAAGGGAGCGGAAGATGCTGATTTCTGAATGGATTTCCCGATGGGAAGAGCGCGTTCCGCTTGCTCTTCAGGAAGAATGGGATCACTGCGGTCTGCAATGCGGTCGGGTGGATCGCGATCTTTCTGGGGTGGTTCTTTCTTTGGATTTGACTGAAGAAGCGATTGTGCGGGCGCAGCAAGAGCAGGTGAATTTGATTGTGACCCATCATCCGGTGTTCTTTCGTGGCGTTCATACGGTGATCGACTCGGAGCCCTTGCAGCGTCTGGCACTGGAGGCCATCGAAGCGGGTCTTGCGGTTTATGCTTCCCATACGGCTTTTGATACCGTGGATGGCGGGGTCAATCATGTCATGGCAGAGCTTGCCGGCCTTTCGGAGGCGGTGCCGCTGGCGCCTCGGGACGTATCGGATCCGCTCCGGGCGTTCGCCGAGGGAATGGGGCGGATGGGAAGCATCCAGCCGGTTTCTCTGGCTCAATATGCTTCGTGCCTCAAAGGGCGTTTTCACGCGGAAAGCGTGGTTTATTATGGCGATCCGGCGCGGATCATTCGCCGCGCAGCCTGTTTGGGCGGAAGCGGGATGGACTTTGTTGCGGACGCGATCAGAGGTTGCTGCGATGTACTGATCACTGCGGATGTGCGTTACCATGACGCGCAGGATGCCGTGCGCAGGGGACTTGCGCTGATTGACTTGGGACATTATGCCTCGGAGCGTCCGGCGATGCAGCGCGCCATGGAGTGGTCACAACAAATCGCTCCGGAAGTGCGCCATGTTGTGCTGGATGGAGGATGGGACAGCCTTCGGCATGAAGCTTAAAGCCGTTCGGAAACCGAACAGAGGGGTTGTCTTTGATACCAATATAACCTTTTGATATGATGAAGGAAGAAATACGTTTTTATTTTTGATGGCATGCCCTGATGAACCCTTTGGAGAAAGACGATGAAATTTGAAGTGATCGATCAATTATTCACCATCTCATTGAATTCGACCCTGACGCTGGCGTTAGCAGCCATCTTGCTGCTGATCGGGTATGTGGCGGTTCGAAAAGTTCCGCTGCTGGCTAAGTTTTGTATTCCTGCCCCCGTGGTCGGCGGATTCCTTTTCATGCTGATTACCTGGATCGGCCATTTGAACGGAAGTTTTCGATTTGAGTTTGATGATCCGTTTCAGAGCGTCTTTATGCTGGCCTTCTTTACCACCGTGGGATTGGGAGCCAGCCTGCGCTTGCTAAAAAGTGGAGGAAAGCTGCTGATCATTTACTGGTTGATCTGTGGCGTCATTTCCATCATTCAGAATTCTCTGGGCATTGTGGTGGCGAAAGCCATCGGCATGGAAGAGCCTTATGCCCTGCTGGCTAGCGCGATTTCGATGATCGGGGGTCATGGCGCCGCCTTGTCCTATGGGAACACCTTCGTGGAGATGGGATATCCGATTGCAAAAACAGTCGGTGCGGCGGCGGCGACGTTTGGTTTAATTTCCGCCGTGCTTCTTGGAGGACCGCTCGGACGCCTTCTGATCGAACGCCATCACCTGAAACCGGCGGATGAGACGTTTGAAACGACAGCGGATCAGATCAACGCAACGCAACATGAGAGCCTGAGCACCTTTGAGCTGATTCAAAATGTGGTTGTGATCATCATCTGCATGGCCTGCGGAAGCATCATTGCCGGATGGATCGGAAAACTGATCCATATGGATTTTCCCACTTATGTGGGCGCCATGTTTGTCGCTGTGCTGGTTCGCAATTTGAATGAAAAATTCCATTGGTACCATTTCGATTTTGGCTTGGTTGATGGGATCGGGACGGTGACGTTGAACCTCTATCTGGCGCTGGCGCTGATGACGCTGAAATTGTGGGAGCTGGCGGATTTGATCGGCGGCGTTCTGCTGGTCGTCGGGCTTCAGGTGTTGGTTATGGCGATTCTGGCATATTTCGTGGTTTTCCGTCTGCTTGGAGCGGATTACGATGCAGCGGTGATGTGCGCTGGGTTGTGCGGTCATGGTTTGGGCGCCACGCCGTCCGCGATTGTGAATATGACGGCGGTGAACGACCGCTATGGCTATTCGCGCAAAGCGATGATGATCGTGCCCATCGTGGGAGCGTTCCTGGTGGACATCATCTATCAGCCGCAGACGATCTGGTTTATCCAGACTTTTGTTCAGAATCTGAAATAAGAGACCAGAAAAACAAGAGACCAGAATTTGAAGTTCGAGGCTTGATGGATCCAGAACAGGCAAGGCCGGCGAAGCAGCCGGCTTTGCTTTTTTGTTTAGGATTGCGCATGATGCGCAGATTGCGTATGATGCATAGAACGGATTGTAAGGAAAAAGGAGGAGACGATGGAACGAGCACAGGCGTTGGAATTGCTTCAGAAATATAATCAGGAACCGTTTCATATTCAGCATGGACTGACGGTGGAGGGGGTGATGCGCTGGTTCGCCCGCGATCTCGGATATGGAGAGGAAGAGGATTTTTGGGGGCTGACCGGGCTGCTTCATGACGTGGATTATGAAAAATATCCGGAAATTCACACGGAAAAGACACCGGAAATTTTAGCGGAGGTGGATGCGCCGGAGGGCATGGTGCGAGCGATTCTCTCTCATGCCTGGGGAATGTACACGGACGTGAAGCCGGAACATGAAATGGAGAAGGTTCTTTTTGCGACAGATGAGCTGACGGGTTTGATCGGTGCGGCAGCGCTGATGCGCCCTTCAAAAAGCGTGCAGGATATGGAGCTGAAAAGCTTGAAGAAAAAATTCAAAGATAAAAAATTTGCGGCCGGCTGCAACCGGGACGTGATTCTTAAAGGGGCAGAGCTTCTGGGATGGGAGCCGGATGTGTTGTTCAGCAAAACGCTGGAGGCCATGCGGTCGTTTGAGACATCCATGGAACAGGAACTGGCGGCTTTGACGAAGTAGTCGAGGTCGGTTGCTTTTTTGGGAGCGGCATTTTACAATAGCAACGTTGAAAAGTAAATCGGATAATCGCGAATTTTCGAGGAAAGTCCGTGCACCACAGAGCAGGATGCCGGATAACGTCCGGTAGAGGCGACTCTAAGGATAGTGCAACAGAAATAAACCGCCAGAAATGGTAAGGATGGAAAGGCGAGGTAAGAGCTCACCGGCGGCTTGGAGACAGGCCGGCCCTGTAAACCCCATCCGGTGCAAGATCAGAGCCACGATGCGGCTGCTCGCTGCGGCTCGCTGAATCGCTGGAGCGCATTGGTGACGATGCGCCGAGACAGATGATTATCGAAACAGAACACGGCTTACGGATTTGCTTTTCACCTTTGTTTTGAGACGGAGCCTCGTGCTCCGTTTTTTATTTCATCGGGTTGCGAAATGGGGGAGAAGCGGTTAGCATCGTTTTAGAGAATCCTATCGTTTGATGGAATCATAAAGGAGGGATCGATGAAGATTGCGGTGGGTTGTGATCATGGGGGCTATGTGTTGCTTCAAGCAGTGAGCGACCATCTGAGGGCGCAAGGGCATGAAGTGAGCACCTATGGAAGTTTAGATGGACAGCGCGTGGAGTACCCGGAGGTCGCGTTTGAAGTGGCGGAACGGGTGGTTCATGGAGAGGCAGATCTTGGCATTCTCATGTGCGGGACAGGCATCGGCATGTCCATCGCGGCGAATAAGGTGAAGGGAATACGCTGTGCGCATGTCACCGAGTCATATTCGGCCAGAATGGCACATCGCCACAACAATGCCAACATCATCGCCTTGGGCGGCCGGACCTTGGGCGACCAGTTAGCGCTGGAAATCATCGATGCTTTTTTGGACGAGACGTTCGAGGGCGGACGGCATCATGAACGCCTGTCGATGATTGCCGATTACGAAGAGCGGTAAATCTGGATCAGCGCGTCAATGGAGAACAACCATGGTCTCAGAGGACGTTTCCACAGTGCTGGCTTGACAAACGCAAAGCATTTTCATTAGAATAATCAAGTATCTGTTTGGGCATCTTGCCCCGGATTTCTTCGGGAAGGCATTCGCAGCGTCGACTTGCGAAACACAAATTGTCGAATGAAGAGTCCCGCCACTCCGGACGGCGGAGTCAAAATAGTCGGAGGAAGAAAAGGAGCAAATGATGAAAACAACTTTGGCGAAACCGCTTGAGGTGGAGCGCAAGTGGTATGTCGTCGATGCGAAAGACCAGGTGGTCGGACGCCTCGCCGCGAACATTGCTGCTGTGCTTCGCGGAAAGCACAAGCCGACGTTCACCCCGAACGTCGATACTGGCGATTATGTGATTGTCATCAATGCAGACAAAGTCCGTCTGACGAATGACAAGGAACATAAGAAAATGTACAAGCATTACACCGGCTACGTCGGTGGTCGCCGCGACATTCCCTACATGGATATGATGAACAAGCACCCGGAGCGCATCTTGGAGCATGCGATTCAGGGGATGCTTCCGCATAACTCGCTGGGTCGTAAGATGGCTCGCAAGCTGAAGGTCTATGCGGGTTCGGAACATAAACATGCGGCTCAGATGCCGGAAGAACTGAAATTTTAGTGGGAGGGAATGATGGATCAGCAATATCGTGGAACAGGCCGCCGCAAAACGGCTGTTGCCCGTGTTCGTCTCCTTCCTGGAAACGGACAGGTGCGCGTCAACGGCTATAGCCTGGAAGAATATTTTGATTATCAGACGCTGAGGGATCTCTGCGTTGCGCCGCTGGATCTGGTGGGACAGCGTCAGGGATTCGACATCGTCGTCACGGTGAAGGGCGGCGGATTTACGGGACAGGCCGGCGCGATTCGCCTCGGAGTGGCTCGCGCGTTGATCGAGTTTGATCCGAATCTTCGCCCGACTCTGAAAAAAGCGGGATTCCTCACGCGCGACGC
This sequence comes from Bacillota bacterium, assembly GCA_023394045.1. Lineage (GTDB taxonomy): Bacteria > Bacillota > Clostridia > Tissierellales > Peptoniphilaceae > Murdochiella. The sequence goes on along the minus strand of JAEXBN010000022.1, from coordinate 22,620 downwards.
GCGTAAGAAGGAACGTTATAAATACGGTCTTAAGAAAGCTCGCAAGAGTCCGCAATTCTCGAAGCGCTAATGGTCTTCCGTCCCGAAGAAGACAAGGATTGCGCGAAAGCAAAAACAAAAGAACGTCCATCCTGCGGTGTGCGGGATGGACGTTCTTTTTATGCGGTGCGCTGCTGAAGGGGCTGATATTTGGTGAGCACCCATTGATTGGCGCCTGTCGTCACTTCAGAGCCGCAATAGTCGCAAATTCCATTTTGGTTGATGGAAAGAGGTGCGCCGCAGTTGGGACATTCGGTGACGGTGGTTTGTGTGGTGCTTTGCGTCAGAACACCCTTTTTGCGCATGAATTGCATCCGGTAGGTCATGATGTAGCGCTTGTCCTTTTCGCCCTGGACGACCTTTTCGGTCAGATCATCCACCACATAGTCGCTGTAACGGGCTTCGATGATGGCGTTCAGATAGTCATTTTCGTGATCTTCTTCGTAACTTTCCACCCACGTATTCAGCACGGAGATATCCTCGACCACGTTGGTTCGGTGCTGATCGATATAGACTTGCAGCTGCCGTTCATGCTGGGCATAGAGCGCGTTGGATTCGAAGGGACGGATGGATCGCCAATCTTTCGCGGTCCACGCCTGCTGGAGCGCGATAAAAACGTCAGAGACCCGCAAGAGAAACTGTGGCTTGGAAAAATTGGGGTCTTTTTCCAGCAATCGGTCGAGATCTTTTTCTTTTTCGGTTTGAATCGGCCTTGATGGCTGGGACGATGTGGACCGGGTCGCTCCCGATGGGTGTGAACGGCGCTTGAACGCGTAGGACAGACCGAGGATGACGAGAAGCACGACGAGCCCGAGGGGATGTTCAAGGAAATAGAATAGGACAAATGGGTTGATACTCAGGCGAGGACCGATGGAAAAGCCATCATCTATGCCAAAATTGAAGCCTCCGCCGAGATCCCCGCCCCAGTCATTCGCATGATGATCCACCCCTCCGCCAACGTCGGCACGTACTTGAGGCGCGAAGGCAAGCAAGCAGATCAGGACGAAGCATCCAACCAATAACCATTTTGTTTGCTTTTTCATCAGAGTTCCTTTCAGGGCATGCCGAGACAGCGGGATCACGTTCGATTCCTCAATATTATAGCGTAGGTTCGGGACGTGTGGTACTATCAATAAACAAGGCTCAGGAAGGAGAATACCGTGTCAAGTATTTTTGGAATTGTCGGACATTATAAAGCATCGCTGGTCATGTTGCCGGTCGCCGTTTTGTTGTTTTCTGCGGCGACGCTGGTTCTCTATTTGTTTTTTCATCAGGCGGAGTGGTTGAAATACATCCCTGCTGCGCTGGGCATTGTGCTGGGAATCGCTTTTTTAATGCAGGGTTTTGTGATGAAAACGACGATTGCCGGATTGGATGCGACTTGGAAAGGCATTTTCTTTTTTGTGGCCGGTTGCATTGCGCTGGCGACTGCCTGGCTGACGTCCCTGTTTGAGAGCCTTGCGCGACAGCATCAGGAGAAGATCAAGCATCAGGAAAAACATTCGAACTAAGATGATCTGAATAAAAATAAAAATGGGAAATCCCGCTGGATCCGTGCAACACAGGAATACAGCGGGATTTTTTATAATGAATCCAGATCGTCAATGGTTTCCGATGGCCGCTAGCTTTCCTCGCTGAAAGGGGATGGCAGCACTTCGACTTCCAGCTCCAAGGCATCCGCGTGGCAAATCGCATGGATGATCGAGAGGGAACCGAGCTCCGCCGTGTGGAACAGATGCGGTCCCATCCAGGGCACCGTCGCCATTCGAAATAAGGTCGTTTCACGCCGATCCTGATCCGAATGCAAATTGATCCCGGTTTGCGCCCAGGTTTGTACGCGCCGCTGCAGCAACGAACAGATGGGATCGCGGTCGGATGAGGAAAAATGTCCGGGAAATTGCATCCGGAAGCGGGAAAGGTTCGACGGAACCGGTGCAAATTCCGGGGTGATATGGAGATATTGTTCTGCGGTCAACCGCATCAGAAGGCGTGCGGTGACGTTGCGCAATGTGGTCATCCGCTCTCCGAAAGGAATTTGAATCATCAGATGGTCTTTCATGACCGACCCGGGAACAAGAAGCGTGCCATCCTGAGAAAGCGCCTGAGCGCTGAGTGGCTTTCCATCGACACGGACGGACTCCGGAGCGAGGTGGAGGGCATGATATTCCGGCAAAATCGTGTCATCAGTGGAAATGCGGGTTTGCCGGCCGACGGTTGTTCGGCTGCAGATGGCCACCTCCAATTCAGATTGGTAGGGGTTGCGAAATATGGTATTCATGAGGGGATCTCCTTCTCGATCATTTTAGCATATGGGGGAAAACAGCGGTGAAGTGGATGCTCTGGTGCGTGCTGGCTGGAATAATGGCGGAAACGCTTGGCGGCCAGGTGATGGTGTTCCTGTTGGCGTTTCTCTGCTGGAAGCGGCGCAAGGCGAGATGGGGAATGGCGCTGATGGTTGGAGCCCTGTTCATCGTGCTTCAGTCGCCGCTGAGTGCAGAACAGATGCATCAAATGCGATCGGAAGGCGAGATCACTGTGGTGCGGGTGATGAGAAAGGGGACGAAGGAGGATTTTGTTTTTCATTTCCGACCGGATGATCGTTCTTCGCAGACGGCCTCGCTGCTCTCCTCTCAATCCGTTGAGAAGGATTTGAAGCAGATTGGCCTGGAGCGCTGGTCAGAGGCGATTGGAAAGAGGTATCACGCTCGTTTGAAGATCCATGCGCTGGATGCGCCATCGCTCCCCGGTACCTTTCATTCAAGAAACTATTATGGTTTGCGCGGAATTTCCGGAACGGCTGAAATTCAACAGGCGGTTTTTCGTTCATCCGGCATTCCATGGGAGCTTCCGATTTTGATGGCGCAGCGCGTTCTGCAACGTGCCGCCCGGGCGCTTGGAGGCGAGGCGGGATCTTTGATGGAACGCGTCCTTTTGGGGCACACCGTCGATGAGACGACATTGCTTGGCCAAATGAAAAAGATGGGACTTTCCCATCTTCTGGCGGCCAGTGGCCTGCATGTCCAATTGATGTTTCAATGGGGATTATGGATGGGAGCGCGATGGGGACGCTCCCGCGATCATGCTGTAGTCTGGATTTTTATTGTCCTTTTTTTCTATGCGATGATCCTTGGATTCCCCGCCTCCATTGTCAGGGCGCTGCTTTTCCGGCTTTTTGGTGAGACGGCAAGGCTTCGCCGGCGGAAGGTGGCTCGGTGGCAAAGGATGGGCGCAGCACTTCTCGTCATTTTTCTCCTGCATCCCTTGGCCTGGTTCGACATCGGCATGCAGCTTTCATTTTTGTGCGCGATGGCGATCGATATTGCGCAGCTTCGCGCTCGCCGTTCGCCTTTGTATGATCCGGTGTTTCAATCGCTTCGCACTTCCTTTTGGATCCTGGCGCTGACTTGGCCTGTCCTGGTGAATGCGGGATTGGGCGTCACCCCGTGGACGATTTTTGCCAATCTGTTTGCCATTCCTCTGTTTTCTCTTCTCTTTGCGATGGGTTTGCTCACGATGCTGATTCGTCCCTGGCCATTCATTGGATCTCTTTCCGCAGCAGCTTTTCGAGGCGCTGTGGAAGGGTTCGGCTTTCTGATTGGAGGACTTCAAAGTATTCTTCCGGAATGGGAACTTCATCGTTTGAGTGAGGGAGAACTGGCCATCTATCTTTTTTTGATTGCGCTGCTTTTATGCGTTCTTTTAGGAAAGCAGAGATGGCTGACTGGCGAGGGGATTCCGTTTCTGATTGCAGCAAGACGCGTGAACGCCTTTTATGCCAGCGGTATTCGGTTTTTGCTCTGGGCATCGATTTTGGTCGCATTTCCGATTTGTTTGGCTCCTTTGGAGGCACCATTTTTTACGGTTTTGAATGTGGGGCAGGGTGATGCGATGCTTTTCGGAGTCGGAGGGCGCCGCTATATGTTCGATGTGGGAGGCAAGGCGGACTGGCGCACCGGGGAAAGTGTGCAGTCGGATGCACTGGTCGCTGAGCTGCAAAGACAAGGGATCTTTTTTCTTGATGGGATTTTTCTGTCGCACAATGATTTTGACCATTCTGGAGATTTGGAGGGGTTGATGCATCACATTCCGGTTGCTTTTGTGATGACCTCTCCATTGGGAAACCGGGAGCAAGCGTCTGTGGAGAAAAGAGGACATGCATCGGCAGCGTATCGATCTGTAGAGTCCCAATCTGTAAAGAACGAATGGATGGAGCACAGAGAGACAGGAGCGGGATGGAACAACGGAGAGAGGTCGGAGCTTCGCAGAGTCCCGAAGCACCTGTATGCGAAACAGGGGGCTGAGATGGACTTGGGAGCACCGGTCGGAGGGCGGTCTGCCTGTCTCCGGGTCATATCGGCCGGTCAATTTGATGCCGAAGATAAAAATAATGCGTCCCTCTGTCTCCTTTTAGATTTTGGAGCGCAGGTTCTTCTTCTCGGCGACCAGGAAGAAGAAGGATGCTTGAATTTGGAGGGGATTCGCGCCCCGTTGGAGCTTTTGAAATGCGCCCATCACGGTTCCGCCCACGGAACCTCGCAGCAGCTGCTGAACCGTTTGAAGCCAGATCATGCGGTGATTAGCGTGGGCGCGGACAACCGCTATGGGCATCCGGATGCCCACACGCTGCTGCGCCTGAAACAATCCGGCGCGCGGATAGAACGAACAGATGAACAGGGCAGCTTGACGTATCTGCGGCATCCCTTTTCAAGGGGACTTGTGGTGCAAAATGAAGCGCAGATGCGAACTTGGTCCGCTCTGCGCTGGGGTCTCGTCATCCTCGTTTTGATTTTTTGGGAAGTGCGGATGCAAAAATTGTCGCCATGGAAGAGGCTCGTTTGAGCCGGCAAACGAGCCGGAAGCGCTCAGCTTCGGGTATTAAAGTCCAGCGGCGTGCGCTGCGTCCCGACCGACAGCACCAGTCCGATACAGATCATATTGATCAGCTGAAAGGTGCCTCCATTGGATAAGAAGGGAAGCGGAATTCCCGTGACGGGCATCAGCCCGATCGTCATGCCGATGTTTTCAAAAATGTGAATGAAGATCATGGCGGCGATGCCGATGACCATGGTGCGTGAAAACATGTCTTTGGCATTCTTCGCGATGCGCAGGATGCGGATGAGGAGAAGGGCATAGAGGACGATCAGGAGCAATGCGCCGAGGAAGCCCAGCTCTTCGGTCAGGACGGCAAAAATATAGTCGGTGTCCCGCTCCGGAATAAAGCCGAATTGCGTTTGTGTTCCGTGCAGGTAGCCTTTACCGGTCAGCTTTCCTGACCCGATTGCGATGAGCCCTTGGTATGTTTGATATCCGGAATTGGCAATGTCGCGCATCGGATCGATGAAGTTCAGGATGCGTTCCTTTTGCCCAAGGGAAAGCGACTGATAGAGCAGGGGAGCCGCAGCGATCACCAGAACCACTGCGCCAACGATGTAGCCCCAGTGAATTTTGGCGTAAAAGATCATCATGCCGATGAAAAAAAGCAGCACGGCCGCTGTTCCGTAGTCCGGCTGTTTGAGGATCAGGAGCAGGGGAAAGCCCATCGCCGCCGCAAGGATCAGAAGCGTGGTCGGCTTGTTGAGCGTTTTTTGGTAGCGCTCAAGCAATAGAGCCAGCGACAAAATGAGCGCAATCTTGGAAAATTCCGAAGGTTGAAAGGTGATCGGGCCGATGCTTAACCAGGAACGAGCGCCCCAGACATCTTCGCCGACCCCGAAAATCGCCGTGGCAATCAAAAAGAGCGCTGCCATAATATAGGCGGGAAGCGCCAGCTTTTTCAGGGCATCGGTGTCGACAAACTGGAAGAAAATAATGATGATGAGCCCTAAGCCGGTAGCAATGATCTGCGAGAGAAGCGCGCGCCAAGTGCCTCCGGAAGAGTGCACGGCTGAAAAAATGACCACAAATCCGTAGATGCTCAGAGCGATGGTGAGGAAAAGGAGCAACCAGTCAAATTGAGCCATTGTTTTTTTACTTCGGTTAAACATGCTTTGCCTTCCTGCTTTTACCGCTTTTGGTTTCTGTTCTGAAGTTTATTATAATGGATCAAATGAAAAGAGAGGGGTTTTCTGGAGAGATCATGAAGCGCATGACAAAAAAAGAAGCTGCAGAGATTATCGAGATTCTCAAAACATTGCATCCGGACGCCCGTATCGCGCTGGTCGCCAACAATCCGTTTGAGCTGTTGATTGCGACGATGCTTTCTGCGCAGACCACCGATGTGCAGGTAAATAAAGTGACTCCGGCGCTGTTTGCTCAATATCCCACGCCGGAGGCGCTGAGTCAGGCGGAGGTGCACGATGTGGAGGAAAAAATCCGTTCCATTGGTTTTTTTCATACGAAAGCACAAAATTTGATACGGACGGCAAATCTTTTGGTGAAGGAGTTCGGGGGGCAGGTGCCCGGAACGATGGAGGAGCTGACCCAGCTTCCTGGCGTGGGACGCAAGACGACGAATGTGGTTTTGTCCAATGCGTTTGGGGTTCCGGCGATTGCGGTGGATACGCACGTCTTTCGGGTATCCAACCGGCTTCGTCTCTCCACGTCCGATGATGTGTTGCATTGCGAGCGCGATTTGCAGCATATTTTAGATCCGTCGGTCTGGTCGCAGGCGCATCATCTTCTGATTTTTCATGGCCGCCGGATCTGTAAAGCCCAGCGCCCGCTGTGTGAGACTTGCCCTCTGATCGATCATTGCCGCTATGAACGCGCAGCGGCGATTCGCTCCGACCGGGAGGAATCTCGGTGACGGCGCGCATTGCGGTGGTCGGAGCCGGCGCCTCCGGCATGGCGCTGACTGGTCTTTTGCGGCATCCGGACGCGCTGATGGGTTTTCAGCGCCCGTTGGAGGCGCTGCCGGATGTGGATGTGTTTGAACAGAGCGCCGTTCCCTTGCGAAAACTGCGAGCCACAGGGAATGGCCGCTGCAATTTTACGAATCAGCATATGCATGAGACGCACTATTCTTCGGATGGATCCGTGGCGCCGATTCTTGAGCGTTTTGGTTTTCAGGAAGCCGTACGCTATTTTGATTTTATGGGCATTCCTTCGATGGTATTAGAAAGCGGCATGGCTTATCCGGCGACCTTTCGCGCAGAGACGGTCGCGGAGCGCCTGCAGCGCCTGGCTTCCGATTCCGGAGTGATGATCCGGGTTGGGGCAAATGTTGAGGCGCTGCGCGCGCGGCAAAGCGCATGGTTTCTGGAAACGCCCCAAGCACAGTACGGTCCTTACGATGCGGTGGTGTTGTCCAGCGGCGGAGGGCATGGAATTGGGAAAAAAGAATGGTCAAACGGATATACGCTGGCGCGCCAGTGCGGGCATACGCTGACGCCTCTTCATCCGGGGATTGTTGCGCTCCGGGTTTTGGAGCGGGAGCGCTGTGCTGCCCTTCGGGGGATCCGGATGAGGGCGCGTCTGTTTTGGGCTCAGGGAAGCAGCACGGATGATGTTTTATTTACGGAGTACGGGCTTTCAGGAATGGCCACGCTGCGCCTTTCCAATCGCATCTTAGATCAAAGGATGCCCCTTCGGATTTCTCTGGATCTTTTTCCTGATGAGACAGAAGAGCAGATCGATCGGCGAATGACCGCGTTGTCTGCACGTTTTCCGGATGAACCGGCGAGGACGCTGTTGGAGGGGACGCTTTCGGCACAAGTCATCCATCAGATTTTTACAGAAATGGACATGCCGGACGATACTCGCTGGAAGCAGGCGGGGCGCAAGCTGCTTCCCGTGCTGAAATCGTGGCCGTTTACCGTCCGGGGCGCGAGAAAGGACGATCCGGGGCAGGTGAGCTGCGGGGGAATCCCGCTGCGCGAAGTGGATCTGGAAACGATGGAATCCAGGCAAAGCGCCGGACTCTATTTGATCGGCGAAGTCCTGAATGTTCAGGGAGAATGCGGAGGATACAATTTGCATTGGGCTTGGGCCAGTGCGCATCTTGCCGCAGGGGCGATCTTGAGGCGGTTTGCTCTGCCAATGGGCAGATGTGTATAATAGAAAAATCAGACGTTGGACGGAGAGTCTGCGGGCTGCAACGAATGGTGTCAGACGACAGGGGTGAAGGGGGTTTCATGGCATTTGAACAGTTGCCTGAAAAGGTGCGCGATGGAGAGCTTGCTCTGATTGAACGCTGGAAAAATATGGATCTTTTGCGCCGCTCGGTGGAAGAGCGCGCTGAAGGGGAAAATTATATCTTTTTTGATGGCCCGCCGACGGCGAACGGGCGCCCGGGGATTCACCATGTGATTTCGCGAACGCTTAAAGATATGACCTGCCGTTTGAAGACCATGGAAGGATTTCAGGTTCGGCGGAAAGCGGGTTGGGACACGCATGGGCTGCCGGTTGAAATTGAGGTGGAGAAGGAACTGGGACTCCACCAAAAAAGTGAAATTGAAGAGTATGGTGTTGAAGCGTTTAATCAAAAATGCCGTGATTCTGTGTTCAAGTACCGCGATCTATGGATGGAGATGTCCGATCGTATGGCATTTTTAGCGGATATGGAGCATCCGTATATTACGCTGGATAATGATTATATTGAAACGGTATGGCATCTTTTGCACAATTTTCATGAGCGTGGGCTCGTATATAAGGGGGCTAAAATTCTTCCTTATTGTCCTCGATGCGGAACGGGTCTGGCATCCCATGAGGTGGCCCAGGGTTACCAGGAAGATGAGGTCACGACCGTTTATGTCAAATTCGCGGTCAAAGATCATCCCGGCGAATATTTTCTGGCATGGACGACAACACCGTGGACGCTTCCTTCCAATGTCGCGTTGGCGGTGCATCCGGATGTGGATTATGTCAAAGTCCGCCAGGGGGATGAGATCTATTATTTGGCTGAGGCGCGGATGGAGGATGTGCTGAAGCCGGAATTCGGCGAGGTGGAAGTTCTTGAGCGCATCAAGGGCAAGGATCTGGAATACATGAAGTATGAACAGCTGCTGCCGTTCATTCCGGTTTCCGGCAATGCCTTTTTTGTCACGACGGCGGATTATGTGACGACTACGGATGGTACGGGCATCGTTCACACCGCCCCGGCTTTTGGTGAGGACGACAACCAGACGGGCAAGCGCTATAATCTCGCTTATGTCAATCCAGTGGATGAAAAAGGAGAATTTTCTGAAGGTCCCTATAAAGGAACTTTTGTCATGGATGCGGATCCGGATGTGATTCAATATCTTCGTGAACAGGGCAGTCTTTATGCGAAGCAGAAGATCACCCATAACTATCCGCATTGCTGGCGCTGTGGCACGCCGCTGATTTATTATTCGAAGCCGTCTTGGTATATCGATGTTCAAAAATTCCGCGATCAGATGGTGGAGGAAAATAAAAAAGTCAACTGGTTCCCAGATTATGTAGGGGAGAAGCGATTTGGAAACTGGCTGGAAAATTTGAATGACTGGGCGCTGTCCCGCAGCCGCTATTGGGGAACGCCGCTCAATATCTGGGTTTGTGAGGATTGCGGGCATCAGCATTCCGTCGGATCGCGCCAGCAGTTGGCGGATGAGGCCGAGCAGGATATTGATGCGTCCATCGAATTGCATCGTCCGTATGTGGATGAGGTGACCATTCGCTGCCCGAAATGCGGCGGCGTGATGCGCCGGGAACCGGATGTGATCGATGTTTGGTTTGACTCCGGTGCGATGCCTTTTGCGCAGCAGCATTATCCGTTTGAACACAAAGAGGATTTTGCCACGCAGCGTTTCCCTGCCGACTTTATCTGTGAAGGGATCGATCAGACGCGCGGATGGTTCTATTCTTTGATGGCGATCTCGGTGCTCTATACAGGGCAAGCGCCATATAAGAACGTGTTGGTGAACGATCTGGTTCTTGATGCGAATGGACAGAAGATGTCGAAATCGCGCGGCAACACCCTGGATCCTTTTGCGCTGTTTGATGAGTACGGCGCGGATACGGTGAGATTTTATTCCCTCTATGTCTCTCCGCCGTGGCTCCCGACGCGCTTTGATGTGGCGGGACTTAAAGAAGTGCAGTCGAAATTCTTCCGCACGGTGCGCAATGTCTATGCGATGTTTGCCTTGTATGCGAATACCAATGATTGGGATCCGCGCACCTTTGAGATTCCCTTTGAAACGCGTCCGGAAATTGACCGATGGCTGCTCAGCCGCTATCAGTCTTTGCTGAAACATTACCGGGACGAGATGGATCGGTTCGAGTACAATCGCGTCGTGCACCGCATCTCAGATTTTGTGGTGGAAGACCTTTCAAATTGGTATATTCGCCGCAACCGGCACCGGTTCTGGTCATCGGAGCCCACGCTGGATCATCAGGCGGTATTCCGGACGACCTACGAGGTGCTCCTGGGGCTGTCGAAGATGATTGCGCCGATGACGCCGTTTTTGGCCGAGGAGCTGTATCTAGCTCTGACCCAGCACGAGGCGTTGGATTCCGTGCATATCGAAATGCTTCCTGAAGTTGAGGAGAGCCAGATTGATACGGAATTGGAAGAAAAGATGGATCTGGTTCGCCGTATCGTCAACCTTGGCCGCGCCGCGCGTGAAGATGCCGGGATCAAAGTGCGCCAGCCTCTGTCGGAAATTCTTGTCGATCAGTCGCTGCAGCCGGTGATCGATGATCTCACGGGACTCATTGAAGAGGAATTGAATGTCAAGCGGGTCAATTTTACGAACACGCTCGATCAGTTCATGCACATTACGCTGAAGCCGAATTTCAAGGCGGCCGGAAAAGTCCTTGGCGCAAAAATGAAGCCTTTTGCGGCATGGCTGGCGCAGCAAGATGCGCCATCGCTCCTGGCGAAAGTTCAGGAAGGCGATTTGGAAGCGGACATCGACGGGGCGCACATCGCCGTTCCCGAGGAATTCATTCAGGCGGCTTTCCACGCCAAAGAGGGATTTGATGTGACTTCGGATCGCGGGCTTTCGGTCATTCTCGATACTTCGCTGACGGAAGATTTAATTCGTGAAGGTCTGGTGCGCGAGCTGATTTCGAAGGTTCAACAGCAGCGTAAAAAGAATGGCTTCGAGGTGGTGGACCGCATCGTGCTGACCATCGCTTCGGATGATGCGATTCGGGAAGCCGTGGAGAAATCGGGAGATCAGATTGGAAAAGAAACTCTGGCCGTTTCGTTGACCTTCTCGGATGCGGTTGAGGGAGAAACCGTGGATCTCAACGGGCATCAAGCGATTTTGAAGCTGGCGAAGGCAGACAAAGTGAAATAAAATCATGATAAAAATCAAATAAAATCATTTTGAATGATGAGAAACGCCCGAATTGGTATTCCACTGATCCGGGCGTTTCTTATTGACAAGGATTACGGTTTCCGGTATTCTTATTAAAAATTCCTTTTGGTTCTTCCGAATTTTCCTTCGGACTCCCTCGGCGTGTCTTGACGTGGGAGATTTTTTCGTGTTAAAATACTGAACTGTTTCCTAATACTATATTTATTGAATACAAATGGATGAGACAAAGCGGTAAGCGGAAGGGGTTTGCACATGCACAATCATACGAAATTGTATGGTCGCACGGTGCGCCAGAGTTTTTCTCGGATTCCTCAGGTGTTGGAATTCCCGAATCTTCTGGCGATTCAGAAAGATAGCTTTGAGTGGTTTATGACGGAGGGGCTTCGTGAAGTCTTTGAGGACGTGTCGCCGATCCGGGACTATTCAGGCAATCTTGTGTTGGATTTTGTCGATTATTATTTTGATGATGAGCCGGAATATTCAGTTGAGGAGTCGAAAGAACGCGACGTTAACTACGCAAGGAAATTGAAGGTGAAAGTCCGCCTGATTAAAATTCAGGACGGGGAGATCATGGATGTGAAGGAGCAGGAAGTCTTCATGGGTGATATTCCGATGATGACGGAATCCGGAACCTTCATTATCAATGGCGCGGAGCGCGTGATCGTTTCTCAGCTGATCCGTTCCCCGGGGGTTTACTATGCCCGCGATTTTGATAAATCTGGAAACACCATGATTTCTTCGACGGTGATTCCGAACCGCGGCGCGTGGCTGGAATATGATAATGATGCGCATGGCGTGGTGAATGTCCGTATCGACCGGACGCGCAAACTTCCGGCGACCACCTTGCTCCGCGCTCTTTTGTTTGAAACCGATGAAGAGATGCGGGAGGTGCTCGGTCCAAGTGAAGCGTTGGATCTGACTTTGGAAAAAGAAATTTCTCGGACGCGGGAGGACGCGCTGATCGAGATCTACCGCAAGCTCAAACCAGGGGATTTGGCTTCGGTGGAGTCGGCGGAGCCGCTGATTCATAATTTATTCTTTGATCCGCGACGCTATGATCTGGGAAAAGTTGGCCGCTATACCTTCAACCGCAAGCTGACCATTTCCAACCGCCTGCTGGGACGCGTTTTGGCGGCGGATGTGGTGTCGGAAGATGGTGAGATCATCGCCTCGAAAGATCAATTTGTGGATGAAGCAACGGCAAAGGACATTGAGTGGTCGGGGGTCAACCTCGTCGACGTTTATACCAACGAGGAACGCTCCGCCTTCGCTCGCGTGGTGGGAAATCACTTTGTGGATCACCAAGCCTTCAAAGAGATGCTTCCGGAAATTGACTTTGAGGCGCTGGGCTTTACGGAAAAGCTTTACTGGCCTGCCGTTCAGGCTGTGATGGATGAGTTTGAGTCCCATCCGGATGATTATCCGACGAAGGAAAAGAAGGAATCCTATATTCGGCGCCAGCGTGCGGAGCTCAGCCCGAGACACATTACGACGGCGGACATCTTGGCGACTTTGAGCTATCAATTCAACCTTTATGATGGCATTGGCCATACGGATGATATCGATCATTTGGGCAATCGCCGCGTTCGCTGCGTCGGCGAGCTGCTTCAGAATCAGTTCCGCATCGGCCTGTCGCGCATGGAGCGCACGGTGAAAGAGCGGATGACGACGGGAGATCCCGATTTGGCGACCCCGCAGAGCTTGCTGAATGTGCGTCCCGTCACGGCGGCGATCAAGGAATTCTTCGGATCTTCCCAGCTGTCTCAGTTTATGGATCAGACCAATCCGATGTCCGAGCTGACGCACAAGCGCCGTTTGAGCGCGTTGGGGCCGGGCGGACTTTCCCGCGACCGTGCAGGCGCGGAGGTTCGCGATGTGCATGATTCGCACTATGGAAGAATTTGTCCGATTGAGACTCCTGAAGGACCGAACATTGGTTTGATCACATCCCTGACGACCTATGGCCGGATCAATGAGTATGGATTCATTGAGACCCCCTACCGCAAGGTGGAAGAGGGAACCGGACGCGTCACGGATGAGATCGTCTACCTGACCGCGGATCAGGAGGATCGCTATATTAAAGCGCAGGCGAATGAGCCCATCGGCGAGGACGGCGTGTTCATCAATGAGCGCGTGTCCGGCCGTGGAATCAACGCGGTGAACGATATTTATCCGCGCGATAAAATTCAATTTATGGATGTTTCTCCGCAGCAGATTGTTTCTGTTGGAGCAGCGATGATTCCGTTCCTTGAGAATGATGATGCGACCCGTGCGCTGATGGGAACCAACATGCAGCGTCAAGCGGTTCCTCTGATTAAGACGGAAGCGCCGATGATCGGCACGGGGATTGAGCATACGGCGGCGCTGGATTCCGGTGTTGTGGTCAAGGCGAAGGAATCAGGGGTGGTCACCAAAGTTGATGCGGATCATATTGTGATTCGCGGAGATGAAAGCAAACAGGAAAAGACCTATAAAATTTTCAAATTCCGCCGGGCCAATCAGGGCACTTGTTTTAATCAGCGCCCGATTGTGGACGAGGGAGATCAGGTCGAAGAGGGTGAAATTATTGCGGATGGTCCGTCCACGGAAGAGGGCGAAATTGCGCTTGGAAAGAATATTCTGATCGCCTTCATGACCTGGGAGGGCTATAACTACGAGGATGCCATGCTGATCAATGAGCAGCTGGTCATCAATGATACGCTGACCTCTGTGCATATCGAGGAACATAGCTGTGAAGCCCGCGAGACGAAGCTGGGACCGGAAGATATTACACGCGACATTCCGAACATCGGCGAGGATATGCGGCGGAATCTGGATGAAGATGGAATTATTCGCATTGGTGCCGAAGTGGTCGCCGGAGATATCCTGGTCGGCAAAGTGACGCCGAAGGGAGAGACGGAGCTTTCTCCGGAAGAGCGGCTGCTGCGCGCCATCTTTGGGGAGAAAGCACGCGAGGTGCGCGATGCGTCCCTGAAGGTGCCGCATGGCGAATCCGGCATCGTGGTAGATGTGAAAAAATATTCGCGCGCGAATGGCGACGATCTGGCACCGGGTTTGAATGAGGTGGTGCGGGTTTATATTGCCACGAAGCGCAAAATTATGGTCGGCGATAAAATGTGCGGACGCCATGGAAATAAGGGTGTTGTTTCACGGATTCTTCCCGTGGAGGACATGCCGTTTCTTCCGGATGGAACGCCGATTCAGATCTGCCTGAACCCGCTGGGCATTCCTTCGCGTATGAATTTGGGACAGGTGCTGGAAGTCCATCTGGGTCTTGCCGCAAAGAAGATGGGCTGGAAAGTGGCGACGCCGGTTTTCGATGGTGCTTCAGATAAGGATATTGAGGAAGCCCTGGTCAAGGCGGGGTATCCTGTCGATGGAAAAATTCAGCTCCGTGATGGGCGTACGGGGGAACCCTTTGATAACCGTGTGACCGTGGGCTATATGTACATTTTGAAATTGCATCATATGGTGGAGGAGAAGATCCATGCACGTTCGACGGGTCCGTATTCCTTGGTCACGCAGCAGCCGTTGGGCGGCAAAGCACAATTTGGCGGCCAGCGCTTCGGCGAAATGGAAGTGTGGGCGCTGGAAGCCTACGGCGCATCGCACACGCTGCAGGAGATGCTCACCGTCAAGTCGGATGATGTGACGGGGCGTGTCCGCACGTATGAAGCCATCGTGAAGGGAGAAAACATTCCTGAGCCGGGCATTCCGGAAAGCTTTAAGGTGTTGATTAAGGAACTTCAGTCTCTGGCTCTTGATATCAAACTGCTGGATGAGAATGGAGAAGAGGTGGAGCTGATCAACGACCTGAACGACGTGACGCGTTTTTCCCAGATCGAAGATGCCGATGAGCGCCAGAATGAGGAGCTTCCCCGTTCCTTCCTCCGCCGTGCCGGAGATGCGGAAGATGAGGCGGAGTCGGATGACGAGTTTGAATTGGATGAAGATGATGTCGAAGACGATGAAGCAGCATTTCATGCGATGGGATTTTCGGTGGAATCTTCCGATGAGGACGAGGAATAGAGAGGATCGAGATGAGACAAACCAATTCATTTGATGCGATCAAGATCCAGATTGCTTCACCAGAAAAGATCCGTTCCTGGTCGCATGGTGAGGTGAAAAAGCCGGAGACGATCAATTATCGGACGCTCAAGCCGGAAAAAGATGGTCTGTTCTGCGAAAAGATTTTCGGACCGACAAAGGACTGGGAGTGCAATTGCGGAAAATATAAGCGTATTCGTTACAAAGGTGTCATCTGTGAAAAGTGCGGCGTGGAAGTGACCAAGTCCAAGGTTCGCCGTGAGCGGATGGGACATATTGAACTCGCAACGCCGGTCTCCCATATTTGGTATTTTAAGGGCATTCCTTCCCGCATGGGGCTGCTGCTTGACATGAGCCCCAAGGCGCTGGAGCTGGTTCTCTATTTTGCCAATTATGTCGTTCTGGATCCGGGCGAGGCAGAAGGCGATTTATATAAGAAGCAGCTGTTGACAGAAGACGAATATAGCAAGTATTACGAAAAATATGGCGACGGCTTCGTGGCCAAGATGGGTGCTGAAGCGATTCAGCAGCTCCTCAAGGAAGTGGATTTGGAAGAAGAGCAGCGCCTTCTCACCGAGGAGCTGAAAGACGCAACGGCACAGAAGCGCGTGCGCTCGCTGCGCCGCCTGGAAGTGGTTGAAGCGTTCCTCCGTTCCGGCAACCGGCCGGAGTGGATGTGCCTGACGGTGCTTCCTGTGATGCCGCCGGATCTGCGTCCGATGGTTCAGCTGGAAGGCGGGCGCTTCGCGACCAGCGATCTGAACGACCTCTACCGCCGGATCATCAACCGCAACAATCGCCTGAAACGTCTTTTGGATATCGGAGCGCCGGAGATTATCGTGCGCAACGAAAAGCGCATGCTGCAGGAAGCTGTGGACGCGCTCATCGATAATGGGCGCCGTGGAAAAGCCGTGACGGGCGCTTCCAACCGCCCGCTGAAGAGCCTTTCGGATTTGCTCAAGGGAAAATCCGGCCGCTTCCGCCAGAATTTGTTAGGAAAACGCGTGGACTATTCGGGCCGTTCGGTTATTGTCGTCGGACCGAACCTGAAATTCTATCAGTGCGGTCTGCCGAAGGATATGGCGCTGGAGCTGTTTAAGCCCTTTGTCATGCGTGAGCTGGTCGCGCAGGGTCTGGCGCACAACATTAAAAATGCGAAGAAGATGGTCGAGCGTAAGGATGAAGAGGTTTGGGGGCCGCTGGAGCAGGTCATCAAAGATCACCCGGTTCTTCTGAACCGCGCCCCGACCTTGCACCGCCTGGGAATTCAGGCGTTTGAGCCCGTGCTGGTTGAGGGCAAGGCGATCCGCCTGCATCCGCTGGTCTGCACGGCATACAATGCGGATTTCGACGGGGATCAGATGGCGGTTCACGTTCCGCTGAGCTCGGAGGCGCAGGCGGAAGCACGCCTTTTGATGATGAGTTCGAACAATATTCTGGCGCCGAAAGATGGAAAGCCCATCACAACGCCGACTCAGGATATGGTTCTGGGCGCTTATTATTTGACGGCTGAGCCGGAAACCGATGTGCCGGAAGCGCTTTATGAAGATATGGATGAGATGAAGAAGGCTCTGGCCAATCGCTATATCAATCTCCATTCCTTTATTGGAGTGCGCCGCCGGCTGAATGCAGAGGATCATGGCCAAGTGGTGAAGTCGACGGTGGGACGATTCATCTTTAATGAAGGCATCCCTCAGGATCTGGATTACGTGGATCGCTCAGTGGATCCCTATGGTCTGGAGCTGGATCAGCTGGTCGACAATAAGATGCTGACGGACATTCTGGATCGTTGCTACCGCAAGCATGGAAATATACGCACCTCGAGGCTTCTGGACTATATTAAGTCCACGGGGTACCGGTATTCGACGATCGGAGCGCTGACGGTTTCGATGGATGACGTGCGTATTCCGGCGGCAAAAGAAGAAATTTTGTCTGAGGCGGAGAAGGAAATTGATGCGCATGAACGCATGGCTCGCCGCGGTTTGATTTCCGAAAAAGAACGCTATGAATTCGTCATCAACACATGGACGCAGGCCACTTCTGATGTGGAGCATGCCATTATGGATGAGCTGGATCCGAAAAATTCGATCGCCATCATGGCGAATTCTGGGGCGCGCGGTTCCATGAAGCAGATTCGCCAGCTGGCCGGTATGCGCGGATTGATGCAGACGGCAACGGGTGAGACGATCGAAATTCCGGTCAAGGCGAACTTCCGCGAAGGTCTGTCCGTGCAGGAGTTCTTTATTTCGTCCCACGGTTCCCGCAAAGGTCTGTCTGATACGGCTCTGCGTACCGCGGACTCGGGTTACCTGACGCGCCGTCTGGTCGACGTTTCACAGGATGTCATTGTCACGGAGGAAGATTGCGGAACGGATCGCTACATCACCGTCTCGGATATCCGCGAAGGCAACGAGGTGATTGAGGATCTCAGCAGCCGTATGGTCGGACGAACCAGCTTTGAAGATGTTCTGGATCCGCAGACCGGCGAGCTGTTGGCGAAACGAAATGAGACGATCACTGAAGCGATCGCGAAGCGGATCGTGGATGCGGGGATCACAGAAGTCAAGGTGCGCTCTGTTCTTCAGTGCGACACGGTGCATGGTGTCTGTGCGAAATGCTATGGCCGCAACCTAGCGACGGGAAAAACGGTGGATATCGGCGAAGCGGTCGGGATCATCGCGGCGCAGTCCATTGGCGAGCCGGGTACACAGCTGACCATGCGAACCTTCCACTCGGGCGGTATCGCCGGAACCGGAATTACCCAGGGCCTTCCGCGTGTGGAGGAGCTTTTTGAAGCGCGTAAACCGAAAGGACTTGCGACAATTTCCCGCATCGGCGGCACGGTGACCATTCAGGATAACAAGAAACGGAAGGATGTCGTGGTCACGTCGGAAGACGGTCATGAAGAAGTCTATGCCATTCCGTTTGGAACCACGATTGTCGTGCATGACGGGGATGTGATCAGTAAAGGGGCTCGGCTGACCGAAGGATCGCTGAATCCGCATGATATTCTGGAGGTTCTCGGAACGAAAGCCGTTCAGGATTATATTACTCGTGAAGTGCAGAAGGTTTACCGGCTGCAAGGTGTTGATATCGATGACCGCCATATCGAAATCATCATTAAGCAGATGTTGCAGCGTGTTCGGATTACAGAATCCGGAGATTCCACATTCCTGCCGGGACAGATGGTCAATATCCGTCTGGTGATTCTGGAGAACCGGAAGCTGGAAGCGGAAGGAAAAGAACCGGCACAGTACGAAGACACCATTCTTGGAATCACCAAGGCTTCGATTGCATCGGAATCGTTCCTCTCGGCCGCCTCATTCCAGGAGACGACGCGTGTTTTGACCGATGCGTCGATCAAAGGCAAGGTGGACGATCTGCGAGGCTTGAAGGAAAATATCATCATCGGCCAGCTGATTCCGGCAGGTACCGGCATGAAGACCTACCGCATGAGCGGGATCACGTATGATGGAATGAAAGAAGATTTGGAGCGCATCGAGGGGCTTAAGGCGATGAAGCATCAGCCAGCCGGAAGCGGAGATGATGCGCTGGAGATGGATGAAGAGTCGGAGGAACAGGACGAGGCGCTCCGACCGGCAGTACAAACGGAGCAATGATGCTGATGTTATTGCCGATCCATTTCGATATCGGATAACGAGAAAGAGGAGCGACCTTCATCGGATCGGTGAAGGTCGCTCTTTTTTGAGCTACGCGGGAAGCATAAGATGAACCGAGATTTTTCTGCAAAGAGGCCGAAAAGGGATTGACAGAGGTGAAAACGTTATCTAAAATAGTACTGATCTAAATTTTCCAACTAAGGAGGGAAAAATGAAAAGCATGAAAAAATGGTTGGCCATGTTGTTGGTCATGGTGTTTGTTCTTGCTGCATGTGGCAGCGGAGACAAAACATCATCCGAAGCTCCGGCAAGCGAGGCGGATTCGCAAGCCTCTGAAGCAGCGACCACTGGTGGCAAAGAGTACAATATCGGTGTTGCGATCTATCAGTATAACGATAACTTCATGACTCTTTTCCGCAATGAACTGGAATCCTATTTTAAGGAACTGGGAACGAAAGACGGAAACACCTACAATGTCGAATTCCAGGATGGAAAGAATGACCAGGCGACCCAGACGGAGCAGCTGAACAACTTCATTGCTCAGGGCAAAGATCTGATCATTGCTAACCTCGTGGATCCGACCGGTGCGGATCAGGTGATCAATTCTGCCAAACAGGCAAATATTCCGGTTGTTTTGGTCAACCGTGAGCCCTCGACGGACACGATGTCGATCTGGCCGGGAAAGACGACCTATGTTGGCGTTGATGCACGCCAGTCTGGTATCTACCAGGGAGAAATCATCGCTGCTTTGGAGAACAAGGGCGATGTGAATGGTGATGGCAAGGTGAATTATGTCATGATCATGGGCGATGCCGGAAACGTGGATGCAGAACAGCGCACCAAATATTCGGTGGAGACGCTGGATAAGACGATCCCGACGGAGATTCTCGGCGAAGCACAGCGCGGAAACTGGGATCAGGCCAAAGGACAGGAAATCGCAGCGAACGCTTTGAGCCAGTACGGCGATCAGGTCGAAGTGATTTTCTCGAATAATGATGGTATGGCTCTGGGTGCGGTTCAGGCGATTAAAGGTGCCGGACGCACAATCAATAAAGACATTTACATCGTCGGCGTTGATGCTCTTCCGGAAGTTGTTGAACTCCTTGGAAAGAACGAATTCACTGGTACGGTGCTGAATGACTACTTCAACCAGTCGCATACGGCTGCTGAGGTTGCGGCAATGCTGCTGAACGGCGAAGACGTCAAGTCCTATTATTGGCATGATTACGTCAAAGTCACGAAGCCGGAAGATGCGACACTCAAACGCCTGGATTACCGCGCAGAGTCTGTTGAGGAATACACGAAACGTATCGAAGACACTTACGGAACCAAGTAATCAAGCTTGATTCACTATTGCGCGAGAGACGTCGTTCTGCGACGTCTCTTGTGCTATCAGAAAGGATGAATCCGTGGATGACATCATTCTTGAAATGAAGAACATTTGTAAGGCGTTTCCTGGCGTACAGGCGCTGGACAATGCGCAGCTGACGCTGCGGAAGGGGACGGTTCATGCTCTGATGGGCGAAAACGGGGCAGGAAAGTCTACGCTGATGAAATGTCTCTATGGGATCTATTTTCGTGACAGCGGAGATATTCTTTTTGATGGGAAGAGTGTGAATTATACGACGTCTAAAGAAGCCATTGATGACGGGATTGCCATGATCCATCAGGAGCTGCAGCCCATTCCGATGATGACGATTGCAGAAAATATTTTTTTGGGAAGTTATCCCAAGAAGGGTCTGCTGGTCGATCATGAAACGATGAATCGGGAGACGGAAAAATATCTTGAGATTGTTGGAATGCCCATACCTCCAACGACATTGCTGGCTAATTTGACCATTTCACAGCAGCAATCCGTCGAGATCGCAAAGGCGATTTCGCATCATGCCAAAGTGGTGATTATGGATGAGCCCACTTCTTCACTCACATCAAAAGAAGTAAGTAAATTATTTGAAATCATGAGGAACCTCTGCCAACAGGGGATCGGCATTATTTATATTTCTCATAAGATGGATGAGATCAAGCAGATTGCAGATGATGTGACCATCATGCGTGATGGAAAATACGTTGGGACATACGACGCGAAGGAGATCTCTACCGCAGAGATTGTACGGCTGATGGTGGGCCGTGAGCTGACCAATCAATTCCCGGATCATCTGAATCAGTCGAAAGAGAACATCGCATTGGATGTTCGCCATTTTACTTCTCCTCAGCCGCTGTCGTTCCATGATTGCTCTTTCCAGTTGAAAAAAGGAGAGATCCTTGGCGTGGCCGGTCTGGTCGGCGCCCAGCGTTCAGAGCTGATGGAAGCGATTTTTGGTCTGCGTGCGCATGAGCCTGGAGGAGAGATTTGGATTGATGGAGAGAAGGTTGAAATTCGGGATCCGAAAGACGCCATTCGCCACGGCATTGCGTTTGTGACAGAAGATCGGCGCGGTTCCGGAATTTTCGGCGTGCTTTCGGTAGCGGATAACATTACCATTGCCTCATTGCGGCAATATTTGACGGCGGGACGGCTGTTGGATGGAAACCGCATGGACAAGGTCGTCGATGAGGGAATTCGTTCCCTGCGCGTAAAAACGCCGACGAGCAAAACGCATATTGCCAATCTTTCCGGTGGAAATCAGCAGAAGGTGATTTTGTCGCGCTGGCTGGCTACGGATCCGGATATTTATATTCTCGATGAGCCAACACGCGGAATTGATGTTGGCGCAAAATATGAAATTTACGAAATTATTGATCGTCTTTCGCAGCAAGGCAAATCGGTCATCATGATTTCATCGGAAATGAGTGAAATTTTAGGCATTTCTGACCGCGTGATGGTGATGTGCGAGGGGCGCATTTCAGGATATTTGGATGCAAAGGAAGCGACGCAGGAAAAGGTAATGGATCTGGCGACACGCTTTATCGCGAAGACGGTCGTCGAAGAAGGAGTTATCAATGAGTGAGAATAAACTCAAGCCGGTTGGCATCAAGAAAAAGTCGGCCAAAGAATGGTTGGTTGAAAACGCTCTGGTCGTGGTGATTTTTTTCATGGTGGTGTATACGGCGTTTACGGCAGACAACTTTATCAGCTTCTTTAACCTGAAAAACATCATGGCCAATGTCTCGGTTCGCTTTGTGATCGCTTTGGGTGTTTCCGGGTGTTTGATCACCCGCGGGACGGATCTCTCTGCGGGACGTATTGTCGGACTCACATCCGTGCTCACCGCAGCGCTTTTGCAGCGGCCGGGTTCGCCAGGCTTGCTTTATGAGAACATTGCGGGGACGCCGATTCCCTTGGCCCTCGTTGCCGTGCTTGTGCTCGGAGCAGTTTTTGGTTTAATCAACGGTCTCATTGTTGCCTTCTTGAACGTTCCGCCCTTTATTGCCACGCTGGGTACCCAGATTGCGATTTATGGAATCAATATGATTCTTTCCAAGAATCAGCCGATCGGTTCCCTGGACATGGCATTTACCGGGTTTGGCGTGCAGGGCTTGACGATTGGTCCGGCGATTATTCCATGGCTGACCTTTGCGGCTGTTGCTGTCGGTCTTGTCATGTTTGTCCTGTATCGCCATACGATCTATGGTAAGAACATGTATGCGATTGGCGGAAATGAAGTGGCGGCAGAGGTCTCCGGCGTGAACACGCAGAGATCGAAGATCCTCATTTATACGATGGCAGGTTTTCTGTATGGTTTAGCGGGATT
>JAEXBN010000015.1 GCA_023394045.1 Bacillota bacterium | reverse complement strand
TTCGCGATGAAGCTGCGCACCAGATCCGGAAAGCCCACGTAGGCGGAAAGCGACTGATACAGCTTAAACACCCAGTAAAAGACCAGCGCAATCACCGTAAAGAGCGGCGCCCACTGGATCATATTCTTGCTGAGCTCATAGGGAATCAAACTGTAGCGAAAATCGAAGCGGATCCACATCGCCCCGAAATAAGCCAGGTTGACCAGAATTATATCCATCAGCACCGCGCCCATGCGGAGCCAACGGTAACTCATTGCCGTTTCTTTCTTCATTCCTAGTCTTCCTTGCTTACGAGACCGATCAGCGTGGAGGTGATCGTCTCAAATTCTTCATCGGTCATATAAGCATGCATGGGCAGGCTCAGCACGCGTTCGCCATAATCTTTCGCCACGGGAACATCCTCCGGTGCATACCCCAGATCCGCAAATGCCTTTTGCTGATGCATCGGCGTCTGATAATACACCATGACGGGAACACCATGCGCCGGCATCTCGCGCAGCAGCATCTCACGCTGCGCCGCATCTTTGGTCAAAATCGTATACTGCGCCAATGAAGTGGTTCGCTCTTCCGGAATGCGCGGTGTCTTCACATAGGGCGCAAGCACTTGATCATAGCGCTGGCGCAGCTCATTTTTCGCCCGAATTTCATCTTCCAGAATCTCCAACTTGACCAGAAGAATGGCCGCCTGAATCGTATCCAAACGCGCATTCAAACCGATGCGCACATTATCATACTTCGTCTCTCCATGTCCATGGACGCGCAAAGAATGCATCAAATGGTACAAGTCCTCATCATCCGTGAAAACCGCACCGCCGTCGCCATAGCATCCCAGCGGTTTAGCCGGGAAAAAGGAGGTCGCTGAAACATCGCCAAAGGAGCAGCTCTGACGGCCCTTGTAAGTGCCCCCGAAGCCCTGCGCATCATCCGTAATCACAAAAAGGCCGTATTTTTCCGCAATCGCCAGCACACGATCATAGTCGCTGGGCAAGCCAAAAAGATCCACGGTCATGATGCCGCGCGGCTTGAGCTTCCCTTCGCGAAGCGTCTTCTCAATCGCGGCTTCAAGAGAATCCGGATCCACCGTAAACGTATCATCGTTATCCACAAAGACCGGGGTTCCTCCGACGAGGCTGACCGACTCAGCCGAAGCAAAATAAGTAAAGCTCGGAACGAAAACGGCATCTTCCCTGTGGAGATGGTAGGCCATCAGCGGAAGCAAAAGCGCACTCGTCCCACTGGAACAGGTCAGGCAATACTTGCGCCCGGTCACTTCCGCAAGGCGCTTTTCCAGCTCTTCAACTTGAGGACCCATGATGAAATGCTGATGTTCAATCACATCCGCAATCGCCCGATCCATTTTTTCACGCACGCGCTCATATTGGCGCCCGAGATCAATAAATTCCATCACTCCTCCTCCCCGGCCGCTGCCGGACTCTCTGCTGAACATTCCTCCATCCCATCGCCACGGTATCTCAGCGTCCGCCCGCATGTCGGACAGACCCACGTTCCATCGGCGCCGACATCCTCATCGCGAAACACTTCACCGCAGGTGCACGCCCAAGCGATCCGCTGCGCCGGCACGCCTGCCACTAGAGCATGCGCTGGAACATCCTTTACCACCACCGCGCCGGCGGCCACCATCGCCTGCGTATGAAGCGTATGGCCGCAGACCACCGTGCTGTTCGCCCCCAGCGTCACGCCTTTTTCCAAGAGCGTCGTATGGTAGCCCTCGCGCCCCTTCGGATACGCCGCGCGCGGGTTCAAATCGTTCGTAAACACGCAGCTTGGTCCGCAAAAAACGTCCTCTTCCAGGATCACGCCCTCATAGAGGGACACATTGTTCTGTACTTTGCATCCATCCCCAACGATCACATTGTTGCCGACATTCACATTCTGACCGAAGGAGCAGCGTGCGCCAATACGCGCCCCTGACATGATATGAGAAAAATGCCAGATTTTCGTCCCGTCTCCGATGACCACATCATCGTCCACAAAGCTGGACGGATGGACATAAAAATGAGGCGTTTCGGTCATATCTCCCTCCTTTTCTGCGCGGATCCGCGCAGACGATCTCATTCCGCTTCAACAACCGGCGCGTTTTCATCATACTCTAGGGAGCCCTCGCCGAAAATCCCCCGCATATCCACAGAAGCAAACTCCGTGAGAGGGAATTTCACCGGCTGACCCGTCTTCTGGCTCATATAAATTCCAAGAACCAACTCCAGGGCGCGGCGGCCGGCATACCCATCGATATACGGCGGTCGATCCTGCTCAATGGCTTCAATCATATCCTTAAACACCGCCGTGTGCCCGTTGCCGTAAATATTGGACGTTTGCTCTTTCATTCCGGCCAGCCCCTCATCTTCCGGACGATGATCCGCAAATTCCCAGACTTCAATATTATTCGTCGACTTCCCGCCGATCTTTACCGTCCCCTTCTCTCCGAACAGATAGAACGTCTCTTCCAGATTGTGCGGAAAAACATTCACCGTCCCTTCGACAATGCCCAAGGCACCATTTTTGAAGGAAACGACGGCAGCGCCCAGATCTTCCCCTTCCAAATAATCATGGAAGCGCTGGCGCGTCTGCGCCATGACCGAATCGACCTCATCGCCGCACATCCAGCGGAGCAGATCCAGCCCGTGGATGCACTGATTCATCAGGCATCCCCCATCTTGCGCCCATGTGCCGCGCCATGGCGCCTGCTCATAGTACGCCCGGTTGCGGTTCCAGCGCACATGGATGGACGCATGGGAAATTCTTCCGAAGCGTCCCTCTTCATAGGCCTGTCTCATCTTTTGGATGGCGACATTATAGCGGTTCTGATGCATCATCCCCACTTTGGCGCCGCTCTTCTCCGACGCCGCAAGAATCGCATCCGCTTCGGCCAGCGACATGGCGAAGGGCTTTTCGATGATCACATTGATGCCGCGGTTCAGGCATTCAATCGCAATCTCTGCATGCAGGCCGCTTTCCGTCGCAATGGAGACAAGCTGCAAATCCGGATGCGCATCGAGCATCTTTTTATAATCCGTGAATTTTTCAACCTGATCCTGCGGAATCTCCCCTTTTTCCAGAAGAGCATCCATGCGCTTCGGGCGCACATCACACATCGCAACAAATTCCAGATGATTGTTTTTCAACGCATAAATATGGTTGATGGAAATCCGGCCGCAGCCGATCAATGCATATTTCATGGCTCATCCTTTCCCTGAACGCATTTTTTCTCATAAAACTCGTTGGTATTATACACCATCTGCTCTCCCTCCGTGATGAACGGAATGTGGAAACGAACCGGATCGTCAGCGCCGCTTTAATAGAGCCAGCCCGGCTCGCAGACTGGAATGGTACAGAATGGCGAATCCTCCAAGCGTCAGAACAAAAACACCGACGCGCACGGAAAAACTGGCGTGCCAAAACAGCACCGAGAGAAAAAAAGCTGCCGCAATGCTGCCTTCCGTCGCCCAAAAGCGGTACGGCATCGGAGAAACACGGCGCATCATCAGGTAGGTCACGCACATCATCAGCGCGTAGCCGGCAAACGTCGTACAGGCGGCTGCCGCCGCGCCATATTTCGGGATAAAGATAAAATTAAGAATAATGTTGAGCAGCGCTCCAGCCAAGGTGGGCCAGAGATTCAAATAGGATTTCTTCTCAAAGGCAAAACCGTAAGCGAAAATCGTATGCGACGCATAGCACACCTGGCCAAACAAAAGCGGCGCCACCGATGCCATCGCGGCATTGTATGATGAATCAATCAATAAACGAAAGATATCCTGGACAAAAAGCGAGGCAAAAAAAGCGGCGCTGACTAAAAACAAATGCAGCGTATCATGCACAAACACGAAGCTCTGTTCCGCCCCCTCTTCCCTTCGGCTGGAAAAAGCGAAAGCGGAAAAGGTGGTGAAAATCACAGAAGTCGCCATCGTTAAAATACTTTGGAAGCGTGCCGCAACGCCATAGAGTCCGTTTTGCGCCTGCGCCTCTAAAATGGGAAGCATCTTCGTTAAAAGAAAGCGATCGGACATGGACAAAATCCATCCCACAATCAGCATCGGAAGAAAGGGCAGCGCATACCGGGCAATCTGGCGATATAGTTTCCCATCCACCTGAGAAAAGCCCAGTTTGGGGCGAACAACGAGACAGAAAAGCACGAACTGCACGGCATAAGAGAGGAAAATGGCCAATACCAAGGCAAAATAGCCCAGGCGCGCCACAACAATCAATAAAAAGTTCGAGAGCAAAAGCACCAAGCTGCCGATCAACGTGACAAAGGAGAAGATTTTCATGCGCTTCTCCATGCGCAAAAACTGAGAGAAGGGAACAATCCATAGATTGACCGCCACGGTCGCAAGAGAGACCCGAATTCCGACCGCATAAGCAGGTGACCCGAGCAGATAGGTGGAAATCGGCTCCGCTGCTGCCATCAGCAACAGCGCCACTGCGCTGGAAGCCACCATCTGCGCGAGAATCGTATTGAACACGCGGCTTTTGTATTCCTTGTCTTCGCCGCGTTCAAAATAAAAAGCGCCGAATGCGGCATCAAAGCCTAAAATCAAAATGGGAAGAAGAAAGCTGTAAAACGCCTGGATGATATCCGCAATCCCCAGCACCTCTTTGGTAATCGACGCGGTAATCACCGGAAGCAAAAGCACCTGCGCCACTTTGGTCAGGACGCTGGCCAAGGTAAAAATCAGCGTTCCCTGAAAAAACGCCTTGATATTATTTTCTACTGAGTTCGTCATACATCCTCTTTATGCGCTGCATCCCGAATGGCGCGCAGAGCCTCTTCCGCCCGCTTTTCCCACGTGTTTTCAGCCCTGCAGACCAGCAAATTCTGCTCTTTACGAACGATATCCTCACGATGCGCCAGAATCCATTCCAACTGTTCCATGATGGCGCGCGGGTTGTCCTCCGCCACCCATCCAATCTCATTGGTCTGAACGAAGGATGCCGTCGCCGCGCAGTTCGTCACCACCATCGGTTTCAAATGTGAAATATATTCCATCAATTTAATGGGGACAGAAAAATCCATATATTCCGTCTGGTGGAACGGGATGAACGCCAGATCCGCTTCTTCATACAGCGGTTCCAATTCCGCGCCCTGAGCATGCACGACGCGAAGCCAAGGCTGCTCCTCAATGGGGTAGATTTCCTGAAATTTTTCCCACTCCGCCGGCCGGCACACCACCGTCAGGGTCAGTTTTGTTTCTTGCCGATTGAGAAAGGTCATGCTGTCCAATAGGAGATCTAAGCCATAATCGCCGAGGATGCCCCCCACATAGAACGCGTGAAGGGCGCCCTTCTGCTGAAAGCGCTGCCTTTCGTTCTGAAGGAACGACGGATCCTGCATCGCCGCGCCGTTCGGCGAATCGTCCGTTCCCGGCGGAAGAGCCTTCCAAGGCACACCAAAATCTGCCGCTTCAGCCGCCCGCTCTGAAGGAAAAAAGAACAGATCCATCGTTTGGCGAAACAAGCGCAAGTCTCGTTTCTGAAGAGCGCGAATCACCTGCACTTTGAGCGCATGCACGCCATAAAATTTTTGCGGGAATTTCCAAAACAGATCGCGATAAAAAATCCCCGTCGGAATCTTCTTTTCACGGATTTTTTTTAATATCATCCGATCTTCGCGGACAAAAAGCGGCCCCGTCGGCGGTTCAATGTAGCAGCATCCCACGGTGTGCGTCTCCAGCCAGGACAAAAGCGACCGACAGCTGGCTCTGCGCTTTGCGCGATCATTGGGCCACCCATCCAGGATTTTGGTGCGCAGCCCCAAACGTTCAAAAGCATGCGCCATTTTTTGGGGGCGCACCCCTGAGCCGGAGTTGACCTCTCCCTTCAAATCAACAAAGGCAATATAGAGCAAATCAACATCGTGTGTCGCCATGACCTCACTCCTGTACGT
>JAEXBN010000007.1 GCA_023394045.1 Bacillota bacterium | reverse complement strand
GCGTACATGTAGAAATCAAAACCCACTATTCTACATGCACCAAGCAGCAGTGCCGTACATGTAGAAATAAAACCTCGCCATTCTACATGCACGATCTGCGTATGCCATGTACTGGTCATGTCCAGACAGATGAGGCAGGGAAGGAACTGTGGCAGAACAAGACTCTTGTTCTGCCACAACCCCTTTTGCTTGAACAAGGTTCTTCTTCTACCACCGCCCATTTTGCTTGAACAAGACTCCTTCTTCTACCACAGTCTCTCTTGCGTGAACAAGGCCCTTGTTCTGCCACAGCCCCTTTTGCTTGAACAAGATCCTTCTTCTACCACCGCCCATTTTGCGTAAACAAAAAAGTTCATTCACCGTCGATGGAAAAATGTTCCATCAGCATCATCGCCACTCCGACGAGACTGCACACCCCCGTGGACAGCGCCCGTTCATCTGGATCAAACCGAGACGAATGGAGCGACGCATTTTCACGTCCGGGAACTCCCACGCCCAGACGGTACATCGCTGAAGGAACTTCCGGCGCATAGTAAGCAAAATCCTCGGAACCCATTGAGGGAAGCGGATTTTCCACATATGCCGCCTCTCCCAACATCTCTTTCAACCCTGCTTCCATCAGATGAGATACCTGTGTCTCATTGCTTGACGAAGGCGTCCCGCGGTGAATCTGGATGTCGCAGGTTGCCCGAAATGCGGCGCAGACATGTTCGGCGATCGTCTGAAGGCGAACATGAAGAAAATCGCGAGTTGCCTCATCCAGACTCCGGATCGCGCCTTTTATGATCGCCTGCTCCGGAATCGTGTTGTGCGCTCTTCCGGCTTCCACAGAGGAGATGGTGAGCACTTCTGGCGCGAATGGATCCTTCTCCCGGGAAATCAGCGGCTGCAGCGCAACAATCAACTGCCCAAGAACCGCGATGGGATCTACGGAAAGATCCGGATGCGCGGCATGCGCCGACTTTCCATGAATCACCAAATCAAAGGTGTCCGATGCTGCCCCCATCGCGCCATGGCGATGAAACACCTTTCCCGCCTCCACCTGAGGCCAGCAATGCAGCGCAAAGAGCGCATCCGGCTTTGGCTCTTCCGACAAGGCACCATGAGCCATCATAAATTTTGCACCCTTTCCGGATTCCTCTGCCGGTTGGAACAACAGCTTGATCGTTCCCGACCAGGTGTTCCGAAGCTCCTGAAGCACATAGGCCGCTCCCAGCAGGGCGGTCGTATGAACGTCATGCCCGCAGGCATGCATCATTCCCGGAACCAGCGAACGAAAGGGAACCTCCGCCTCTTCCTCCACCGGAAGCGCATCCATATCCGCACGAATTCCGATGCAGCGGGATCGCGAAGGCCCTGCCTTCCCTGGCTCCGGAGAATCGGCCGACGAATCATCCTTCCCGCCGTGGATCACGCCGATCACGCCAACCCGGTCGACCAAATGCGCTTCAATTCCAAAAGAAAGGAGCGACTTCAGCACCAATGCTGAAGTCTGCACCTCCTGCATCCCGCGTTCCGGATGCTGGTGAATCTCCCGCCGGATCGCGATCAGCCATGACTCCTTTTCCCTGACCAGCTGCTCAACCTCGCTCCGATGCTCCCGGATCCATATGGACTCCATCATTCTTCCACCTCTTCCTCCACCGCGCTGCAACATCTCTCCTCTTATTTTGCCCAATAAAAAAACTGTGCCTCACGGCACAGCCAAAAAACAGTCCCTCATGACACAGTCAAAAAAACAGCCTCTCACTTTTTTATTTTGTACGCCGCCCGTATTTTTTCGTGACTTGTTCACGAAACTCCGCGCCATTATAGATTTTCACGTCCGGCCGATATTTTTGCGCCAACTTCAAGACCCGGCGACGCTCAGACGATGGAAACACTCCGCGCCGCGTCACATCCCCTTTTGTAAAGTAAAACAGTGCACGATCCGGATGATCCGGAACCTTATCATACGTGATCGTATCGATGTCTTCCCACGTCCAGATCCGGTGGTTGGTCATAATCAGCATGTTCGAAAACGTCTCAAATCCACGGCTGGTCGCTGCCACATATTTCTTGGTCATCAGCGACAATAAAAGAAGCAGCGCCAACAGCAGAGAAATCCGGTAGCGCGTAAAGAATCCCAATCCGATCAAAAAAAAGGTGAGCAAATACGCGTATCGCTCTTTCCAATTTTTTTTAAAGTACTCCTGCTTCCATTCGATCGCCTCGGCGTCGTTCTTCCAGGGACGTTCTTTTTCAAAAAGTGATTTCATACCATTCCTTTTCATCTGCGATAGAAAGACATGGGAGACCCTGCGTCAACGACGAGGATCTCCCAGCAATTCATGAAAACGCGAACCGGTCATTAGCCGAGCTTCGGAGCACGGCCGGCTGCACGAGCTTCTTCAAGAGCTTTGAGAGCTTTCTCATGCTCTTCTTTCGGAGCGCCGGCAACCTTCTTCTGAACGGTTTTTCCAAAGACGTTCGTGTAAGCGCCATCAGCCCAGAAGATGTTGCGCCCCAATGCTGCGGTCACAACCGCATAGATCGGGTTCAGCAAATTGACGAAGGCGAACGGGAAGTAGTTCAGCGGGCTGATTCCCAAGGTTCTCATCTGATAAGCGCCGCAAGCTGTCCACGGGAACATGACGGCCCACAGAGTACCGGCATCTTCCAGTGTACGGGAGAGCATGTTGCGGGAAAGTCCCAAATCATCATATTTGTCTGCATACAGCGGTGCCGGAACACCAATGCCCAAGAACTGATCGCACATTGCCGCGTCGCAGAAGATGGAGGTCATCATCGTTGCCAGAACCAAGCCACGAACCGTCTTGATTCTTCTCTTCAGTTTGCCGAAGAGACGCTCGACGATACCACAGCGCTCCAGTGCGCCGCCGAAAGCCACGGCGAGGATGATCAGGTTGATCGTCCACATCTGGTTCTCCATACCGCCCTTAGCCAGAGCTGCATCAAGGAATTCATTGCCCGTTTCAATCGACGGACCATAGTGCAGAATGGAGAAGATTTCTCCAAGCGTCTTGGTTCCCTGGAAAAGTTCCGCAAACACAACACCAGTGAACACAGAAATCAGAACGCCCGGAAGTCCAGGAATACGGAGCAAGCAAACCGCGATAATCACAAGAATCGGAAGAAGAACCAGCGGATTCAAATTGAAGTTATCCGCGATGGCCTGCTGGATTCCCGCGGCGATCTCCGGATCATAGCCAGCACCGTTGCTCGTGGTGAATCCAATGATCGTGTAAATAATCAAGGAGATGACAAAGACAGGAGCAGTGGTCGAAACCATCGCCGCCACGTGGTCAAAGAGTCCCGTTTCTGCAACGCCAGCAGCCAGGTTGGTGGTATCCGACAACGGCGAGAATTTGTCGCCGACGTACGCGCCGGAGATGACCATACCAGCAGTCAAAGCCGGGTTCATTCCAAGTCCCTGACCAATGGTCATGAACGCGATACCGATCGTTGCGGTCGCGGTCCAGGAGGATCCGCAAGCAAGACCGACAATGGCGACCAGAATGCAGCCGACCGGAAGGAAGAGCTGCGGACTCAGCAAGTTCAATCCATAGTAGATGACGGCCGGAATGGTTCCGGAAATCATGAACGAGGAAACCAGAAGACCGACGGTCAACAGAATCAGGATCGCATCCAGCGTCGCGCTGATGCGGTCGATAATTCCTTCCATCATGTCCTCAAAGGTGTGCCCACACATAATACCGATAAAGCAGGTAACAATCAGGGCAACAATCAGAGGCATGTGCGCTGCGTCGTACTGCTCGTGGCTGAAGGCGAATACATACACCATCAGGCCAACCATGACGAGAATCGGGATGATTGACTCGAGCAGACTCGGCAGACGAACCTGCCGCTTCTCAGTGTTGTTACTCATAAAACGAATTCCTTTCTTCGCTTCCCTGAGCGGGGACTGTTCTCCCTCAAACGAAAGCCTGAAACTTCTTCCGACTCTTTCCCGCCTGAAGGACAAACAGAGAGTGACGATGAACCTTTGCACAAACGTCAAATCGCTTGTGCCTGAGATGACGATTTTACGTCTAACGAACGTTTTCCTACCTTCGCTAAAAGTAAAATCGCCGATACCAACATAAATTATACCTTGCATTTCCCTTCTGGTCAAACAAGGGAAATGCACCAATAATGCTGCATCTATTTATATTTTGGGTAAGTAAATAAAATTTGGGAAAACGACAAGCAAATGAACGGCCGGCCCTTTTCCACGCCGGTTTACCTCCTGAAAGAGGTGAACCGGCGGATCAAAGGTCTGACGGCACCGCCGTCGATTTTCTCCATTCCCATCCTTGATTAGAACAGCTTCGCCACCGCTGCTTTTACCTTGTCCTCATCGGCCAGATACGGAATCGTGATGTGTCCGTCGCCATGATGGCGCTCGTTGTATTCCACAGCGACTTCCATCGCGTGATCGTTGCGCGCCCAGTTGCGGCGTGCCACGCCACTCATAACATCCCAAGACAGGGAGAGCTTGATGATCTCATCGACGCGTTCCGATCCATCCAGCACCAGACCGAAGCCACCGTTGATGACTTTGCCGACGCCGACGCCGCCGCCGTTGTGCAGAGCGCAGAGGCTCATGCCACGTGCTGCGTTTCCAGCGAATGTCTGAACGGCCATATCGGCGCAAACATTTGAACCATCTTTAATGTTCGAGGTCTCACGGAACGGAGAATCCGTACCGGATACATCGTGATGATCGCGACCCATCATGACAGGACCGATCTTTCCTTCGCGAACCAGCTTGTTGAATGCCAGAGCGATCTTCACGCGACCGACTTCATCCTGATACAGAATGCGCGCCTGCGTTCCGACAACCATCTTGTTTTTCTCCGCATCGCGGATCCAGTTGTAATTATCGCGATCCTGGTAGCGGCGGTTCGGATCGATATTGTCCATCGCCGCTTTATCTGTTGCGATCAAATCTTCATGCTTTCCGGACAGGCAGACCCAGCGGAACGGACCATAACCATAATCGAACAGCAGCGGTCCCATGATATCTTCCACGTAGCTCGGCCAGATAAATCCGTCTTTATCATCGACGCCGTTCTTCGAAATCTCTTTCACGCCGGAATCGAAAATCGCCTTCATGAACGAGTTGCCATAATCGAAGAAATACGTTCCCTTGGCGACCAGCTGTTTCACCAGCTCAAAGTGCTTATGGAGCGTCTCATTGACCAGTTCGACGAACTTGTCATGATCCTCAGCCAGCAACCGCGTCCGCTCTTCGAACGTAATTCCCGCCGGGCAATATCCTCCATCGTAGACGTTGTGGCAGGAAGTCTGATCCGAAAGCAGATCGATGTGATGATCGTTCTTCAGCATGTATTCCAGAAGATCGACGATATTGCCATGGTAAGCAATGCTCATCGGCTCTTCTTTCTCCATCGACTCATGCGCCAGCTTCACGGCTTCTTCCGGAGTCTCCGCCAGCTTGGAAATCCAGCCCTGCTCCAGACGAGTCTCAATGCGGCTCATATCCACTTCGGCAACGATCGCTACGCCATGCGCAATCTCAGCAGCTTTGCCCTGAGCGCCGCTCATGCCGCCCAAACCGGAGGTCACGAACAGGCGTCCGCGCAGATCTCCATCTTCCGGGATGCCGAGTTTCAGACGTCCGGCGTTCAGGATCGTGTTGAACGTTCCATGAACGATGCCCTGAGGCCCGATGTACATCCAGCCGCCAGCGGTCATCTGACCATAGTTGGTCACGCCCATCTCCTCAGCGATTTCCCAATCCTCATGATTATCATATTCGCCGATCAACAAACCGTTCGTGATGACGACACGCGGGCTGTTCTTGCGGGATTTGAAAAGACCCAGAGGATGACCCGACTCCATGACCAGCGTCGTCTCATCCGTCAAATTCTCAAGATATTTTTTAATCAGGCGATACTGCATCCAGTCATGCGCCACCGATCCGGTCTCGCCGTAGGTCACCAGCTCGTACGGATAAAGAGCCACCTCAAAATCCAAGTTGTTGTCGATCATGACCTGGAAGGCTTTCCCTTCGAGGCATTTTCCTTCGTACTCATCGATCGGCTTTCCATAGATACGACCTTCCGGACGGAAACGGTATCCATAGATACGGCCGCGGGTTTTCAGCTCTTCCAGAAATTCCGGGATCAATTGATCATGAAATTTCGGTGGAATGTAGCGCAGCGCATTCTTCAGTGCGATTTCCGTTTGCGCCTGGCTCAGACGGAACCCGCGATCCGGGGCGCGGCGAATTCCTTCTTGGAATTTCGGCATCTCCGGCAGTTCATCCATCTCGAGGCGAATGGTCATCGCCCCTTGAATCTGTTCATTACTCAGCATAATTCCTCCTTCATTAAGCTCCTTATGGCACTTGTTGATTGATTTGGCATTCCATGCTGAAGGTAGAATACCCCCTCGTCGTCTCCCTACAGTCCATAGATGGATCGAATCGATTGCCCATACGTCAAATGGGTACGATCTCACTGATACGGTTCGCATCGACATCCGTTTGACGGTAAAAAACGATCATATGAATAACGTCTGGTTGAATGGGGGCGCCTGCGACCCGTCTGGACCTGTTTACGATACTATGCTGATTGAAGGAGGAGCTATGGCTGCTGATCGCATTCTCACTCATTTTAATGAACTGTTTTGTCCTAATGACCCCGGGCATCCGCTGCGCGGCGCGGAAATGAACGAGGCAACGATTCTAAAGGATGCCTATGTCGCGTTCGAAAAGGGAAAAATTGCTGCTGTCGGCGTTGGCGAGCCGGAAGCGCGCCTAGTCGGCTCAGAAACCGTGGTGGAAGAGCGCCGCGGCATGGTCGCCACGCCGGGGCTGATCGATTGCCACACGCATCTGGTCTATGGCGGGAGCCGGGAGCATGAATTTTCAAAAAAGCTCAACGGCATGAGCTATCTCGATATCCTCGCCGAAGGCGGCGGCATCCTATCGACGCTGCGGGCGACGCGGGAATCTTCCTTTGATACCTTATATACTAAGAGCCGCGCGCTTCTGGAGCAGATGATGATCCACGGAGTGACCACCGTCGAAGCAAAAAGCGGCTATGGGCTGAACTGGGAGACGGAAAAGCGTCAAATGGAAGTCGTCCGCAAGCTGGATCAGGATCTTCCCGTCGATCTGGTCTCCACCTTTATGGCCGCTCACGTGATTCCGCCTGAATATAAGGAAAATTCCGATCCTCTGATCGATCAGATCATCGAGATGCTTCCCCGCGTCAAAGAAGAACATCTGGCCGAATTTGTAGATATCTTCTGCGAAAAAGGCGTCTATTCCGCCGCACAGTCCAAGCGTCTCTTGGAAGCCGCCAAAGCACTAGGTTTCAAGCTCCGTATCCATGCCGATGAAATCGAATCCATCGGCGGATCCGCAGTGGCCGCTGAAGTGGGTGCGGTCAGCGCCGAGCATCTGATGATGATTACGGACGAAGATATTCAAAAGCTGGCGGATGCGCACGTCATCGGGAACCTTCTCCCGGCGACAACGTTCTCCTTGATTGAAGACACGTACGCCCCCGCGCGCAAGATGATGGATGCGGGAATGGCCATCACGGTCACGACGGATTCCAATCCGGGATCCTGCCCGACAGCGAACCTGCAGTTTGCGATGCAGCTCGGCTGCTTGTATCTCAAGATGACGCCGGTGGAGGTGTTCAACGCGGTCACCATCAACGCCGCCTATTCCGTCGACCGCGCTGAGAACATCGGATCCCTCCACAAAGGAAAAGCCGCGGATCTCTCCGTCTTCAACGCGCCGAATCTGGATTACATGATGTATTATTTCGCCACCAATCACGCCGTTGAAGTGTATAAAAATGGCATCCTCGTGGTCAAAGACCGCCAGATGGTGGAAGCCTGATTGCAAAGATCCTCCCTTTCCTCTCCCGCCGCAGCGAACATCCCTTCGCTGCGGCGTTTTTTGATGGAGCGTCCTGTCGCTTGTCCATCCGATCCATTTTTCAAAACGCCGAAAAAACGGATTTTGC
Organism: Bacillota bacterium; assembly: GCA_023394045.1. Lineage (GTDB taxonomy): Bacteria > Bacillota > Clostridia > Tissierellales > Peptoniphilaceae > Murdochiella. Next base: position 10,682 of record JAEXBN010000007.1, on the reverse strand, counting down.
TTAGACGTTTAATAGATAACGTCTTCCTATACTAAGCACGCAAACGTCAAGGGGCGGTCGTGCGTCCGCCCACGCAATTGGCGTCCAACTGCATTCCATGAAGTCTTTAACTAAGGAGGAGAACTGATGAAACGTGTTATGTGCATTCCGAACTACTCGGAAGGCCGCGATCTGGAAAAGGTCGAAAAGATTGTCGATTGCTTCCGCACCAAACAAGGCGTCAAGCTGGTCGATTACCAGCCGGACAAAGATCATAACCGTACGGTGATTGAAGTCATCGGCGAGCCGGAAGCCGTCATCAAAGCGATGATCGAGTCGGCGAAAGTCGCTCAGGAAGTCATCGATATGTCCACACATCACGGTGCACATCCCCGTATGGGCGCAGTCGATGTCGTCCCGTTCGTGCCCATCACGGAAGTGACGACCGAAGATTGCGTCGAATATGCAAAACAGGTCGGTCAAGCCATCGGCGAGCTGGGAATTCCTGTTTATCTGTATGAAGATGCTGCCACGAAGCCGGAGCGCAAGAACCTGGCGAAAGTTCGTAAGGGCGAGTACGAAGGATTCTTCGAGAAGATCAAAGAAGACGGATGGGAACCGGATTTCGGACCGCGCGAGATGAATAAGAAGAGCGGCGCAACCGCTGTGGGCGCACGCTTCCATCTGGTTGCGTTCAACGTCAACTTGAATACCGATAAGGTGGAAATCGCTGAAGCGATTGCGAAAAAAGTTCGTCATATCGGCGGCGGCCTGCGCTTCGTAAAGGCCATTGGTCTTCCGCTGGAAGAGCGCCATCAAGTTCAGGTGTCCATGAACCTCGTCAACTTCGAAAAGACCCGCATCTACCAGGCTCTGGAAATGATCAAGGCCGAGGCGCGCCGCTACGGAGTCAGCGTCTACGGTACTGAAATCATCGGTATGGTTCCGCTGCAGGCGCTCGTGGATTCCGCAGCCTACTACATGCAGATCGAAAACTTCCGCGCCGACCAGATCATTGAAACCCTTTTAATTGAGGAGTAACCCATCATGGCAGAAGTCAAAAGCGATATTGAAATTGCAAATTCCGTTCCCATGGAACCGATCGTCGACGTGGCGAAACGCGCCGGCTTTGAGGAAGATGACCTGGAACTCTACGGAAAATATAAAGCAAAGATCTCTCATGAAGCCATTCAGCGTCTGAGCAAAAACCCGGATGGAAAATTGGTTCTTGTGACCGCGATTTCCCCGACACCGGCTGGCGAAGGCAAGACCACCACATCGGTCGGTCTGACCATGGGGCTGAATAAGCTCGGAAAGAAATCGGCGGTCGCGCTCCGCGAACCCTCTCTCGGACCGGTCTTTGGTGTAAAAGGCGGCGCTGCTGGCGGCGGATACGCACAGGTGGTTCCGATGGAGGACATCAACTTGCACTTCACCGGCGACCTCCACGCCATGACGGCAGCGAACAACCTCCTGTCTGCATTGATTGATAACCATCTGCAGCAGGGCAATGCACTGAGCATCGATACGCGCCAGATCGTCTGGAAACGCGTTCTCGATATGAACGACCGCGCGCTGCGCAACGTGGTGATCGGTCTCGGCGGAAAAGCCCAGGGAATCCCCCGCGAAGATCATTTCATGATTACGGTGGCTTCTGAGGTCATGGCTGCACTTTGCTTGGCTTCGGACATTGAAGATCTCAAGGAGCGCCTGGCCAAGATGATCGTCGCTTACACGCGCGACGGACAGCCGGTGACCGCCGGCGATCTGAATGCACAGGGCGCGATGGCCATGCTGCTGTCCGACGCGGTGAAGCCGAATCTGGTTCAGACGCTGGAACATACCCCCGCTCTGATTCACGGCGGTCCGTTCGCCAACATCGCTCATGGATGCAACTCCCTGATCGCCACCAAACTGGGTCTGAAGATTTCGGACTACCTCATCACGGAGGCAGGCTTCGGTGCTGACCTGGGTGCAGAGAAATTCTTTGATATCAAATGCCGTCTCGGCGGTCTGAAACCGGATGCCGTCGTCATCGTCGCAACGATCAAGGCGCTGAAGATGCATGGCGGTGTGGACAAGAAGGATCTCAAAGCGGAGAACGTCGAAGCGGTGAAAGCCGGCTTCGCCAACCTCGGCCGCCATATTGAGAACCTCCAGAAATATGGGCTCCCGGTGGTTTGCTCGCTCAACCGCTTCATCTTCGATACCGATGCCGAATTGGATGCGCTGCGCGAACTCTGCGCACAGCACGGCGTCGAAGTGTCCCTGTCGGAAGGCTGGGCAAAAGGCGGCGACGGCATGACCGACCTGGCAGAGAAGGTCATCAAAGCCTGCGAACAGCCGAACGACTTCCATTATCTTTACGATGTCAACGCATCGATCGAAGAAAAGATCAACACGATCGTGAAAGAGATTTATCGTGGTAATCGTGCGGTTCTCACACCGGCGGCAAAGAAGCAGGTGAAGACGCTGGAGAAGCTGGGTCTGGACAAGATGCCGATCTGCATGGCAAAAACACAGTTCTCCTTCTCGGATGATAAGAATGCGGTTGGCGCACCGACGGACTTTGAAATCACGGTTCGCAACGTCCGCGTTTCAGCTGGCGCCGGATTCATCGTCTGCGAAACGGGCGATGTGATGGTCATGCCGGGTCTCCCGAAAGAACCGGCCGCCAATAAGATGGATGTGGATATCAACGGCCACATGGTTGGCCTGTTCTAAACGTCGGCCTGAAAAAAGGAGAAACCATGCTGCGTGAATTAACCGTCAATGATTTCGTTCTTGAACTCGGATCCAATTCGGCTGCGCCGGGCGGCGGTTCTGTCGCCGCTCTGGCTGCCGCCCAGGCTGCCGCTCTTTTTGAGATGGTGGCACGTCTGACGGTTCAGAACAAAAAATATGAAGCCGTCCGCGAAGAGATGGAAGGCTATATCAAGGAACTGGAAGCCAAACGCGATGAGTTCATTGCTCTGATCGATAAAGATGCGAACTCGTTCAATGGGGTCATGGCTGCGTTCAAACTTCCTAAGGAAACGCCGGAAGAAAAAGCGGCTCGTACCGCAACGATTCAGTCGGAATATAAAAATGCGGCCAATGTCCCGCTGAGTGTCGGTCTGAAAGCGATGGAACTGCTCTCTTATGGTCCTGTGCTGATTGAAAAGGGCAACTCCAACGCGATCACGGATGTCGGCGTCGGTCTGCTGAACCTAAAGCTGGCCGTCACCGGTGCTTTCTATAATGTAAAAATTAATCTCGGCTCCATCAAGGACGAAGCTTACGTCGAGGAAACCAAAAAGACGATGGCTGAAGCTCTTGAGAAAGTCACCTCTACTGTCGACCCCCTCGTGGCCAAAGTGGAGAGCGCACTGGAATAATCCAAAGCGAACATTGACCCAAAACGAGAACTCCGTGCGCGGTGCACGGAGTTCTTTTTTATGTGAAATTTTTACGAATCTCGGACGGCAACGCCCTGTCTTTCATGGGAGGAAGACATGCTCTATGTACTGATTGATATCGGATCAACCTTTACGAAAGGAACGCTGGTTGATACCGAGTCGCACGAGGTGCTTGGCCACGGCCTGGCCATCACCACCGTGCGCAGCGGCATCCTAAAGGGATGCAATGAAATGTTGGAAAAACTCAAAGAGGACTGTGTGGCTCATGATCACGCACTCACCATCCATGAAGATGGAAAATTCTGGGATCGCGCCCTCCTCTGCTCCTCCGCCGCCGGCGGATTAAAAATGGTCTCCGTTGGCCTGGGCCGCCGCCTCACCGCAGAAGCTGCCACCCGCTCCGCACTCGGCGCCGGCGCCCGCATCCTCAAAACGTACAGCTACGAACTGACCGATGCCCATATTGCAGAAATTGATGAGATCCAGCCGGATATTATTCTCCTTTCTGGAGGAACGGATGGCGGAAATGCCACGAATCTTGTTTATAACGCCTCCATGCTGGCCAAGCTGCACCACCGGATGCCTGTGGTGATCGCCGGAAACGCGGATGTGGCATCGAACGCCGCTGAAGCGCTGCGCGATTTTGATGTCACCATAACGGAAAATGTCATGCCTCAGGTGAATGTACTGAATGCAGAACCCGCTCGCGCTGCCATCCGCGATATCTTTATGGCGCACATCACACATGCCAAAGGGCTGGATGATGTGGTTCGTGAAATCGGACCGGTTCTCATGCCCACACCGGATGCCGCCTTGCATGCCGCCCGTCTGCTGGCTTATGGCACAGAAAATGAAGAGGGCTGGGGCGAGCTGCTTCTGGCGGATATCGGGGGCGCGACAACCGATATCCACTCCTTCGGCGCTGGCCGCCGCGAAGATAAAGATCATATTATGGTCAACGGCAAGCGTTGTGAACTGCGCTATGAGGGATTACAGGAGCCGGTCAACAAGCGCACCGTGGAAGGCGATCTCGGCATGCGCTATTCCGCAGAAAGTCTGTTTGAAAGCGTGGGACAGGAAGAACTCAATGCGACATATCCTGCGGATTATGCGGCGGAAACACATGCCCGAGCGGAAGAAATCCGCTTCATTCCGCAAACCGAGCATGACCGAATGGTCGACACCGCGATGGCGAGAGCCTGCGTCCAGCATGCCCTCGCGCGCCACAACGGCATCCTGCGCCGCGAATTCGAAAACGGCCGCTACATCTACTATCTTGGCGGAAAAGATCTCTCGGCCTTCCATGTGCTCATCGGAACCGGCGGCGTGATCGTACACAATGAACATCCGGAAAAAATCCTGAATCCGGACGACCGTCTGCTGTTCCCTCATCAGCCGGATCTTTACCTCGATGCCGACTATATCATCTCCGCCTGCGGGCTTCTTTCCACCGAAGATCCCGATGCGGCGTTACAAATTCTCAAACGCACCCTGAAAAGAGTAAACTAAGATTTTCCCCTTTTCAGCCTTCATGGAATGCCAAGGCGCTGTTGCAGAACAAAGTCAATGTTCTGCAGCAGCGCCTTTCTTTGTCTCCCATCGCCGTCCTCATTTTCCAAGGGCGATCAACTCTCCACCGTCTGTTTCAGATACTCCAGTTCAAAATGATCCCGGTAGGGATCCAACAGACCGATGGCCTCGCTGCGATAGACTTGCTTCGTCTGGGTCAGCACCTCGGCGAAAAGGGCGCCCGCCTCTTCCGGCATGGTCTCCAAAAGCCGGAAGGCCGCAAAATAGACGGCTCCTTGCGAACGCGGATCATTCATCTGGCGCGAAAAGGTGAGGGCATGGCGGATATGATCGACGGCTGCCTCATAAGCCCCGTCCTCCGCCTCACAAAGAGCCATGTACGCATCCAGCACCGGCCGCTTCCAAAACGAATCAAACTGTCCGTAAAGACCATAGGCCAATTTGAACTCTTCCCTTGCTTCCGCATGATGCCCCAGCGCAAAAAGAGCCTTTCCTTTATTGATATAGAAAATGGACATGGAGGACAGCGCCCGGGAATCCCGAGACAGGGCGATGGCCTCATCAAACGTAGCGATCGCCTCTTCATATCTTCCCTGCTGGAAACGAATCTCCCCGATATAGTTTTTCGCTGCCGCAATATTGATCGCATAGCGCTGAGCCACATCTTTGGTCACGTTGAAGGTGCGGATGGACTCATCCAGAAGCCCCTCCGCTGTCGGATAATCGCCAATCATGATATTGTAAAGGCCTTTCAGCCGGAGCAGGATGCCAATTTCCTTATGGTAATTGCACTGCACTGCCAGACTGAGCGCCCCTTCAATGTAGCTCATCATTTCTTCCGCGTGGTTGGTTTGAATGTTGTAGAAAATGAACTGTTTATAGCCCTCCAGAACATAGTCCTTATCATCCACCGCCTTTGCTTTTTCCACCGCCAGACGCATATCCGACAGCCCCTCGGCATAGACCCCCTCGCGAATCAGATAGCGCCCCTTCATGTAGTAAAACTGCATCTCCAGCCGCGTCAAATCATCGCTCAGCGCACTGCGCCGGAGCGCCTCAAATTTCTGCTCCAATTCTCCCAACATCTGCTGCATCCGGTCACGCGAGATATAAACCTGATCCTGTTCCTCCGGATCCCGAATCGTCAAAATCGGAAACAGCTCATGGGAAAAATTCAGGTAATAGTTCAGCGTCGCCAACTCAAATTCAATGCTCTTGAGCGGTTCTTCCGCTTTTGTATAGTGGTAGACCAGTTTGGAGAACGTATACAGAGACTTCTTCCGCGACAGCCGGTCTTCCAGAATCTGCGCAATGCGTTTATGCAGCACCCGGCGCTTGGACTGAGGCTGGTTCAGATAAATGTACTCGCGCAGCTTCACATGGGTAAACCGGATGCCAATATCGCTGTCATGCGTTCGTTCCAGCAAAATATTGGATCGCTCCAGGTGCTCCAGCAAACCAATAATATCCGATTCGCTCCGCCCGGTCAGATCGACCAGCACGGAAAGCGGCGCCTCATCATAAAATAAGCTGATCTGATCCACCAAATCGCGTTCCGGCTTCGACAGATACGCAAAGCGCGCCTTCATCGCATCCTTCATCTTTTCCGTCATGAGCCAATCCGCATCGCTGGTGTTGAGAATCTGCATCACCTCGGTGATAAAGAACGGATTTCCCTCTGTTTCCCTGTAAATCCGATCCAGCATTTTTGCGTCCAGCTCTTCCTTCGTCGCCTCGCGGATCATCGCTTCCGTCTCCTCGCGGTCAAAACGCTCCAGATCAATCCGGTCGAGCAGATCATAGTGCCCCAACGTCGCTACTGCATCGCTCAGCGCTTGATTACCGATCGGCTGCGCCGTCATCAAAAACATCGCGCGATGCTCCAGCCGCAGCATGACCGTCGTCAAAAGCTGAATGGAGACATCATCCATCCACTGCACATCCTCAAAGACGATCAGCACCTTCGACTGTTCCGATAACTTTTTAATCGCATCAACGACGATCTTCGCCAGCTGATCAAAATTCAGCGATTCGTTGGCCTCCGGAAACAGCATCTCTTTGCGCGCCCCATCCGGCGAGGGGAACAGTTTGTGCATCGTCCCCGCCCAAAACGTGGGAAGCGCGATGTTCTTTTCTTTGAGCATGGCGCCCAGCCGCTCGATGAGAATGGAGAACGGGCGAAGCGTATACATCTGCTCCGCCTGGTAGCAATAGGCCTGAAGAACGATGGTGTCTTCCGTCTTTTCCTCCAAGACATTGCGCAGCAGCGCACTCTTTCCGATCCCTGCCTCGCCTTGAATTAAAAACGAAACGTTTGTCTCTTCTCCAATATGCTGCAAGCTTTTCTCGATCAACGCCTGTTCTTTGAAGCGGCCATAAAAAAACTGCGTTTTTTTCTTCCTTCTGTGGCCGGAAAGCTCAATTTGATTGATGGCCTCCTCATAGATCGCCTGCGTCTCCACATCCGGGCTGACCCCCAGTTCATCCTGAAGCAGCTGCTTCAGATTAAAATACGTCTCGATGACCTTCCCCGTCCGTCCGGTTTTCGCATAAAAACGCATCAAAAGACGGACATTCCGCTCGTCGTATTCATCCATCCCGATGAGCGTATGAATCGATTTCTCCACGTTTTCATAATGGCCTTCTTCGATGGCTTCTTCCAGACGATGATAAGCATGCGCAATGTACTTCTCCTCGTAGAAGCTGCGCATCTTCATCACCCAGTAGTCATACTGCTCCGAATCCTTCACAAAAAAGCCCTGCAAGAACTCCCCGTCGTACAGGGAAAGATTCGCTTCCGGATCCGCTGCAAACTCATTCGCGTCAATCGAAATCTCCAGCGCCGGATTCAGCTCCAAAAGGCTCTTCTTCGGAGAAAGAATAAATTCCTCCCCCACACAGCGCTTCGCCTGGTAGATGGCGTTGCGCAAGTTCTTTTTTGCGATAATATCATCCTCTTCCGGCCAAAGAAGTCCGGCAATTTCCGTCCTGGTAATGGATCCATTCACTGCCAAGTAGTAAATCATCGCATTGATTTTACTGTATGGAAACAAAATCTCTTCACCGCCGCGCCGAATATGCGGCATTCCGAACAATTTGATTTCAATGCCCATGTATGCCCCACTTTCTCAATCACCTGAAAGGAACGCCACCCCTGAAATGAGCGCCCTCTCCTGTTAAAAAATCGATCTCCCGTCGTTTAGACGCTTCGCCGATTCGCCGTCTAATTTAATAATCACTAATAGATTCTGATCCATTTTGTCACATTTTCTCCCATTCGTCAAAAGAGCGTCTAGATTTTATTGACGCAAATGGATAACGTTTTTTCCTTTTCGATGAATCCATTCGCAAAAATTCTTCCTTTTGCCGGGCGTTTTTGGTTCGTTTATCGACGCAAACTCAGTAAACTCTGTTTCGAGATGAATAGATTTAAGGAGGATCGCGGAGGAGGATCATTGATTGACATGGGATCGCGGTCATGAAATTCAGCGCCTCTGCGATCTCTCACCATGCGTGAATCTCAAGCGGCTTAACCGCAGGAAAAATTTGAGGAGGAAAAGAATGTCAGAAGAAAAAATCATTTTGACGGGTGAAGACCTGACGCTGGATCAGCTGGTCGCCGTTGCACGCCGTCATGCCAAAGTGGAGTTCGCCCCGGAGACGGTAGAAAAAATTAAAAAATCCCGCGCGGTCGTGGACAACATCATCGCTGAAAAACGCGTCGTCTATGGTGTGACCACCGGATTCGGCTCGCTGCACAACGTACACATCTCGCCGGAAGACACGCAGCAGCTTCAGGAAAACCTGATCCGCACGCATGCAGTCGGCGATGGCAATCCTCTGAAAGAAGATGAAGTTCGCGCTCTGATGCTGATTCGTCTGAATTCTCTGGTCAAGGGTGTTTCCGGCGTCCGTCTGGAAATGGTTCAGACGATTTGCGATATGATCAATAAAAACGTCTGCCCGCACATCCCGGAAAAGGGATCCCTCGGCGCCAGCGGAGACCTTTCACCGCTCTCCCACATGGTTCTGCCGATGCTCGGACTTGGCCGCGCATTCTATGAAGGCCAGCTGATGAGCGGACGTGAAGCGATGGAAAAAGCAGGTATCCCGGTCATCCATCTGGAAGCAAAAGAGGGTCTTGCTCTGAACAACGGTACCAGCACGCTGACTGCTGTGGGCGCTCTGGCCACCTACGATGCCATGCAGCTCCTGAAGCTCTCCGATATCGCCGGCGCTCTTTCACTGGAAGCACACCGCGGCATCATCGATGCTTTCTATGAGAAACTGCATACGATCCGTCCGCACAAAGGCTGCTTGGCCACCGCAAAGAACATCCGCGCGCTGACCGAAGGATCCACCTACCTGACCCATACGGCAGACCTTCGCACACAGGATCCGTACACGCTCCGCTGCATTCCGCAGATTCATGGCGCCAGCAAGGACACCATCTCCTATGTTGCTGAAAAGGTCGCCATCGAACTGAACGCGGCAACCGATAACCCGATCATCTTCAGCGAAGAAGAAGTGATCTCCGGCGGCAACTTCCATGGCGAGCCGATGGCACAGCCGTTTGACTTCTTGGGAATCGGCGCTGCTGAAATCGGAAACGTCTCCGAGCGCCGCATTGAGCGCTTGGTCAACCATACGCTCTCTGATTTCCCGGCCTTCTTGGTCAAGAATCCGGGCCTCAACGCCGGTTTCATGCTGACGCAGTACACCGCTGCTTCTCTGGCATCGGAAAACAAAATTCTGGCACATCCGGCCAGCGTCGACTCGATCCCGTCCTGCGAGAACCAGGAAGACTTCGTTTCGATGGGCACCACAGCAGCACGCAAAGCCCGCGACATCGTCCGCAACAGCCTCCGCTGCGTCGCCACCGAAATTTTGGCAGCATGCCAGGCGTTGGACTTCCGCGCAGAAATGACCGAAGGACATCTGGGTGTTGGAACGCAGGCTGCGTATGATAAGGTTCGTGAAAATCTGAAGTTCATCGAAAACGATAAAGATATCGAAATGTACGATGAGCTGGAAAAAATGACCAATATGCTCCTCGACGGCTCTCTGCTGAGCGCTGTAGAAGAGAAAGTTGAACTGGATCTCCAGTAATTCTCATCCTTCCGTGTGGTTGGTCGTGTTTCCTCGCGATCGACAAAAAAGTGCCCCTTCCGGCTGGTTCGCCGGAAGGGGCACTTTTTTATTTATTATTCAGAGGGCTCTTCAAAAGCTGCCCCAACCGACAATCAAATCTTTTTTCTCCCGATCACGCTGATGAGAAAGCAAACAATCGCAAGGCTCCCTAAAACAAAGATCCCCCAAATATCATTGTTGACGATGTGAATGGCTCGGCTGGCATTTCCTCTCATAAGGAACCCAAAGGCAATCGCATTCGCTGAGAAGGAAAATAAAAAGTAAGAAACCAGCAATAGACATCCGTACTTAAACAGGGCATAGGATCGGTTCTTCTTTGTATACGGATGCTTGATTTCTTCAAACAATTTCCTTAGCATTTTTCGCCTCCATCAATAATCTAAATGTAAAAGCCCGCTTTGATCAACAAGGATCCCCATTCCCCTCCACATCTCCCATTGTCTCTAAAGAAATATGCCTATGAAAAAGTTTTCTTCCATAAAAAGGCTACTCCATCGTATTCGCCGAGTCAATCATCACACCGTTTTAACACGATGCATAAAATAAACGGCTGAAAATCAACATTTTCAGCCGTCCTCATCGGAGTGACAGGATTTGAACCTGCGACCCCTTGTCCCCCAGACA
>JAEXBN010000050.1 GCA_023394045.1 Bacillota bacterium | reverse complement strand
TCAGCATACAGCCGTGTCTGCCGTAGTAATAGCAATACCGGCAGTCCTTCGGCTTGCCGTTCTCACAGTAATCTGTCATGGCATTCATCCTCCTGAAAATGGGTACAAAAAAAGCGCGTTTGTCCAGCCAAAAAGGTATTCTCCCCGGAGGGAGAGACAGACGCGCAAGGCGTGTTCATATTCAATTCTGGCAATAAAAAATGGGCTAAGCGTCCATCGCTTACTCCCAGTATAACATCAGCTATTCAGTTTCGGCACTGCCCAAATGCAACGGCTTATGCCGCAAATTCCTTGAAATTACGGGCTTTTTCTGGTGTTAGTCCACAAATAACAGCCTCATTGGCAAGGATGAAATCCGCACGAAGATTTGGATGCTTGTCCGAAGTAAAAGTAGAAGCATCCATATCGCCCAAGTCGCAGTTCAGCCCACGAATCGCAAGGTTCATTCTGGCCAGTTTGTAAGTCTTGTCGTTGGACTCCTGACCGTAAATTGTGATGTCTTTCTTATTGCCTTTATGCCGCTTGATGAACTCTGCACTCTGTACAAACATCCCGCCAGAACCGCAACAGGGATCAATATAGATACACTTTACTTGCCCGGCAAATTTGCTCTCCAGCGCTTTCAACGCCAACAGATTATCCCCATGGATCAGCATATTCTGCGTCTCCGAATCGGCGGCGGTGTTGGAGAGTTCCGCATTTTCAATCAGCAGGCGCGGCTCGACCCGAATCGGCTCGTCCTTGCCATACCACGTCAGTTCCAGTTTATTAGCCATTATTTATCCTCCTCGCTTTCGCAAGGGAACTTTCCGGACTGTGCAGCCAGTTTCTTTTCCTGCGATTTGACACGCCGCTCCAGTTTTTTAATGTCTTCTGCAGCGGGCAAATTCTCCGGTTGGATGCCTCGCTGTCCAAGCATATCTCGCACGGAGCGATTGTTTTGCACATGTTCTCCGGTAATGGCCCGTTCGCCTTGAAGGTCCTTTTCCTCAACATTGTAGTTGGTCATTTCTGCCGCAAGGTTTTTTGCAGCAATAGAGAGCGTCGGCAGGAAATCAGCCAGTGGGCGATTGTCTTTCACCCCAAGTCGTTCCTTCATTTTTTGCGTCGTGTAACCGCCAAACAGCGCCCGGTCACCCTTCGAACGAATGCGTCCGAACCCAGCGTCATCCACGCCACGCTCATAAATATTCTGTGAAAGCCGTTTTTCGGATTCCCGCAGCCTGCCTCTGGCTTCTGTGCGCTCAATAAGAGAAATGCGTTCTTCAATCAGCTCCTGCTTTCGAGTCTGAACGGCAAAATAGCTTTGTGCAAAGGCAATTTCTTCTTTTTTCGGATCTCCGTTCTGGGCAATCAAATAACAGGCATAACGAGTAAGCATGTAATCCTTAATTTTCCGTTGAGAGCCACTTCCCAACCGGACCATTTTCGTGACCTCACGAAAATGGTCTGAAACCTCTATTCCACTGGTCTTGCAGGATTCGATAGCGCGTCCGATTGCCTTATCAAAGTTCTCCCATCGTTCATAACCGAGAAGCGGCATGAGGTCACGCGCATACCAAAATTCAATATGTGCCTCCTGGTCGCTATGTATCACAAGGTCAAATTGCTCTTTGATTTGACTGACTCTTCTCTTATCCATTATTCACCCTCCACTGTATTCGCAGTAAGCAGTTCATCCGGCAAATCTCTCACTTTCACGGAAACGGACACGCTTTTCCCGCTTTTCAGTGTCCCTTGCTTCTGGCAGCGGGCGAACTCCATGCGCAAAACGGCAGCTATCGTTTTTTGACCGAAATCATCGAGCAGAGAGTATTTACGCATCATATTATGTGCATCGGAGGTGATCATCTGAACGCCTTTTAATCCCCGCTATTTCAGTCGCTCAAGAAATCAACTCCATGTTTCGTTCGATTCATTCCTATAGGCTTCAAAATCAATGAGTTCACGCTTTCCAAATTCATTCATCCCTATGGCGATCATTAGAGCTTTGGAAACGACTTTGCGCTCCTCACGTACTCTAAAATAGGTCGCATCCACAAAAACGAAAGGATATCTGCACGCGAGTTTCTGATTTCTAAATGCTGAGATTTCTCTATCTAATACCTTGCAAGCCTTAGAAACACTGGATTTTGAAAAGCTTGTTCCACAAATACTCTCCATGACCTTGGAGACTTTTCTTGTGGAGACCCCGGAAACCACCATTTCGGACATGCTTAAAACAAGAGCCGCTTCATTGCGTTGATCATGATCAAAGACCAAGGAATGAAAAGGCACCTCTAGGTGTCTCGGAATGGTTAACACAATGCTCCCAATGCGTGTATTCAGAACTCGCTCTCTTGAGCCATTGCGTGAATCGGTTCGTTCCTCAGTCCGTTCGTAAGGTTTTGCTTGCAGCTTCTCTTCTGATTCCGCTTGAATCAACGCGTTTAAACTTCTCTGGAACAATTCTTTGAACGCCTCGGGGCGATTCGTTTGCATCAGCTCTAGAATTTCGTCCTGTGACAGTGTAAGATCGATACCAGCCATGGTTTTTTCTCCTCATGTTTGGTTGACGCTTACATTGTACAGGAAAAACCTGGCCTTTGTTTTTACACCATTATATGGATTCTATTAGCAGGGTGCATGTAGAATGGCGAGTTTTGATTTCTACATGTACGACGGCGTGGCAGGGTGCATGTAGGATGACGGGTTTTGATTTCTACATGTACGCGACAGGCGGTAAGGTGCATGTAGAATAGTGAGTTTTTATTTTTACATGTACCAAGTCGCGTCAAAGTGCATGTAGGATAAAGAAATGGACAATCTACATGTACGGAAGAAGAGCGGGGGTGCATGTAGGATGAAGAAATGGTCAGGCTACATGTACGGACGCATGCGAAGGTGCATGTAGGATAAAGAAACAGCTAATCTACATGTACGAAAGGAGAGATGATGTACATGTAGAATAAAGGAATGGTCAGGCTACATGTACGGACGCATGTGAAGGTGCATGTAGAATAAACAATTTTCATTCTTACATGTACGCGGCAGCTGGTACGTTCAGCGTAGCCGACATCCTCGTCACCCCGAGTAAGCTTAGCATAAAAATAGCGTGTGCGCAGGAGGCTGCGCACACGCTATTTTCCAATCACCAACACCATTAGTCTGCCACCGCCCACCGGCGGAGCGACTCATTCGGTGGGGCTATTTCTTCAGCACGGACGGTTCCCAAGATTCGGGTTTATCGAAGCCCATCAATTCGACGACGGTTGCCGCGACGTTGGCGAGACCGGCGACGTTGGAGCGGCTCATGTCCAGCTGGACATCTTTGTTCGGGCTGACAACAATGAAGGGAACGGGATTGAGGGAGTGCGAGGTTTTTGGCTCCACCGCCCCGGTCTTTTTGTTGACTTGCACCATATCATCCGAGTTTCCGTGATCGGCGGTCACGATGACTGTATAGCCATGTTCAAGCGCGACGGGGATCACGCGCGAGAGCGCCAGATCGACGCTTTCGATGGCGACTTCGGCGCTGCGGAACACACCGGTATGACCGACCATATCGCCGTTGGCATAATTGACACGCAGGAAGCCGAAACGCTCACTTTCAATGGCTTCAATGAGATGATCGCTGACTTCCGCCGATTTCATCCATGGACGCTGATCGAAGGGGACAAGATCCGAAGGGATTTCAAGCCAGGTTTCGAGCTCCTCGGAGACCTTTTCCGAGTTATTACCATTCCAGAAATACGTGACATGACCGAACTTTTGAGTTTCCGCGGAGGCATATTCGTTGATCCCTTTGGAGACGAGAAATTCCGTCAGCGTGTTTTGGATTTGCGGCGGGTTGACCAGATAGTGGGAAGGAATGTGAAGATCTCCATCGTATTCCAGCATCCCTGCATAAAAAACATCAGGGCGCTCTCCGCGGTCAAAATAGGGAAAGTCATCGTCTTCGAAAGCCATGGAGACTTCAATCGCGCGGTCGCCGCGGAAGTTAAAGAAGATGACGCTATCGCCGTCCTGAATGGGTCCGACAGGCTTTCCGTTTTCGCCCACAACAAAAGCGGGCAAGTTTTGATCAACTTCGCCAGTTTCTTGAATCAGGGTGCGGTAGGCCTCGATCGCCGAAGGGAAGAGACGGCCATCCTCCGTTTTTCCATGGACTTGAGCCTCCCATCCGACGCGTACCATTTCCCAGTCGGCTTTGTAGCGATCCATGGTGACCTTCATGCGTCCGCCGCCCGAGGCAATGGCGCCGTGGAAGGTTTCATCGTTGCGCTCGGTCAAAAAGTTCTCCATTTCACGCAAATATTGTTCGCCGGATGTGGGCGGCACATCGCGGCCATCCAGCAGCGCATGAACGAAGACGCGGGACACCCCCTCCATTTTGGCATGATCGATCAGCGCTTTGAGGTGGTCAATATGCGAATGAACATTGCCGTCGGACAGAAGCCCGATGAAATGCATCGCGCCGTTTGAGAGGCGCGCGTGCGTGACCGCTTCGTGCCAAGTGGACGAGCTAAAGAGCGACAGATCTGCAATGGACTGATTGACCAGCTTGGCACCCTGCGCGTAAATTTGTCCGCAGCCGAGCGCGTTATGGCCGACTTCGGAGTTCCCCATATCATCATCCGACGGAAGCCCGACGGAGACGCCATGTGCGCGGAGCATCATCCAGGGATATTCGGCACGCAGCGCATCAAGCGTTGGCGTGTTGGCGTTTTTTACGGCATCGCCCTTCTCTTTTCCCTCGGGGCTGATCCCGACACCATCCATGACGATCAATACGACTTTTTTATCTTTCATTGGTCCTCCTTCGTTTTGTGTCAACTGCGTTTCGCCCGAGCGCCCCCTGCGCGCCGGCGCGTGTTTCGTTCAGAAAAAATTTCGCCTTGGCGCGCGGTGTATGGAAGCAGACACCGCGCTCTTGCTTCCGCGCTAGGGGATGTTTCGAGGTTTAATATTCGTCCTTCGCCGGGGAAAAATAGGAATCGGCATCGACGTCCGCATGGATTTTGAGGTTCTCTGCCATCGCGGCTGCAAGGGCGCGCAGCTGGATCATATCCTCTTCTTTGGCAGCGCTGCGAACTTCGACGACGGGTTCAAGCAGCTCAAAGGGCTGCGTTTCCGCCCAGGCTTTCATCTCCTTTACGGCGCCGCCGCTCCAAGAATAGTTACCCACGATTCCCATGGTTTTATTGGCCATTTTATTCTCGCCGAGGATGTCCAAGAGATACTTCATGGGAAGGAAAAGCGCATTATTGTAGGTCGGGGCGCAGAGGATGAAGCCGCGGTATTTCCAGATCTCCGCCGAAATGATCGAATTGTGCGTTTTGGCCAGATCAAAGAGCTTGACATTCTGAATGCCGGACTCGGTGAGATAGCGGGCCAGCGCATCCGCCATCCGTTCCGTGTTGCCGTACATGGTTCCGAAGGCGACAACGACGCCGTTGGTGGAGCGCCGTTCGGTCAGGCTTTCATAGAGCTTCAGGATCTGGGGAAGATGCGTGCGCCAGATGGGACCGTGCACAGGGCAGATCATCTGGATCTCCAGGCTGCTCAGCTTGTTCAGAGAGCGGTTCGCCATCTGGGAATATTTGCCGACAATATTGGCATAATAGCGGCACGCTTCCGAAAAAACGTGATCCAGATCGCCAATTTCATCATCGAAGATGCCCCCTTCCAACGCGCCGAAACCGCCGAAAATATCCTGCGAAAAGAGGATGCCCTCGGTCGTTTCATAGCTGACCATGGATTCCGGCCAATGGGTCATCGGCGTCTGGTAGAATTTCAGTTCATGCTGGCCAAGGGACAGGACGTCGCCCTCTTTCACGGTCAGCCGCTTTTCGTGAGCCGATTCTCCGTAAAAATGATCGAGAAATTCAAAGGTTTTTTTGTTTCCCACCAATGTGACATCCGGATAGAGCGCACGGATAAGCGGGATACTCGACGAATGGTCAGGTTCCATGTGGTTGATGATGAGGTAATCCAGGTTCCTGCCGTCCAGCGCCTGGCTCAGTTTCGGAAGAAAATCATCAGCCTGGTGAATATCCACACAGTCCAGCAATACATTTTTTTCATCCCGAATCACATACGAATTGTAAGCCACTCCATTGGGGATCGGCCATTGATTTTCAAAAAGCGCCTTGAGACGGTCGTTGACGCCGACATAGGTCAGCCAGTCGTTCATTGGGACAGTGTATGTTTCCATCGTTCTTCCTCCAATGTGATCTTCAGTCGCGATCCGATGTGTTCAACAGTAGTGCTTTGAACCGCTCGATAAGTGATTAATAAGTGATCAAAGCTGGTTATATTTTAGACGTTCTGCCGGAGAACGTCGACCGATTTGGGTAAGGATAGGATGTAAACGTACAAAAACACAACGAAAAAGCCTGGATTTGGATCCGGCGAGGTCGGGAAATCGTGTCTCTAAGCGCCGGGAACATCGAAACCGGGCATAACTGCGTTATAATAGAACGAATGTAGAGAATAGCAATGGCGAATCGCGAACGTGAAGCCGCGCGAAAATGCAACGTATCGCGAAAATGAACGAAAATGAACATGTAAAGTGTAGCGAAAATACAAAATTATAGTGAATATAAAACGAATCGTGAAGGAAAGTCCCGGTTCAGCTGAAGACAGAAAGAGGATAGAATGCGCCTGCACGCAGGTCTTGATGTTGGGTCAACCACGGTGAAAGTGGTGTGCTTTGATGAGAATGAACAGCTGATTTACTCTGTCTACCGCCGCCATAAGAGCGATGTAAAGAAGGCAGTGGAATCGGTCATGAATGAATTGCTTGAGACCGTCGGCGATGTTCCGGTTCAGATGGCTGTGACGGGATCGGGAGGGATGTTCCTAGAATCTTATCTTGGGATTCCGTTCGTCCAGGAAGTCATTGCGGAAACAAAGGCGATCCGAACCATTCTCCCGCATACGGAGGTCATCATCGAGCTGGGCGGCGAGGATTCGAAGATCACGTATCTTGCGGGGAACGTGGAGCAGCGCATGAATTCCATTTGTGCCGGCGGGACGGGAGCGTTCATCGACCAGATGGCCAATTTGCTTGATACGGATGCCGCAGGCATCAACCGTTTGGCGGCGGATTATGGAAAGATTTATCCCATCGCCTCCCGCTGCGGCGTGTTCGCGAAGACGGATGTGCAGGCGCTCCTCAACCAGGGTGCATCCCATGCGGATATTGCGATGAGCGTCTTTCAGTCCGTGGTGAACCAGACCATTTCCAATCTGGCTTGTGGCCGTCCGATTCGCGGCAATATCACGTTCTTAGGCGGACCGCTGCATTTCATGGATCAGCTGCGCAGCCGGTTTATTGAGACCTTGGGCAGCGAGGGCAACACCTTCACCACGCCGGAAGACGGGCAGCTTTTTGTGGCGCGGGGCGCGGCGATTTTGGCAAAAGAAGAAGCGGAGGTGCAGTCGCTGCAGCACATTTTGGATCACTTTTCCTCGGATGAGGACTATGTGACCGAAGAGCGCAAGCTCATGAAGCCGCTTTTTGATTCGAAAGAGCAATACGAAGCGTTCAAACGGGCGCATCAGACGGATAAAGAGGTCTATGGGGATCTGGCATCGTACCATGGGCCGGTTTATTTGGGCATCGACTCGGGATCCACGACGGCGAAGATGGTGCTGATCGGGGAAGACCATACCATTTTGTACACGCACTATTCCAGCAACCGCGGCAAACCGCTGGAGCACATCATGGAGCATCTGCTGGAAATTTATCGTCTGATGCCGGAAGATACGTATATTGCCTCCTCGGGCATTACCGGATACGGGGAGGATTTCATTCGCGCCGCGCTGCGGGTGGATTCGGGAGAAGTGGAGACCATCGCGCATTATACGGCGGCGCATTATTACGATCCGGATGTGGACTTCATTCTGGATATTGGCGGTCAGGACATGAAGGCGATGCATATCTCGGATGGGATCATCGATTCGATTCAGCTGAATGAGGCGTGTTCCTCCGGCTGCGGATCATTCTTGTCGACGTTCTCCGCTTCGGTGGGGATGAGCGTGCAGGAATTTCAGGAAGCGGCGCTGCTGGCGAGGGAACCGGTGGATCTGGGAAGCCGCTGCACGGTCTTCATGAACTCGAAGGTGAAGCAGGCGCAGAAGGAAGGATCCAGCGTTGGCGATATTGCTGCCGGGCTTTGCTATTCGGTGATTAAGAATGCGATTCAGAAGGTGATTAAAGTGCGTGATCCCCGGACGCTGGGAAAGAATCTCGTCGTTCAGGGCGGGACGTTCTACGGGGATGCGATTCTGCGCGCTTTTGAGCTGATTACGGGTCGAACGGCCATTCGTCCGGCGATTGCGGGGCTGATGGGCGCGATGGGGATGGCGCTGATCGCTCAGGAGCGCTCGACCGGATCCAGCCAGATCAAAACGGCGGAGGAGCTGGAGCACTTCACCTACACACAGAGAAGCGCACGGTGCGGGCGCTGCACCAATAACTGCGCGCTGACGATCAATATCTTTTCGGATGGAAGCCGGTTTATTTCGGGAAACCGCTGCGAACGCGGCGCAGGAATCAAACGCGAAAAAACCGATATTCCCAATTTATATCAATACAAATATGATCGGCTGTTCCAGTACTACAGCAATGTGCCGGAAGATCAGGCAAAATTTCCGCCTGTCGGACTGCCGCGCGTGCTGAATATGTATGAAAATTATCCGTTCTGGCATACCTTTTTCAATCGCTTGGGCTTTCCCGTCCATCTCTCCGGGCGCAGCAGCCGGACGATTTACGATAAGGGGCTGGCGTCAATTTCTTCAGAGACGGTTTGCTATCCGGGAAAACTGGTTCACGGCCATATCGAGGACTTGGTGGAATCCGGAGAACGGTTTATTTTCTATCCCAGCGTGTTCTATGAAACAAAACAGTTTGAGAAGGCGCAGAATCAAATCAATTGCCCGGTGGTGATCGGATTCCCCGAAGTGATTAAAAACAATGTTTCTTCCCTGGAAGAGAACGGCGTCACGTTCATGCATCCCTTCTTGTCGTTCGCCAGCGAAGAGGTGCTCATCAAACGGCTGACGAAAATTTTTGACCGGTTCGTGATTGATGGCCGCCAGTATCGCATTCCGCCAAAACAGATTCAAAATGCGGTGCACGCCGCGTGGGCAGAACAGCAGAATTACCATGAGGATGTTGCCCGCGAGGGACGCCGCGCGATGGAGTGGCTGGAAGAAAATCAGGCTCAGGGCATCGTGCTTTGCGGCCGTCCCTACCATGTCGACAATGAAGTCAATCACGGGATCCCGGAATTGATCAATGGGATGGGGCTGGCGGTGCTGTCGGAAGATGCCGTGGCGATGAACATTGATGATGTGTCCGATGAGCTGCGCGTGCTCGACCAGTGGGTTTATCATAGCCGGCTCTACCGCGCGGCGGAGTACATCGCGCAGCATGACAATCTGCAGCTGATTCAACTCAACTCGTTTGGATGCGGGCTGGATGCCGTGACGACGGATCAGGTGCAGGAAATTCTGGAATCCAAAGGCAAGATTTATACGCTTTTGAAGATCGACGAAGTGTCCAATCTTGGCGCGGTGAAGATTCGGATTCGCTCGTTGATTCAGGCGCTGTCGGATACGCAGGGGAAGCCCCGCGCGGTGCGGCATAGGGACGAATCTTACGCTCCGGCGAAGGTGCCATTCACGAAGCAGATGAAACAAGATGGATATACCATCCTCGTTCCGGCGATGGCGCCGGATCACTTTGCGATTCTCAGCGAGGCGCTGAAGAACGAGGGGTATCATTTTGAGTTCTTGGAGCAGGTGGATCAGAAGGTGGTGGACGCGGGTCTGAAGTATGTCAACAACGATTCCTGCTATCCGTCCATCACTGCGCTGGGGCAGATGTTTGCTGCGCTGGAGAGCGGGAAATATGATCCGAATCGAACGGCGCTGCTCATGACCCAGACGGGTGGGGCATGCCGTGCATCGAACTATGTGGGCTACATCCGCAAGGGGCTTAAGGATATGGGCTATCCTCAGGTTCCGGTGATCGCGCTTTCCGCGCAGGGAATCGAGACAAGCGAGGGATTGCAGGTCGGACCGCGGCTTCTGAGCAAGGCGATCTATGCGTTTGCCGCCGGGGATCTCATCAACCGCTGCGCCAACGCGACGCGCCCGTATGAGGTGCACGCCGGGCAGACCGATCAGCTGAAAGAAAAATGGAAGGAATTGTTTGGCCAGTTCGTGCTCAAACCGCATCGCGCGACGTTCCGCCGGCTGGTGAACCGGTGCGTGGATGAATTTGATCAGGTTCCGCGCGATGGGCTGCGCCGTCCGAAGGCGGGGATCGTGGGCGAAATCTTAGTGAAGTATCTTCCGGCAGCGAACAACCACTTGCAGAGCTTGCTGGAAAAAGAGGGAGCCGAAGTGGTGGTTCCGGATCTTCTGGACTTTCTGGTCTATTCGCTGCGCAATGCGAAACATAAGGGTGATCTATTAGGAACCAGCAAGATGAAGGGCTATTTCATCGGCCATTTGGGGCTGGATGTGCTGGAGTCCTATCGGCGGCCGATTCGCGAGGCGCTGCGCCGCTCCATCCATTTCTCCGAGCCGATCTATGCGCGGCAGCTGGAGGATTATGCGGAAGAGATCGTCTCTTTGGGGCATCAATATGGTGAAGGCTGGCTTCTGGCTGGGGAAATCATTGAGCTGATTCATCAAGGTGCGCCGAACATCGTTTGTATCCAGCCGTTTGGATGCCTGCCCAATCACATCACCGGAAAAGGCGTGATGAAGGCTGTGCGTGAGAAATACAGCGAAGCGAATTTGATTGCGATCGATTATGATCCGGGAGCATCGGAAGTCAACCAGATCAATCGCGTGAAATTGATGATGAGTGCTGCGTGGGAGGCTTTGGGCGGTCGGCCTCAGGCGCAAAAAGTCCGGACAGCGACCATCGCCGAGAGTCTGGATCCGCCGGTGCAAGAGCGCCCGCTTCCTGAATGGACGGAGGTTTATGATGCGGAAAGAACGCAAAGATGAGCACATTGACCAGGTGATGCGCACGCTTCCGGAAGGGGATACGCTTCTGGGGTGCGTCGTGGTGGAGCCGTTGTCGTTTCCGGAATTGGCGTTGGAGGAAGTCGACCCGTCGGCGGAGTTTTTTGGCCGGAGAATTGCCGCACCGCTTCTGATCAATGCGATGACTGGCGGGACGGAGATGGCTGGACAGATCAACCGGGATCTGGCGACGATTGCGCGTGATCTGAACCTGCCGATGCAGGTGGGATCTCAGCGCATCGCGCTGGAGGAGCCGGAGACGGAAGACACGTTCCGAGTCGTGCGGGAGATCATGGGACCGGATGGGCTGATTATCGGGAATCTTTCCGCAGCGGCGACGCTGGATGAGGTGCGCCGTGCGATGGAGATGATTGATGCGCAGGCGATCGGGATTCATTTGAATCCGTCGCAGGAGCTGGCGCAGGAAGAAGGAGACCGCGATTTTCGTGGGCTGTATGCGAATTTGCAAAAAATTGCGGAGGCGTTCCCGGGTCAAGTGATCGTCAAGGAGATCGGATTTGGTTTGAGCCGGGCGGACGGACGTTTGCTGCGCGAGGTTCCAACGGCATACGTCGATGTTTCCGGAGCTGGCGGAACGAATTTTGTGGAGGTGGAAGATCTGCGGTCGATGCAGCGCGATCTGACGGAATTTTATACGTGGGGCGTTCCGACGGCGAAGGCGATCTGGAACATGCGGCGGGAGTGTCCGGAGAAGCAGCTGATTGCTTCGGGCGGTCTGACCAGCGGGACGGATGTTCTCCACGCCTTGGTGATGGGCGCGGAAATGAGCGCGATTTCGGGAGAGCTGCTGCGCTATCTGCTGCATGGAGGCGTGGACTATGCAGAAGAGTATCTGTCCGGGGTCATTGAGAATATCCGGATGGGGCTTCTGCTTTTGGGATGTCGGTCGATCCATGAATTGCACCGGGTGCCCTATCTGATGACCGGGCGGCTGAGAGAGCTGGTGGAAGCGGAAGAATGGACGGAACAGCGGAGGCAAACGAGATGACAGATGCGGATCATATGAGTCAGGAGAAAAAGAGGCCGGTTTTTTATGAACCGCCGCATGAGAAAAGCCGCATCGGCCACGTGATCGCGGTCATGTCGGGCAAAGGCGGGGTCGGCAAGAGCATGGTCACCGCATTGAGCGCCCTGGCGCTGCAGCGCGTGGGAAAGCGTGTCGGGATTTTGGATGCGGATGTGACCGGACCGTCGATCCCGCATGCGTTCGGGCTGGAAGGCGGACTGGATATGCGCGGCGAGGATCCGTATGCGCGGATGACCAAAGAGGGGATCCAGGTGGTTTCGACGAACCTGATTTTGGATCACGAGACGGATCCGGTTCTCTGGAAGGGTCCGATGGTTGGCCAAGCGGTGAAACAGTTTTGGCAGGAAGTCGTGTTTGAAAAGGTGGATCATCTTTTTGTGGATATGCCTCCGGGGACGGGCGATGTGCCCTTGACGGTATTTCAGACGCTGCCGGTCGACGGGGTGCTGATCGTGACCAGCCCGCAGGATCTCGTGAGCATGATTGTGGAAAAAGCGATCAACATGACACAGATGATGGATCTTCCGGTTCTTGGAATCATCGAAAACATGAGCTATTTTAAGGCGCCGGATACGGGTCAGGTCTATGAGATTTTTGGAAAGAGCCGCGTGGACGAGGTCGCTGCGCGCTTTGGCGTGCCTGTTCTGGCAAAGCTGCCGATTGATCCGACGCTGGCGACGCTGGTTGATACGGGTCATGTTGAGGCGGCAAACACACAGCTTTTTGACCGTGTTGTGGAGGCGATTCTTTCCGCGACATTGGATCATGGGGAAAGAGAAGGCAAGAATCACTAAGCGGAACACCGCAAAGGAGGAATTATGGCTTCGTTGGAACAACGGGCGGTCGATACGCTTCGCATGTTGAGCGTCGACCAGATCAATCGTGCAAATTCAGGACATCCGGGGCTTCCGCTGGGCGTGGCGCCGATGGCATACACTCTGTGGACACGCTATCTTCGGGTCAATCCGAAGCATCCCTCGTGGACGAACCGCGACCGCTTTATCTTGTCGCCGGGTCATGGTTCGGCGCTGCTCTATAGTCTTCTCCATGTGTCCGGTTTTGATGTGAGCATGGACGATCTGAAAGATTTTCGCCAGCTGCATTCGAAGACCCCAGGTCATCCGGAAGTCGGCCATACGCCGGGGGTGGAGGCATCGACCGGACCGCTGGGGCAGGGATTTGCGAATGCGGTCGGTTTAGCCATGGCGGAAGCGCATCTGGCGGCGCAATATAATACCCCAGATCATACGGTGGTGGATCACCGCACGTTTGCCATCTGCAGCGATGGCGATTTGATGGAGGGCGTGAGCGCCGAGGCGGCGTCGCTCGCCGGGACGCTGGGTCTTGGGAAATTGGTCGTTCTTTACGATTCCAACGGGATCTGCCTCGATGGCGAGACGGATCTGGTCTTTACGGAAGACGTGGAGCTGCGCTTTGCGGCGTACCATTGGCAGGTGCTGCACGTGGAAGACGGAAATGATGTGGAGGAGATCGCGCGCGCGATGGATGAGGCGCTGGCGGATCCGCTGCATCCGTCGCTGATTCGCGTGCGCACGGTGATCGGCTACGGCGCGCCGGGCGCGGGAACGAATGCGGTGCATGGCGCGCCGCTTGGCGAGGCCAACACCGAAAAATTGAGGGAGACGCTGGGGTGGACGGCTCCGGAATTTACGGTCTCCGACGAGGTGCGGGCGCATTTTGAAGAGGCGGTCGCGCGGCGGGGCGCTGAAGCGGAAGAGGCTTGGAACGCCGTTTTTGCGGATTACGCGAAGGATGAGCCGGAACGAGCGAAAGCCTATGAAGAGGCCTTTGAAGGGCGGCTTCCGAAGGACTGGGATGCGGAGCTTCCGCATTGGAGCCCGGAGGACAAGCCATTGGCAAGCCGTGCGGCTTCCGGAAAAGTGATTCAGAAGATTGCGGAAGCGCTCCCGAATTTCTGGGGCGGGTCGGCGGATTTGTCCGGCTCCAACAAGACACAGATCGAAAGCGATGGTGCCTTCCGGAAAGACGGCGATGCGGATCGCAACGTCTGGTATGGCGTGCGTGAGTTCGCCATGGCGGCGATCAACAATGGCATTGCGCTGCATGGTGGCACAAAAGTCTTTGGCGCGACGTTCTTTGTCTTTTCGGATTATCTGCGCGGCGCAGCGCGCGTTGCGGCGCTGTCCAGCCTTCCGGTGATCTATGTGATGACGCATGATAGCGTGGCGGTGGGCGAAGACGGGCCGACGCATGAACCGATTGAGCAGTTGGCCAGCTGGCGTGCCATGCCGAATTTTGATGTGATTCGTCCGGCGGATGCGAACGAGGTGTCGGCGGCATGGAAGCAGGCGATCGAAAGCATCGATCATCCGACGATGCTCGTCCTGACCCGCCAGGAGATTCCGACGCTGGAGGGGACTCGCGAACAGGCGGCGGAAGGTGTGGCGCGCGGAGCCTATGTGCTGTCGCCGGCGCATGGCGATGCGGATGGCATTCTGATCGGGACCGGATCGGAAGTCCATTTGTTGATCGAGGCGCAGAAGCAGCTGGAGGCGGAAGGCATCCATGTCTCGGTGGTCTCCATGCCGAGCATGAACCGCTTTGAAGCGCAGGATGAGGAGTATAAAGAGTCGGTTCTTCCGCGTGCGATTCGCCATCGCTTGAGTTTGGAGGCGGGGTCGACCTTTGGCTGGGCGCGTTATGTCGGTCTGGATGGCGTGAGCCTGGGGATTAACCGGTTCGGTCTGTCCGCGCCGGCTGCGCAGGTGCTGGATGAGCTGGGCATGAGCGCAGAGGCGGTCGTCAAAGCCTACCGGCAGGCGTTTACGCAGTGATTTCGTCGCGCCCATAGCAGCGCGTATACCATAAGGAGAAAGAATAGAGGAGGAAGCATGTCCGCACTCTTGGAAGTTAAGGATCTGCACGTCGGTGTGGATGAAACGGATATTCTCAAAGGAGTGAGCCTGACCATCAATCCGGGCGAGATTCATGTCGTGATGGGGCCGAATGGCGCGGGAAAATCGACGCTGGCCAATGCGATCATGGCGCATCCGAAGTACGAGGTGCATTCAGGTGAGATTCTCTTTGAGGGGGAGAGCATTCTCGAAAATACGGCGGATGAACGGGCGCGGAAGGGAATTTTTCTCAGTTTCCAAGCGCCGCAGGAAGTTCCGGGCGTGAGCGTGGAGGATTTCCTGCGCACCGCCAAAGCCCAGAAGGAAGGGAAAAATCCTTCGGTGTTGAAGTTCAAAAAAGAACTGGCCAAACGCATGGAGTCGCTTTCGATGGCGCCGGAGGTGGCGGATCGCTATCTGAATGTTGGATTTTCGGGCGGCGAGAAAAAGAAGAATGAAATTCTTCAGATGCAGGTGCTGGATCCGAAGCTCATCATGCTGGATGAGACGGATTCCGGACTGGATGTCGATGCCGTGCGCGTGGTCAGCAAAGGCGTGGCAGAGTTCCTGACTCCGGAAAAGTCCTGCCTGATCATTACGCATATCAGTGGAATTCTGGAATATCTGCACCCGGATGTGGTGCATGTCATCATTGATGGCCGCATCGTGAAGACCGGGGGACCGGAGTTGGTCACACGGATCAACGAAGAGGGATACGAGTGGATTCGCCGTGAGATCAGCGGGGAGGTGAAGGATGGCGAATGACACTGGCCGTGGACAGGCTGGTTTCGGAGCAGAGGCGCATTTCGCGGCGACGTTGGAGCAAACCGCTGAGCAGCGCCATGAGTTTCGCGCTCAAGCGCGTGCGGAACGTCTGGCGCAGCAGTCTGCGACGGTCAAGGAAAAATCGGATGTGAAGGAGCTGCCGCGCGGTGTCTATGACTTAAAAAATCGTTCGGATAGGGACGAGCGGCTGGAAAATGGTCTGAATGAAGAGATTGTTCGGGAGATTTCCAGCGAGAAGCATGAGCCAGAGTGGATGCTGGAAAAGCGTTTGGCGGCGCTGAAAATTTTTAATGAAACGCCGAATCCGGTCTGGGGGCCGGATCTGAGCCCGGTGGATATGAACCGGATTTCCACCTATATCCGTCCGAAGGCGCAGATGGAGCGCGATTGGCAAAACGTTCCGGATGAGATTCGAGATACGTTTAATCAGCTTGGAATTCCGGAAGCGGAGCTGGAGTCGCTGGCGGGAGTCGGCGCGCAGTATGATTCCGAGGTGGTTTATCACAATATGAAGGACTACCTGCTGGAGCAGGGAGTGGTCTATACCGATTTTGAGTCAGGAGTGCGTGAGTATCCGGAGCTGGTTCAGAAATATTTCGGGAAGCTGATTACACCGCGCCTGCACCGCTATGCGGCGCTGCATTATGCGGTCTGGTCGGGCGGTTCGTTTGTGTTTGTTCCGAAAAATGTCAACGTGGATATTCCACTTCAGTCGTATTTTCGCTTAAATGCGCCGGGGGCTGGACAATTTGAGCATACGCTCATCATCGTGGAGCCGGGTGCGTCGGTGCATTTTATCGAAGGGTGCTCGGCGCCGAAATATAATACGCTGAATCTACATGCCGGGGCGGTGGAGCTGTATGTGCAGGAAGGGGCGCATCTGCGCTATTCCACGATTGAAAATTGGTCGCGGAATATGTACAACCTGAACACGAAGCGTGCACGCGTGGAAAAGAACGCGTCGATGGAATGGGTGTCCGGGTCGTTCGGGTCGGCGGTCTCGATGTTGTATCCGTCCAGCTTGCTGGTCGGGGAGGGCGCCAAGAGCGATTTTACGGGCATTACTTTTGCGGGCAAGGGACAGTATCTGGATACGGGCGCACAGGTGATTCACAGTGCGCCGAACACGTATTCGACGATCAATTCGAAGTCCATTTCGAAATCGGGCGGCGTGGCGATCTATCGCGGCACCGTGGACATCGGGGCGCAGGCTCATGGCTCAAAGAGCAGTGTCTCCTGCGAATCGCTGATGCTGGATAGCGAGAGCCGCTCGGATACGATTCCTTCCATTCGGATCGCGACGGAGGATGTGGATCTGGGTCATGAAGCGAAGATCGGCCGCATCGATGAGTCGGCGATCTTTTATCTGATGAGCCGCGGGATTCCGGAAGCGGAAGCGAAGGCGATGATCGTGCGCGGATTTGCGGAGCCGATCGCGAAGGAGCTTCCGATGGAATATGCGGTGGAGATGAATAATCTGATTACGTTGGAGCTGAAAGGAGCGATTGGATGAGCAGGGTGGAGTCGACAACAAGCGATGCCATGCGCATCGTTGATCGCGGAAGCGTTCTTCCTCAGCTGACCAATCGCTGGTTGGGGGTGAATGATGTCCCGACAGAGGAGGAAGCCTTTCCCGCGTTCCCCGCGCGTCCGTTTGGCGGCGCGTGCTGGGATGGTCAGATGTTGACAGGGGAGACGGCCGAGGTCGCTCTGGAGGGCATGGATGAGGTTCGCTTGCTGGACAAAGAAGAGTCGGAGTCGCTCGCGGCGCATTGGGATGAACCGGGCCGCGGAATTTCACCGGCCATTTTGCATCACAATGCGGAAGCCGCGAACCTTCCGCTGCTGATTCAGCCCGCGCATGGATCCGTGCATCAGCTGGAGATTGCTCTTTCGGAGGCGGATCCGCTGCTTGCCGACCGGCTGCACGTGCGTCTGGAGACGGGCGTTGTTTCGACGCTGGTGGTGGACGTGAAAAGCC
The DNA here is from genome assembly GCA_023394045.1 of Bacillota bacterium. Classification (GTDB taxonomy): domain Bacteria; phylum Bacillota; class Clostridia; order Tissierellales; family Peptoniphilaceae; genus Murdochiella. Next base: position 5,462 of record JAEXBN010000050.1, on the reverse strand, counting down.
AGGATGATCGGGAGGCGTTTCGCAATGGAACGCTTTTGATCGATTTGGAAGCGGATTCGCTGCTTCAGCTGGTGCTGATCGACCGATTCCATGCCGCGGTGCACAATAATTTCAGCTTGTCCTTCCGTGCGGCGGACGGCGCCCAGTTGAAGATTGCGCATGTGGAGCTGGGCGCTGCGCGTTCCAATATCAACATTTCCGGGGATCTTCTTGGCGCGGAGAGCGAATTGGACGCCTATGACGCCTATTTGGTGCAGGGCAGTTCGAAGCTGGATTTGTTTTATGATATTCGCTTCTATGGGGAGCTTTCGAGGGGAACCATCCACGCGGACGGCGCCCTCTTCGATCAGGCGTATAAGAGCTTCCGCGGCACGCTGGATTTCCGGGAAGGATGCGTGGGGGCGGTCGGTGATGAGGAAGAATCGGCGGTTCTCATGAGCGATGAGGTGCATTCGGTTGCGGTTCCGCTGTTGCTTTGCCATGAAGAGGCGGTGCAGGGGAATCATGCCACGTCGGCGGGCCGGATGGATGAGGAGATGTTGTTTTATTTGATGAGCCGTGGGATTTCCGCCAAGGAGGCTGAAGGGCTGATCGTGGAATCCCGCATGGTGCCGACACTGGATCAGATTCCGGATCCGGCGCTGAGAGAGAGCATCCGCGCCGCGATTCATGAACAGATTGTGAGGCCATAAATGAAGGAAGAACAGCGCCGCCTGCTCCGCGATCCGGGTTTTGATCTGGAGGCGGTGCGGCGGGATTTTCCCTATTTGCAACAAGAAAATCCGGTGGTGTATCTGGATAACGCGGCGACGACTCAGCGTCCGATTCAGGTGCTGGAGCGGATGCGTAAGTTTTATGTGGAGGAGAATGCCAATCCGCTTCGAGGCAATCATCGTCTGTCGGTTCTGGCGACGGCGGCGTATGAGGATGCCCGCGAGGCGGTGCGCGCTTGGATTCACGCGGCATCGACGGAAGAAATTGTCTTTACCCGCAATGCGACGGAGAGCCTGAATCTCATCAGCTATTATTTTGCGCTGCATGTTCTCCAACCGGGGGATGAGGTTCTGGTCACGCGCCTCGAGCATCATTCGAATTTTGTGAATTGGCAGTTCGCTTGTCAGCAGTCGGGTGCGACGCTGAAGGTGGTGGAGCTGGATGATGATTATCAGCTGGATGAAGCGGATTTGGCGGCGAAGCTCACCCCGCAGACGCGTGTCTTCGCGGTGACGGGGGCATCGAATGTGGTGGCGACCCTTCCGCCGGTGAAGCAGTATATTCGCCAGGCGCATGATGTGGGGGCATTGACGGTGTTGGATGGCGCCCAGCTGGCGCCGCATCACAAAGTGGATGTGCAGGATCTGGATTGTGATTTTTATGCGTTTTCCGGACATAAGTTGGGCGCGCCGTTCGGGATTGGCGTTTTATATGCAAAGAGAGACTTGCTGGAGAAGATGCCGCCGTTTCTGTTCGGAGGCGAAATGATCGAGTACGTGAACGATCAGGATTCGACGTTTGCCGAGCTGCCCTATAAGTTTGAGGCGGGAACGCAGAATGTGGGTGGCGCCGTCGGTCTGCATGCCGCGATTGAGTATTTGGAGTCGATCGGGCTGGAGTGCATTGAAGCATATGAGAAGGCGCTGGCAGCCTATTGCGCGGAGGAACTGGAGCGCTGCGGCGGCATTTCGATTTACCGGCCGCGGCATCATGATGCCGGGACGATGGTCGCTTTTAATATCAACGGAGCGCATCCGCATGATGTGTCGACGATTATGGATTCGGAAAACGTGGCGATCCGCAGCGGCCACCATTGCACGCAGCCGCTGCATCGCGGCATTTGTATTACGGCGAGCTGCCGTGCCAGCGTGGCGTTCTATAATACAAAGGAAGAAGTGGATCAGATGATCCACGCGGTGAAGACGGTAAGGGAGATTATGGGGCTGCAGGATCTTGCGGAGCCGGATTCTCAGGCGGCATCGGGTTCTCAGGCAGCATCGGATTCCTCAGCGGCATCGGGTTTTCCGGCATAGAAAGGAGCGAGCCATGGATATGAAGCAGGTTTATACGCAGATTGTCATGGAGCACGCGCGCCATTCGGATCATAAGCATCCGATGGATGATGCGACGCACAGCGAGCATGGGCATAACCCGAGCTGCGGGGATGATATTACGCTTCAGGTGAAGCTGGACGGCGACACCATTCAGGCGATGTCGTTTACCGGCGAAGGGTGCGCCATTTCGCAGGCTTCCACGTCGCTGATGTGCGAGGAGCTCACTGGTAAGAGCGTGGAAGAGGCGCACAAGGCGATCGGTGTCTTTCTCGGGATGATTAAGGGGGAAGAGACGGATGACGAAGTGCTGGAGGAATCGCTCGGAGACGCGGTGGCGCTGAAGGACGTTTCGCATATGCCGCAGCGTGTGAAATGCGCCGTTTTGGCGTGGCGCACGTTGGATGATTTGCTCAACGAGGCGAAATAGGGCATCGTTGGCAAATGGCTGGCGTATTTCTGATGCTTCATGCCGCGGATGGTTCCATGGACGCTGATGTTCTGCGGATGTTCCGTAAAATGGCTGGCTGTGGTGCAGTGATGCACCGCCGTCAGCCATTTTTGCGTTTGATCTGATTTCTTTTATTTTTTTATTGAAGCCCGTTCCACATATTCATTTTGACCGGGATGGTGGAGAGCAACGAGGTGATCATCGAAAAGCGAGATACTATATTTTGATCATCTAAGTTAAAAGAACACAATAAATAGAGTAAATTTTCATTAAGAATCGAGTCTATTCAATCTGAGGTCGGTGAGGTTTGGGCAGTTCGATTTGTCAAGATGCCGGTTTTTCGCCGCCTTATCCACCAAAATGTGGATAACATGTGGGTAACTTTTTGAAATTTGAGGAATGATTGGGAAGATGGAAGCGCCGCACGGAAGTTATACACTTTTCCACGATGGATGTTCAGCGTGTCAGTGGGTATTCATTCACTAATATTTATTCAAAGCGCGGAATAATAAGGGAGAGGTTTCAAGAGTATGCAAAAAAGATCAAGCTGAGGTAAAAAGAAAATGAAGTCGGCGGTTAACGATTTCCTCATTTAAGGGTATAATCGGATCAAACAAGAAAGGGGGATTGGGATGAAAGTTAATTTTTATGGAAAAAACTTGACAATCCGTGATTCTGTGAAGCAAGAGACGGAGAAAAAGCTTTCACGCTTGAACAAGTATTTTCAGGATTCTGTGGAAGCTCAGGTCACGATGGCGGTTGAAGGAAGCCGTATGCGCTGTGATATCACCATTCCCATCCCGGGCGCATCGACGATTCTTCGTGCGGAGCAGAGCGCCGATGAGCTGATGGACGCGGTGGATCTGTGCATCAGCGGATTGGTGTCTCAGATCCGCAAGTATCGCACGAAGCTGGAAAAACGCCGCTATGCGCAAGAGTCGATTCGCTTTGCGGAAATTGAGCCTGTTTCGGAGGAGGAACAGGTTCCGGAAGATGTGGATATTGCCCGTGTCAAGGAAGTGGAATTGGCTGCCATGACACCAGAAGAGGCGGTCGATCAGATGGAGCTGCTGGGTCACGATTTCTTCTTGTTCCTGAATATGGAGGTGGATGCGGTGTGCTGTGTCTATCGTCGTAAAGCAGGAAATTACGGCATCTTAATTCCGAAGAATTAGCGGCTTTTGCGGAGAAATGAGTGGTTTTGAGACGGAAAGTGTTCTTCGCGCGGGCTCTCTGTACGATGTGGGAGCTGCGAGGCGGTAGAACGTAAAAACGCCTCAGTCAAAGCGTGAGGGGTCACGTTCGTCAATCAAGGCGTGTACGCATAAAAAGAAAACGGTGTGTACGTATAAGTAAATAACGCACGGAATCAAGCAGGGTTGGCTCATGCCCAGCATCCTGACGGATGCGAAAGAAGCAGTGAAGGGGGATCGTTTATGATCCCACTTGCGCTGGCTTTCTTTTTCGGGTGAGGGTCAGCCCCTTTGCGTTTTAATATTTAGAGAAGATAGTCGTGAATCAGCCGTTCAATGATCTGATCGTTTAATGGCTGGTCGCCGGTCTCAAAGGTAAGAATCAATTGATTTCCAGGCAGAATGCCGTTTTTGATATAATGCATGATCTTATTTGCTGTGGTTCGAGCATAGTCTGCATGATCCATCATTCCGAAATGTTCCCAGTAAATTTCTTCGTTGGTATCGGGATCCAAAAAGGTAAAGTCGGGATAGATCGTGAAGCCGTCATTGAGCATCAGAGGGCATTCATATTTATAAGGCAGGTGATAGGCCGCAAAAGTATCAGCCAGTATTTTTTCCGATTTTGACCGGACGCGCTCATGCCGATGCGTGTAGATTTCGCGCATATCTTCCGCGAACGCCTTGCCTTGGTAGGGACGTTTGGTCCATTCCTCGATGCGCTGGTCTCGTGTGGCTTGTACCGGCTGGATTAAGACTTGTTTGGCGGGCGGAGTCGACTCAAAAATTTGATCCAGATCCTTTGTCTCCAGATCTTTTTTGAGAGCTTGCACTTTTTTTAACCGCCTTTGCACAAGATGATCCGCCTTCCTCAGATAGTCCTGTTGCGTCAGATTCTGAACCATGGCGAGGTCGGCGACCTTGATATACTCACGCCGGCTGACCCCTGTTTCAGGGTCTTTATGGTGATAATAGTATTGAGGTTGACCGTTTTTGCCGTAATGAACATTCACTGCCCCTGGAAGCGACGGAGCAATTTTGCTTTGAATGTCTTGCACCAAAAGCTGGAGCTGTTCTTCATAGTTCGCCAAGATTGCGAGAAGCTTTTTCATGACCTTTCTTTTTCTTTCTGTTCTTTTTTCTTTCTGTCCTTTTCCTTCCCATGCAGAGAGGCTCATCGCTTCCTATTTATTGTAAACAAAGTCGTTGTCCGATTGTGTTTCAGGCTGTGCCAACTTTTGCGGATGGAATCGCGTCATGCCGATGCGAGCCAAGTCTGTGTAGAATGAAAGGCGTCATGTTGTCACGAATGGAGATGGCGTTACGAGGGTGCATGTAGAATGAAGAGGCGGCGAATCTGCATGTACGCATGCCCGCGCCGGTGCATGTAGGAGAAGAAAGTCATCAATCTACATGTACAGAAGAGGGGAAGGGGTGCATGTAGAATGCAGAGGCGGAGAATCTACATGTACGCATGCCCGCACCGGTGCATGTAGGAAAAAGAAGTCACCAATCTACATGCACGAAAGAGGGGAAGTGGTGCATGTAGGATGAAGAAGCGGCGAATCTACATGTACGCATGCGCGCGCCGGTGCATGTAGGAGAAAGAAGTCACCAATCTACATGCACGAAAGAGGGAGAGTGGTGCATGTAGGATGAAGAAGCGGCGAATCTACATGTACGCATGCCCGCGCCGGTGCATGTAGGAGAAAGAAGTGATCAATCTACATGCACGGAAGAGGGGGAGTGGTGCATTTAGGATGAAGAGGCGGC